>DATJXK010000316.1:0-24754 GCA_035500235.1 Pseudomonadales bacterium | reverse complement strand
CGCAATGGACGGGGCCGTTTACGAACTTATTGCTGGCGACTTTCACCAATGGTATAGTGGGAAGTGCGGTTACGAATTTCACCACGAGTATCCAATGGGGAGATAATTCGATCTCAGCGGGAATAATCAATACCAATACAGCGAAAATTAAACAGGTCTTTGGTTCGCACACCTATGTAAATTCCGGAGTTTATCCGATCGCGATAACCATTCAAAGCGGGCTGGGAGTAACGGCCGTAGTAACCAATGCGATCGCGATAGCTCCGTCTTTATTATCAATGCAAGCAGGGTCAAATGTACAGCTGGCATGGCCTGCATGGGCCTACTTGTTCGGGTTGCAGAGCTGTTCAAATCTAATCAATCCAGTCTGGGTGAACGTGACAAATTCTCCGACATTAGTAGGCTTCCAGAATATGGTGTCAAATACGCCATCGTCTGTGAACCTGTTCTTCCGGTTGAAGAAGTGAGCTTACTGATAATACCCGCACGTTATTTCGGCTTGTCCGCCAATATCAGCGGAGAAACGGATGGGACGTCCAGCAATCGTGGATTTCTGAATCCTGCTTTCCGCAGCCATTGGCTCATTTCACCGAAGGTAAACGTATCGCCAGTTTCGGTGTTAATATGCATGTTGACTGCAAAGATGAGGGCATTGGGCGGGCCTGTGCGGTCTTCGTTCGGGACGAACTCCTGGATGGCCACCGTACCGCCAGGGGCGAGAGCATGAAAGACTTTCTTTAACAATCGCTGGCTTCGTTCGCGTCCTTCGCTGTGCAGAATGTGCCCAATGGTGGCGACGCGATGCCCTTTGCCAAAATCGGCTTCGAAGAAATCTCCAGGCGCAGTGGAGAGCCTTTTTGCGACGCCGTGTTTTTGGGCGACACGGCGGGTTACTTTCAATACCTGGGGCCAGTCCACGGCATGGATATGCACATCCGGCGATTGTTTGGCAAGAGCTATGCCCCAAACGCCTGAGCCTGCACCAATGTCCAGCACACTGATAGAGTTAGAAACTTTTGCGATTCCAAGATGGTGGCCAAGGGCGCTGGCCGCAGGAAAGCTCAGAGGGAATAGGGATTCAACGAATGTAGCAAAGAATTGCGCGCCTTGTTTGCGATTATTGACTTTGTTCGTCGGACGGCCGGTGCGAACAACTTCGGTCAATTGAAGCCAGCCGGGAAGAAGCTGCCCGCTGATATGACGGAACAGCATACCGTAATAGGCGGGGCTGGTGGACACGAGAAAGGCTGCACTTTCCGGCGTGAGGGCAAAACGTTCGCCTTTGTGCCGAAGCAGGTGGATGCTGACAAGAACATCCAGGATGCCTTTGACGCCGCGTAGTGAAGTGCCTGTTCGGGCAGCCACCTGGGCTGCCGTTAATGGACCTTTGTTTAGCAAGTCGAAGATGCCATGTCGCACAGCAGCTTCGATAACGAGCGTTGGGGCATAACCCCACGCAAATTGCATAATCCTTTCCGGAGTAAGCGGTTTATTTTGTGCCATAGTTGGATGCCGGTGAGGGCCAACTATAAGGAAGCTTAGGACAATCACAATCGCAAACTCACCGGCCGAAGGTTAGGCTCCAACAAATGCTGCAGGAGACGAGTCTAAAGTACTTCGAATCAACTTGGCAGCGACGTCTGGTAAGTAAGGTTTGGGAAGGAAAACAGTGTCGCCCCAGTCTTTACCAGCCATTGAGGAATTAAAGCCGCTGGTGAAAATGACTTTAAGGTCAGGCTTTCGTTTTTTGAGTTCGGTGGCCAATTCGCGTCCGGTCATACCACCGGGCATGATGACATCGGTCAAAAGCAAATCAATGTGCCCCTGGTGCTGGTCCCAAATGCGCAAAGCGTCGTTGCCAGAGGCGGCCGTTAAAATCTTGTATTGGTATTTGGAAAGGACGTGTTGCATCAGATCCAGCAGCGCACTTTCATCCTCGGCAACGAGGATAGTTTCTTTGCCACCGCGAACATTTTGATTTTGCGTGGAGGGGGTGACTGGATCAGCGAAACCTTGATCTGACGCCGGGAGATAGATTTTGAAAGTGGTGCCCACACCTACTTCACTTTGAACTTCAATCCAACCGTGATGTTGTTTGACGACGGCATAGACGGTGGCTAATCCCAGGCCGGTGCCTTTGCCAACTTCCTTGGTGGTAAAGAAAGGTTCAAAAATCCTGCGAATTAAGGAGGGCTCGATTCCACTACCGCTGTCTGCCACGGAGAGGCAGACAAAATGGCCGGTACGGCCTTCAGGATGGCGGCGGACCGAAATAGAGTCCATGCTGATAGCGGAGGTTTCAATCACGAGTTTGCCGCCTTTGGGCATAGCATCGCGCGCATTGATGGCCAAATTCATAACGATTTGCTCCACGAGTGCCGTATCGGCGGCAATATGGGGCAGTTGCGGGGCACCATGAATTTCCAGCGTGATATGAGTGCCTAACATTCGTGGCAACAAGCCTTCCAGGTTGTGAAGCACTGAATTTAAATCGAGGATTTTGGTGCGGTAAATCTGTTTCCGGCTGAACGCTAGCAAATGGCGGATGAAACCGGCGGCACGTTCCGAGGCGGCTGCGATCTGAGATGCAGATTTAGCTGAATCAGAATCGGGAAGCGCGGCATGAAGCAGCAGGCCGGCATGTCCCTGAATGATGGTGAGAATGTTGTTAATGTCATGGGCCACGCCGGCAGCAAGCTGCCCGAGTGAATCCATTTTTTGCGATTGGCGAAGCTGTGTTTCCAGCGCCAGACGCTGGGTAACATCTTCAACCGTAACAATCATGCCATCAATACGACCTTCGTGGTTAAAGAGAGGAGTGGCGTTGGTGGAAAGCACGGCACGCTGGCCATCGGGAAACTCAATGACATGATGGATATCCAGTGCTGGGTCGCCGGAAATGATTACATTTTTTAAACGGGATACCTGGCCGGAGAGAAGATTGCCGTCCAGGTCGGCCACGCGCCAGGTTAAAACATTTCCGGTATGGGCGGCGTGTTTGGAAAGCTGCAACACTTCCCCTGCGCGTGGATTGGCAAAGGTGATTTTCCCTTCGCAGTCTGTCACCACAATTCCGGAGGGGCTGGTTTCCATGATGCGGCTGATGAAATCACGCTCTTGACGGAGGGTTTCCTGGGCGCGCTTGCGTTCAATAGCATAACGGATGGCGCGTTCGATAGTATCGGAGGAGAGCCGCCCTTTGATCAGGTAATCCGCCGCGCCGGCTTTCATGGCTTCGATATCGATTTCCTGGTCGCCTTGTCCCGTTAGCAGGATGATGGGCGGGCGATGCCTGAACGCCTGTGATTCGCGTAAAAGTTCTAACCCAGTGCGTTCGCCGAGGCGGTAATCCAGGAGACAAAGATCGTATTCGCCTTTTTTGACGGCAGCCAGGCCGTCATCATAATTATTGATCCAGTCTAAATGATGGCGGCGGTCGCGGATTTTGGAGAGCAAATCACGGGTGATGAGAAAATCATCTTCATCATCGTCTACGAGTAAAATTTTTACGTGATTGCCGGACATTGAGTTTAGTTTTCCTCCGGCGGAAGTTCGACTACCTCGAACCAATAGCGTCCCAGGACTTTAATTAATTCGACGAGAGACTTGAAAGTAACCGGCTTGGTCACATAGGAATTCACACCTAAATCGTAACTGCGTAAAATGTCTTCTTCCGCTTTGGAAGTGGTGAGTACAACAATGGGGATGCGCCGCAAATCAGGGTGGGCCTTGATTTCCTTGAGGGCTTCACGTCCGTCTTTGCGCGGCATATTCAGATCAAGCAAAATCAAGCCGGGCAGAGGGTCCCCTTTCATTGATTCATATTTACCGCGGCGAAGCAGATAATCCATCAGTTCCTCGCCGTCTTCCACAGTATGAAATTCATTGGCCAAACGGTTTTCGCAAAAAGCATCCTGAGTCAGTTTGCGATCGTCCGGGTCGTCGTCGGCCAGTACGATTGAGATCATTTTTCCTTCCTTCTTCATAATTTGCTATGGGGTATTAATGTCCGTTTTGATTTGGTTTTGGATGTGCCGCTGGCAAGGTCACGATAAATGTAGCGCCCAGTCCGGGCGCGCTTTTGGCTGTAATGTTGCCGCGATGGTATAAAACGATTTTGCGTGCTATGGCCAGCCCCATCCCCGTGCCTTCATATTCATTACGGGTATGCAAACGCTGGAAGACATTGAAAATCCGATCCAGATACTTTTCTTCGAAACCAATGCCGTTGTCGCTGACCGTCAGTTCGTATAATTGCTGCGGGGCGGAGTCAGGTGCCTGCGGCAAAACGCCGGAAGTGAATTTCGCCTGGATCTTGACGACAGGAGGCTCTTCAGGGCGGCGGAATTTAAGGGCATTCCCGATTAAATTTTGAAGCAGTTGGCGTATCTGCAACGGCTCAGCGTCGATGACCGGCAAATCACCCAATTCGACACGGCCCTTGGTCATTTCAATGCGTCCTTCGAGGTCATCTACAACTTCACGGGCCAGCTCCGCCATGTTAACCGGACTAAACGGCTGGGCCTTGGTCGTAACGCGGGAAAATGTCAAAAGGTCGTTGATGAGATTTTGCATGCGCGAGGCGGCCTTCTGCATGCGTTGCAAATAATCGAGCGTCTCGGGATCCAGCCGGTCAGCGGCCTTTTCCTTTAGGCGTTCGCCAAAGACGACAATCTTGCGCAGTGGTTCCTGCAAGTCATGGGAGGCGACGTAGGCGAAATCCTGTAACTCGCGATTGCTGCGTTCGAGCTGGGCAGTAGACTCGCGCAATTTTTCCTCACTGGTACGCAGGGCTTCCTGCGCCATCTTGAACTCATGAATGTCACGCGTGATGCCGACGGTCCCAAGAATGTTCCCTTTTTCATCGCGCCACAGCACTTTGCTGGAAACGGACCAGCAATATTCGCCATTAGGATCGCCGGGTTTCTTTTTGTACTGCTCCTGGTTGATAACCGGCTCGCCCGTCTTGATTATTTTCTGTTCGTCCTCAAAAAATTGTTTGGCCAGGTCTGGCGGGAAATAATCGAAATCACTTTTGCCTTTCATCTCGGCCGTCGTGGCAGCGCCTAAGTCATGAGCGTGAGCTTCATTATTTAAGATAAACCGGCCCACTTTGTCTTTGGCATAAATAAAGTCAGGCAGGTTATCGATCACCATGCGCAACAAATCGCGTTCGCGCGTGAGCTGCGCGTTTTCCTCTGCGAGTTCGGAGTTTTGGACAGCTAATTTAGTATTCTGTGATGCCACGTCCCGATGGTCCGCGCCTCCGTTTGCCTGTGGATTTTTTGTCCGGAGGTGAACGGTGTCGGTCATGGACCCCTGATGATGGTTCCCTTCCATACGGTGCTTGATACTTGCAAAGCAGATTAAGTGCCTTTTTAGTAAGTTGCTTATCCAAGGTGTCTTGTCTTAGCAAGTGATGAGAAAAGTGGCCAGAAAATGGACAGAATTAGACTCGGAAACCGACGAAACCACAATTTATTGCACAATCAGCATCGCAATGTGATATTTTTTGAGATGCAGCAAGTTCGGGCTATTAACGGAATGGGTAACCTTCTTTGCTATTGGCGAATTACTTTTGAATTAATCAATCCGGGTTTCCCCACACGATGGTGGAAGGCTTAAATACTGAGCGCTTCTTTATAAACAGGGGCGATGACCTCGGCATTTGGTTTCATACTACGCAAGGTTTCAACATGAGCCAGGCACTGGGCCTCCTCACCATGGATGCAAATGATTTTTTTTATGTTTCCAGAAATGCGCTGAACGTAGCGTTTCAATTCATTCTTATCTGCATGGCCGGAATAGGAATCAATGGAAGCGATTTTGGCTCGAACCTCGTGTGGTTCGCCGAAAATGCTGACGGGGTTTTGGCCGGCAAGAATTTGCGCGCCGAGCGTATGCTCCGCGCAATAGCCGATAAAAAGGATCAAATTATTGGCAAAGCCGATGTGGTTTTTCAAATGATGCCGGATGCGGCCGCCCTCAGCCATCCCTGACGCACTAATAATAACGGCCGGTTCTTTCAAATCATTCAACTTTTTGGATTGTTCGGCGTCGCGAATATAGGTCAGGTTGGACATGCCGAAAGGATTTTCCTTTTCGTGCAGAAATTTATTAATAGTTTCGTTGAAACATTCGGGATGAAGGCGATAGATTTCCGTGGCGTTTACGCTCAAAGGGCTGTCCACGAAAATGGGCACGCGCGGCAGTTTGCCTGCGAGTGTGAGCTGGTGAAGCACGTAAACGATTTGCTGGGTGCGTCCGACAGAAAAGGCAGGGATGATAACCTTACCCTTCTGGTTGAGAGTTTCTGAAACGAGGCGGCAAATATTCTCATCAGCATGATCGCGGGAGGCATGCTCGCGCCCGGCGTAAGTGGACTCGATCTGCAGATAATCCACATTTTCCGTCGGCGCGGGGTCGCGCAGGATATCGTCGCTGCCGCGGCCAACATCACCGCTGAAAAGCCAGCGAAATTTTTTCCCGCGCTCGGTAATGTCCAGGATAACTTGGGCTGAGCCGAGGATATGCCCGGCATCACGAAAGGTTACCGTCAGCCCGTCTACTACTTCCACGTGGCGCTCGTAATTGACGGAGACAAATTGTTCGAGGACTTTTTCCGCATCGGCCATGGTGTAAAGAGGTTCCACCGGCGGAAGCCTCTTTTGGGCGCGCTGTTTCGAAACGAAGGCCGCATCGGCCATTTGGATCTTTGCCGAATCCACTAGCATGATGCTCGCCAGGTCCCGGGTGGCGAAGGTGCAATGAATATTTCCAGTAAAACCCTGCTTGCGCAGGTTCGGCAAATTGCCGGCATGGTCCATGTGGGCGTGGCTCAGGATGGCCGCGTGGATTTGTTTGGGGTCAAACGGGAAACAACAGTTGCGGGCGGTTTCCTCCTCACGATGACCCTGGAAAAGCCCGCATTCCATCAGCACCTTCTTGCCGTTCACCTCGAGCAAATACATGGAGCCGGTGGTAGTGCGGGTGGCTCCGAGAAATTGGATTCGCATGGCCCGGAATGTTGATGGTATTAGAAATTGCGGGAGGAACTCCCAAATCCAACCGACTTTATGGGTGGCGGTAAATAATCCGTGCCTTGTTCAAATCGTAGGGGGACATTTCCACGTTGACTTTATCGCCCACGGAAATGCGAATGAAATTTTTCCGCATTTTACCGGAGATATGGGCAAGAACCTCATGCCCATTGGAGAGCGCGACGCGGAACATCGTACCGGGCAATACTTGGGTCACATTTCCCATTAATTCGATTGGTTCTTCTTTTGGCACGATGTCGTTGAGCCCGTCATCATCGCCATTTCAACGTGAAAAATCAATTTTTTTCGCGTAAAAAAACGATTGGACAAATGGCATCATTCGGCTACATTGCCGCCCACCATGAAAAGTGAAACATTAAACGGCGTCCTGACGTTTGTATTGGGAGTGCTGGTGGTTTTTGGCGTCGTTTTTGCCCTAAAAGTGTTTTTTGTTACGCGTGACTCCCGTGCCTTGCAGGGCCAGGCACTTATTGCCAACGCCAAGCTGATGCAGGCCCGGCAATTGGCTGCTGCCGTAGCCGCTTACAATCAGAAAGCCCAAAGCCCGGAGCTGACTCGCATTCTTCAATCTTTGCAACCCCCCAGCCATCAATAATCATGAATGATCCTGAAAATCAGATGGCCGCGCCCGCACCGGAACTCGAGTGGCAGGTTGCCGCATTGCAACGCCAGGTATTCCTCCTGCTGTTGGCCCTAATAGTCGTCACGTTTACCATTGTCTTTTTTCTATTTTATCAGTCTCACATTCTGGCCATGGACCTGGATAACTACCGTCCTGGCGCCGTTCAGATCATCAAGGCCTACAACGATAATGCCCGGGCTATTGCCAGCTTCGAGAACGAAGTGAGTAGTTATGGAGCCACCCATCCGGCCTTCCAGCCCGTCTTGAAAGAATTCGGATTGCCGCCGATGGCTGCGCCTATGCCGCAGAAATAGACTCCGACAATTTTGCCCCGCAGTGGGGACAGAAATTTGAGCGGGGAGGCACCCTGATCCCACAGGCCGCGCAATTCATGTGCGCTTTCTCGTGGCGGTAATGGATGATCAAATTCCGCGTATAGAGAATCGGCGTAAACAGATAGCCGAAAATAATGACGTGATGCTTGTCGTAACAAATCGCATACGACAGCAGCAACATTGCGCCGGTCAGGCTTAACCACCAGAACATCGCCGGGACGACCACCTGCCCCTTTTTTTCCGTGGCATACCATTGCACAATAAAACGTGAAAAGAAAACGGCGTTGCCGAGCCAGCCGATAATGGTCCAAAAATTGACCCAATTCAGCCTTCCATCTTGCCAAAGGAAATTGTGCATGGAACTCATATAAAACAGAGACTAAGGCAAAAATGCCTGGCGTAAAATGCGAAAAAGACCGGCTGGCTTCTGATTAACCACCCGCGACAATTTTTACAATCTCCAGTTTGTCTCCGGCCTTTAGCTGGCACTTGGAAAATTCCGACGGCGCAACGGCGTTGCCGTTGTGCTCGACGACGACGCTGCGCGGCAGGAGATTTTGGGCAAGCAGGAATTCCTCGATAGAACAAGGAAGCTGCGCAGTGATGGGCTTGCCATTAGCGATAATGACAGGATTCATGGTATTCAATTTAAGCTAAGGCAGTATCCCAATCTTTCCACACGGGTTCGTAACCAAGTTTTTGAATGAGTTGGGCCACTTGCTGTGGTGAACGGTCGTCGGAAACTTCAAACTGCCCGGTAGCATGGCCATTGCCGTTGGCCCATTCACTCGCGCCTTGCTCGATTATGCGGCCGCGAATGGTTTGGTGCAATTTGTCCCTGCCCGCACCAGTGTAGCCGCCGGGTTCTGTATGGCTGCCAGCGCTCATGAGCGTGATGCCTAGAGGGATTAGTCCGTTGCGTAGTTTGGCTGATTCGCGAGTGGAGAGCACGATGCCCGCGTCTGGAAACATCAATCGGAACGCACAGATGAGCTGCGCCAGATCGCGATCGGACATGTGTGTGAGCGGCTGAAATTCGCCAGCACATGGGCGCAGGCGCGGCAGTGAGATGGTTACTTGCGCCTTCCAGCAATGGCGCAACAGATATTCCGCGTGCGCGGCTACGGCGATGGCCTCGTAGCGCCAATCGGCCAGGCCATACAGCGCGCTGATTCCCAAACGTCGAAAGCCTGCCGCATAGGCGCGCTCGGGCGTTTCCAATCGCCAATCGAAATCTTTCTTTGGCCCCGCCGTGTGCACTTCCGCGTACACCTTGCGGTCGTACGTTTCCTGGTACACCACCAGGCCGTCCGCACCCGCGGCTACGAGCGGTCGATAATCTTCCGTTTCCATCGGCCCGACCTCAAGCGAAACAGAAGGGCTCTCCTTATGCAGGGCGGCAACGCATTCGCGTAAATAATTGTTTGAGACAAATTTTGGATGCTCGCCGGCTACCAGCAGGATGTTGCGGAAACCCTGCTCGCGCAGTGCGCGGGCCTCGCGCAGAACGTCGTCGATAGAAAGCGTTACGCGCACGATGGGATTATCGCGAGAGAAGCCGCAATAGGCGCAGTTGTTGACGCATTCGTTGGAGAGATACAGAGGCGCAAACAGGCGGACGACTTTGCCGAAACGCTGCTGGGTCAATTTTTGAGAACGAATCGAAGTCTGGTCGAGAAAAGTCGCAGCTGCTGGCGAAATGAGGGTGGCGAAATCTTCCAGGGACAATTTAGATTTGAGCAGGCTATGGCGTACCGCCGCTGGCGTGGCGGCGAGTGAACGCCGGACATAGTTTTCCGGCGCCAGGGAATTAAATTCAGCGACAAAACTCACGGAAACAATTTAGCAAAACGAAGATTTAATTCAACGTCGCAGGTGCGACCTTTCATTGGCCGTGGTCTTTAAAATGCCCCCACAAGTACCCCCCTCTAAAGAGTGGGTTGCCAAAAGTCACATTTAGAACGATAGTCTGGGGCGAATATCCATCAGACGAAGCAAAACCACAGTCATGCCCCGGCTTTTTCATCTCATTTCATTGATAGCGTTGTCTTTAAGCGCGGCGCCGTTTATCACTAACGGCCAGGTAATCAATTTTGATGTTCCGGGTGGCGCGGGGGCGGTGAATTATTCTGGCCAGGGAGCTTATCCGGATCCGGGCAATAATTATTGGAACCCCATCTGGGGCGGTAAGACGACCGGTGCAACCAATCTCCTGTCTGACGGTGTCACGCATAGCCCAATTACCCTCACATCCGAACTGGGCGGCACCTACGGCACGCAAGGGGCGCAAGGGACGGCAGCTGGATTGCAACAGCCTTACGAGTATAACAACGCAGTACTCCAGGTCGATACATTGAGCAACGCTCCAGCCGGTACTTATAATCTCTATCTCTATGGCATTAATAATACGGGCACACGCGGAACCATCTTCACGGTATACACGCCGCTCACGTCCACGGTCAGCCTGGCGACAAGCAATACTCCTGCGAGCCTGACGAGTTTCGTGCAGGGTGCGGATTACGTCGTGTTTAGCAATGTTGTCGTGGGTTCAGCCGGGACGATCACGTTTACCTGGGTGGGGAATCCGAATACCCAGCTTGCGGGAAATAATGAAGGGGATCTTAATGCGCTGCAACTTGTGTATGTTTCGACCAATGCACTGGTGACCAATTCGATCCCGAATTTCGGGCCGAATGTTTTGATATTCAATCCTTCGATGCCAATGGGTGCCATCCAAAATAGTCTTAACCAGGTCTTTGCCAGCCAGCAAAATAATGAGTTCGGCACGCAGAGGGATGCTCTCTTGTTTTACCCGGGGGCATACAGCAATCTCGACGTAAACCTTGGTTATTATACACAAGTCATCGGCTTGGGGCAGATGCCTGATGATGCCACGATTACGGGCAATGTTCATTCAGAGGGTGTTTTGGCAAACAACAATGCCACGGTGAATTTCTGGCGTTGCTGCGAAAACCTGGCAGTGGTCCCGGCGAACAATAATGTCATGACTTGGGCGGTGTCACAGGGTACTTCGCTGCGGCGCGTGCACGTGGCGGGAAATCTGAACCTGTCGGACACCGCGAACGGCGCGTATTCGAGCGGCGGCTTCCTGGCAGACTCGAAAGTGGATGCTACGGTGAGTTCCATCACGCAACAGCAATGGCTGTCCAGAAATGATATTATGGGAAACTGGTCTGGCGGCGTGTGGAACATGGTATTTGTGGGCGTCTCCAATGCACCGGCGGGGAACTGGCCAAACAATACCTATACAGTGATTACTAACACACCGCTGGTTCGGGAAAAGCCATATTTGACCGAGAGCAATAATAATTTCTTTGTCGTGGTGCCCAACCTTGAAACCAATTTCTCTGGAACTACTTGGGCCAATGGGCCGACACCAGGAACATGGATGCCAATTATCCAGTTTTATCTGGCGCAACCCGGTATTGATAATGCCGGCTCCATTAATGCCGCGCTTAATGCCGGTCAAAACCTGATTTTAACCCCTGGAGTGTACAACCTGACCAACAGCATTACTGTAACGAATCATGATACAGTGATTCTTGGTCTGGGATATCCAACGCTTGTACCCAACAAAGGTTTTCCTTCTCTGGCAATTTCTGATGTAGACGGTGTGAAGGTCGCGGGAATTATGTTTGATGCCGGGACCACGGCTTCGTCATCGCTGCTGCAAGTAGGCACGGCGGTGAGCACGGTGGCTCATTCCGCTGATCCGATTTGCCTTTATGACATTTGCAGTCGTGTCGGTGGTGCAACCGGGGGAACAACGACGAATTGTGTTATAATCAATGCCAATGATGTCGTTGGGGATAATATATGGTTATGGCGTGCGGACCATGGCAACGGCGTAGGCTGGACGCAAAATGCGAGCAGCAGCGGGCTGGTGGTCAACGGCGACCGCGTCACCATCTACGGCCTTTTCGTCGAACACCATGAGAAATACCAGACGCTATGGAACGGCAATTGGGGGCGAGTCTACTTTTATCAGTCGGAATTGCCCTACGATGCGCCGACGCAAAATGCCTGGACGGAATCACCTGGTGTAAACGGCTATGCCTCTTACAAAGTTGCCAACTCCGTTACGAGTCATCAGGCCTATGGCTTGGGCATTTATGGCGTATTTCTGAGCTCGACTTCGAGCTGCTTGAATGCCATCGAAACCCCGGTGAATGTACAGCAAGTCAATATGCATGACATGATCACCGTTTGTATCACGGCAGAAAGCAATCAAAGCCAGATTACACATATTATCAACGGTACGGGCAATGAAGTCGGGCCTTCGTTTGCGACGGCCACGGCCAACTATCTCTGGCAACGTCCGACGTTTAGCATCAGTGCTGGCCTCGATCAGACAAAAACCAATTTTGTCCTGACCCTGCCGACAGAGTCATGGCATACGTACCAGCTTCAATATATTAATACCATCACCAATAAGAATTGGTCGAACCTTGGCGCGCCTGTTGGTGGCGACGATACCCTGGAACCCGTGATTAGTCCCATTTCTCCCACGAACCAGTTTTATCGCGTGGTCGCAAAGTAACGATCTGTGATTTTTCAACCGTGCTGGCATTTATTTGTCCGCTCCTCGCGCAGGCGCATTGACAGTTGAAATTCGTTTGGGCAGGGTCTTGCAGAAAAGCGGCCCAAATCCAATATGAAAATCGAACTTCGGAGCGTTCTAAAAACTTACCGGTCGGTGCGGGCGTTGGACCAGGTTTCGCTGGAAATTGAGCCAGGGCAGATTTTGTGTCTTTTAGGTCCCAATGGAGCGGGAAAAACCACTTTGCTTCGTTGTCTGGCCGGAATCGCCGCGCCAGACGAAGGCTACGTATACTTTGATGACGAAGAATTTCGCCGTGACCGTTTGGATTTGCGGAGCAGGATTTATTTCATGCCGGATTTTCCGTTCCTGTTTTGGGAGCATTCTATTATACGTAATATCGCCATCATTCTGCGGCTTTATGAGGCAGACGGCGGAGGCGCGGAAACCAGGGTGTTGGAACTGTTGCGCGATTTCGACTTGCTCCCGCTGGCATTCCGCCCGGTTCATACACTTTCCCGCGGTCAGCTTTATAAGACGGGGCTGGTGGCCATGCTGGCCGCGGACCGCGAGATTTGGCTGCTGGATGAACCGTTTGCGTCCGGCATGGACCCTCAGGGAATTGATGCATTCAAACGCCATGTGCGGGAGGCCATTGGTCGCGGGCGCACCATCATTTATTCCACCCAAATTCTGGATGTGGCGGAACGGTTTTCGGGCCGGATTTGCCTGATACACCAGGGCGAAGTCCGTGCGTTTGATACGATCGAAAACCTGCGCAGCCGCGCCAGCGACAAGGACAACGTCCTGGAAGAAATGTTCCGGCGGCTTCGGGAAGAAAACAAATGAAACTTCATTCACCCAATTTTGAAAAGGCCCTAAAGCGCGGAGTTAAGAGTCAGATCCGGGGTTCCCCTGAATTAAAACGGGAATATCGTAAGGCAAAAAAGGCTTTTCGCAAGCGTTCCCGGATTAACTGGTTATTCCGGCCTGTATGGTCTTTTGTTATTGGCCTTTTTGTCTGGGTTATTGCCAGGGAAACCGGCCATCCCGCGTCGGGGCTGGCCATCATTAATTTGTTAATGCTTTTGAGTTTGTCTATTTTTGCACAGAGCTTGTTAACGATGCTATTTCGCGCAGGTGACCTGCCGGCCCTGGCTTTGATGCCCATCTCTGAAGCAAAAATATTTCGTTGGGAATTACAAAAATTCTTCTTCAGGCATGCATTGTTTTCCATCTTCGATATCGCGGCCGGCTTTATCGCGCTTGCCGCATCCCTGCAGTTTTCCCTGGCCCAATCGGTCATGGCAGGTGCTTGTGCGGCATTGTCTTGGGTAATGTTGCTGGCTTTGGCCGCGTTTTGTGCCGCGCGTTTACCGCATTTGCCCTATCAAAGGATAACCGGTGTTTTTTTTATTTTCGGATTCGCCTTATTCGCTGGTCATAGTGTGTTTGGCCGAGCCGTCCTGAATTTCTTTGACGGCATCGCTCCGGTTCTCAATCTCATATCGCCCACGGGATGGGCACCCTCTTTGTTTCAATTATTTCTGCCGGAGGCAAATCGGCTGGAAGCAATTCTAATTGTTCCCATCGCCCTGGTCATTCTCTCCGTCCGAAACTCACTCCAGCTTTTGCAAAGCCGCTTGAAATTTAAAGAACACGCGATACCTGAGGTGCGCGATCAAATTCCCGGAGTAAAAGCTGATGATCCGAACCAGCCGTCGCGTGCGGGCATCACCGCCATTGAAGATATAATCCAATCACGTCAATTTCTCGAACCGAAACAGGCCGTGGGATGGTTTGAAAAGCGATTATGGAAATGGCTTACCCCGCGTGAAAGGTCACTCGTAGAATTTGCCTTTCCCAAAGGGCTGGTCATTACCCGGCCATGGATCAGCATCCTGCGCAACTTCTTATTGATGATGCTTATTGGATACGCGGTGGGACTTTTGGATCTTCATTTGCGGGCCTGGGTTTTTGGCGTCGGCCTTTTTATCACTCTCTGTCAGTGCCTTGTCCAAATATGGTCAAACGGTGCGGCTTTTCGAATCATGTTTAACGGCGGAATTCTCATTCCAATCTACGCAGCGTATCCCATTGCCTTTAGGGATCTCTCGAGAACCTTCTTAAAATTATCTGTTATTCAGTTACCCATGTTCCTGGTTTATACCACGGTCTCGATGGTGCTGTTAGCGCCTTTTTTGGGATTGGTTTTTTTCGACAGCGTTGTTTTTGGCTTCAAGGCCGGACTTTTGATCTTCGCCTCGAGATTCATAATCACGATCATGGCATTTAGCGCCCGGACGAATGATACTGCGCGGTTTCGAGTTCGCACAATCGCTTTAATTTTAATTTTCCTGCTCCTTGGCTGTCTTTTTTTAGGGCTCAGCGGTGCGGGTTTATTTGTTCCCAATGCTGCCATTTCATGGCTGGTGTCGGCAGCAGCTGTTTTCGATGCTTATGCTCTGCTTGGAATTTATGGCTGGTTTTTCAACGCCTATCGATTCGATTTAATGTCGGTCCCGCGCCGTTAACATTTTAAGCATTCAGTGGGATAGGAAGTTGGCGCCCTTTTCTTCGACATAACGCAACTGACCGATACGGCGCTTGCCGATAATTAAAATAGCCAAACCAATCCATGACGTTACGGCCACAAGGAGTGCCACCGGCGTCATGGTATGTGAGTTTGTTAAGCCGATCACCGATGCCGCCAGCACGGCTATGCCGATTTGCAGGAAGCCGAGCATGGCCGACGCGCTGCCGATGTTGTGGTCGAATGGCACGACAGCCAACGCCGCCGCGTTAGGATATGCCAGGCCCAGACTCGATAACACGATAAACAACAGCGCCATCACCGCCGGCAGCCCAAGCCAGTTGAAATAGGTACCGATCAAAAAGAATAATACAACCGGGCATTCCACGAGCAATGTTGCATAAAAAATCTGGGCGCTGGAAAACTTTCGCAGCAGAAAGACGTTTACCTGGTTTGCGCCAATAAATCCCACGGCCATGGTCGCGAAGATTAGGCTGAATTGTCCTCCACTCACGTGAAAGACTTCCCTGAAAATGATCGGCGAACTCGACACATATACCAGGAGGCCTGCAAATGCAAATGACCCTGCCAAAGCGTAGGTGAGGAACTGGGGCTCTTTCAAAACCTCCAGGTAATTTCGAATTATTGGCATTGGCTTAAGCGAGACCGTATTGTCCGACTTGTGGCCTTCTGGCAGGCAGAGGCGGCATACTATCAACATCAGCAGAGCGAACGCCGCCAGCAACACAAAGACCCATCGCCAACCCAAATGCCAGGCCACATAATAACCGACGCTCGGCGCCAGGAAGGGTGATACGCTGAGTATTAAAATCAACATCGAAATAATTTTGGCCGTTTCATCCACGTGAAAAAAATCGCGAACCATTGCCATGCTCGCCACTCCCGCCGAACATCCGCCAATGGCCTGCACAAAACGCATCGCGATAAGAAATTTCACGTTCTGCGAATACATACATAGTACTGACGCTACCACAAACAGGGCCAGTCCGGCATACAATGGCCGCTTGCGCCCGAACCGATCCAGTAACGGCCCGTAAATCAGCTGTCCAATAGAGAATCCCGCAAAATAGCTGACAATGGATAGCTGAACCCGCGGAGTGGACGTGTGTAAAGCGGTTGCCAGTTCGGGAAACGCCGGCAGATACATATCAATCGCAAACGGGCTGATGGTCGAGAGCGCGCCCAGGATGATAATAATCAGGTAGCGATTTTTTGCTGAAGACATAAAAACAAGCGCCGGCAATTAACCGGCTGCGCAACTCTTCGAGGACATGGAAGGATTCAACTCCACAAGCATTGAATATCATCAAATCAAAAAATTAACAGACAAAAATTGTTGTTGGCCTTTTTGCTGCATGAAGATGCGGTTGTTCTTTATGCAAATTGGCGTACGGGATGCTTATTATTTTTCGGCGCTACATTGCATCCTCTCTTGCAGCGCATGGTGAAAAATGTATCTTTATCAAAGCGACCGGTTGGTTGCTGACGCCAAAGTTGTACGATGGACTCCGAGGCATTAAAAATTTTGTTCATTGGCAAAGACGAGCAGTTTGCGCGAGACGTCGATGCCGTGCTGCGCAAAACCGGCGGAATGATTGAGCGTTCCGACCTGGAACACGCGGCGTCCGCCGTCAAGGCCAACTCATTTAGCGCGATCCTGTTTGAACCCCCCACGGCCAACGCCGCCGGATTATTCCTGATTACATCGCTCACGACACAATTGCCGCATCTGGCAGTCATTATCGTCGGCTCAATTCAGGATGAAGTGTTCGCCATAGAAACGAGCAATGCCGGCGCGCAGGGCTTTTTGGCACGGGAGACATTTGAACCGCACTTAATCCGGCGCACAATCCGTTGCGCGATGGAGCGTCAGATCGAGCGCGCTGCATTGGTGGCAGAAAAAGAAAATTATTACGGTATTTTCGATCACCTGATTGAAGGCATTTTTCGCACTACGCCGGACGGCCATTATGTCATGGCCAATGTCGCCCTCGCCCGCATTTACGGCTACGATTCGCCGGCTGACTTGATGGCCAAAATAACCGATATTGCCCACCGGCTTTACGTTGAGCCCGGCCGCCGTGATGAATTTGTCGAATTGATGCAGGGCAACGATGTCATCACCGGTTTTGAGTCAAGGATTTATCGCAAGGACAAAACCGTCATTTGGATTTCTGAAAATTGCCGGGCAGTGCGCGATGCCGAAGGGAAAATGCTTTATTACGAGGGCACAGTCGAAGATATCACGGAACGTAAATATGCCGAGGAGCAGATTAAGCGTACGACAGCTGAGCTGACGCGCAGCCGTGAGGAATTGCGCGCGAAAAACCAGATCATGGAGGAAAACCTGCGAATGGCGCGCGAAATCCAGCTCACAATGCTGCCGCAACAATATCCGGTATTTCCCAATAATGTTCCCGAGGAGCAAAGCGCATTTCAGTTTGTGCATCGCTATCAATCCGCTGAAACCGTCAGTGGAGATTTTTTTGCGGTCTCCGCGCTTTCAGATGACGAAGCGAGTGTTTTGATTTGTGATGTGACGGGGCATGGCATTCGCGCGGCGCTGGTTACAGCCATGATTCGCGCGCTGTCAGAAGAATTGAAACCTTGTTCCGGCGATCCGGGAATTTTTCTGCGCAAGCTCAATTCAGATTTATTCAATATTCTCAAAACCACCGGCTCGCCGATGCTTACCACGGCCTTTTATTTTGTGGCGAACTGGCAGACGCGCAGGTTGCGTTTTGCCAATGCCGGACATCCCAAACCGCTGCTCGTGCGCCGGGCAGAAAATATCATCATACCGCTGGCCAACGCCTCGGGCCACAGCCAGCCGGCGCTGGGCCTTTTCGAAGATCCGCGTTATGAAACGACGGAAACACAGATTATTCCAGGGGATCTTGCCATGCTTTTTACTGACGGGCTTTACGAAGTGCAGGGCGCGAATGAGGAATTGTATTCGCAGCAACGATTGATGCTCGATGTAAAAGCATCAATAGCTAAACCAATGGGGCAACTTTTCGATGGGCTGCTGGATACCGTTCGCAATTTCTCCGTCAGCCACGAATTTGAGGACGACGTTTGCCTCGTAGGCATGGACTACGACTTGCCCGGTAAAGACCGCCGTCCGGCTAAAAATTAAAGCGCCAGAATTACTAAGGTCTACTCCTCGACGAATTTGAGGACGCGTGATTTTTCAGACCGCTTGCGCTGGTTTTCGTCGAGGATTCTTTTGCGCAACCGCAGGTTCTTCGGGGTGGCTTCAACAAATTCGTCTACGTCAATGTATTCCAAGGCGCGTTCCAAACTCAGCTTGAGCGGCGGCGCGAGCTGGATGCCCTTGCCATCGCCTTGCGAACGCATGTTAGTCAATCGCTTTTCCTTCACCGGATTCACCGGGATGTCATTCTCGCGCGCGTTTTCACCGACGATCATGCCAACGTAAACTTCATCACCCGGTTCAACCATCAAACGCCCGCGTTCCTGGATCATGTTGAGCGCATAGCTGGTTGCCTCGCCGCCGTCCATGGAAACGAGTGAGCCGTTTTTGCGAGCGGCGATTTCACCGCGATCAGTGCCGTATTCATGGAACAAATGGCTCATAACGCCCATGCCGCGGGTCATATTGACCAAATCCGTTTCAAAACCAATGATTCCGCGCATCGGCACAATTGCTTCCACGGAAACGTGGACCCCCACGTGGTTCATGTTCGTGATTTGGGCTTTGCGGAAGGAAAGGTTTTCCATCACCGCGCCCAGATTCTCACTGGGAATTTCGACGAATAATTTTTCAACCGGTTCCAGCAATTCGCCGGCTGGCCCTTTTTTCCAAAGAACTTCAGGACGCGATACCAGGACTTCATAGCCTTCACGTCGCATCTGCTCAACCAGGATGGCGATTTGCATTTCGCCGCGTCCGCTGACCGCGAAAACTTTCGGGTCGCTGGTTTGTGCCACACGCAAGGCGACATTGGTGCGGATTTCTTTTTGCAGTCGGTCCCAGATATGGCGCGCGGTCACGAGCTTGCCGTCCTTCCCTGCCAGCGGGCCGTCGTTGACGGCAAATTCCATCTGGATGGTCGGGGGATCTATCGGAATATAAGGCAGCGCCGGACGGGTTTCGCCGTCACAAATCGTTTCGCCGATGAACACTTCTTCAAAGCCAGTCAGACCTACGATGTCGCCGGCATGCGCTTCCTGGATCTCGATGCGCTTCATGCCTTCGAAGTGATAAATCATCGTGATTTTGTTCTTGGAAATTTTGCCGTTGCCGTGGCGGCAAATCGCAGGGTCCCCCACTTTGATTTTTCCTTCGTAAATTTTCCCAAAAGCGATTCGTCCCAGGTAGTCGCTATAATCCAGATTGGCCACGAGCACCTGAAATCCATCGCCGGCGAGCGCGCGGGGCGGCGGAATGTGTTTGCCAATGGCATCAAACAACGGCTCCATCGTGGTACTGGTATCGGCCAGGTCCAATTTGGCGTAGCCCGCTTTGGCGGAGCAATAAATGAACGGGAAATCCAATTGCTCGTCCGTGGCGTTCAATGACATGAAAAGTTCAAATACCTGGTCGAGGACTTTTTTAGGATTCGCATTGTCGCGGTCGATTTTATTGATGACGACAATCGGCTTTGCGCCAGCCTCCAACGCCTTGCGCAAAACGAAGCGGGTTTGCGCCTGCGGGCCTTCGGCAGCATCCACCACGAGCAGCACACCGTCAATCATGTTCATGATGCGTTCAACTTCGCCGCCAAAATCCGCGTGACCGGGGGTATCCACGATGTTGATGTGGAAGTCCTTGTATTTGAAGGCGGCGTTCTTGGCGCGGATGGTGATGCCCTTCTCCCGCTCCAAATCCATCGAGTCCATCAGGCGCTCGGTTTGTGTCTCGACCTGGTTGGCGCGGAAGGTGCCGGACTGCTTGAGCAGGCAATCCACGAGGGTCGTTTTGCCGTGGTCAACGTGCGCGATGATGGCGATGTTACGAATGTGCTGCATTTTATAAAAAAATAATTAACCGAGCCGGACAGTTTGCCATTTAATCCGAAAAGGTCAAGAAACGATTCGGTGACCGAGAGGCAAATCAGCCCAGACCCGTTTTACTGCGCGGTTTGATAGTGCCGAGAAAACCCGCAAAATCCGTCCTTTTTCAGCCGCTAAGTGGTATTGCAAATGCTTTTAAACCAATGAATCAGCTACTACTAAACCATGAAAAACGAAGTAGTGGAACCCGGAAAACAGCCCCGCCATGCGGGCAATCGCGTCAATCCGCTCGATGCCCGAATCGCGGAGCTGGAAGCGCGCATTGAAAAGAACAAGGCTGCGTTGGAGCGTAACAATCAAAAGATTGCATCGAAAATTACGCAGTTGGAAAAGCGGGTTGAAATAAAAAAATAGGCCGGGCATCTCACTCATAACATCGCGGTAACGCCCATTGCAAATCGTGATGATCCTTTTAGTATTTGGTCATAACTTACGCAATGGCTTCAATCCGAAATATCGTGATGGTAACGATCATGCAGGTGGCGGTCATCGTAGTGGGAGTGCTGGCGGCAGGGATTTGTCACAGAGTATTAACGGACCATGACGTAGCGATGCCACTGCTGGCTTCAATGCTTTATTGGCACGGTGTGATTGGGCTGCTTATTCCAATTGTCTGGGGCGTTGGAACGGTGGTGCTTCATCTTCGTACAAATGTCCCGGATGGTGTTAAAACGCTGGCGTTTTGGCTTGGCATTTTAATTCTTATCGTGATGATCGTTTTTGTCCTTTATGCGGACGTGACGCCGTGGTTCCAGGCCATGCAGTGGAATCCGGGAGGCAACGCTGATGACTAAGGAAAACCTCATTGCGGGCGATTGACCGGCCAGTGACAAGGTGGCTATGATACGGGCTATGAAATTCAACCTGTGGTTTTGGGCATTCCTACTCGCCGTCACGCCGGTTTTGGCGGCGGATTCACCAGGGCTGAAGGATACGACGGTGTTGATCATACGACATGCTGAGAAGCCGGAGACAGGATATGATTTGACGCCAGTGGGTTACCAGCGGGCAAACGCATACGTACATTACTTCAAGAATTTTACCATCGATGGCAAACCGGTAACGCTGGACCATTTGTTTGCTGCTGCGGATTCCAAAGGCAGCCATCGGCCGAGGCTGACACTGGAGCCATTGAGCAAGGCGACCGGGCTCGCCATTGACCAGGAGTTCCAGGCGAAACAATACCAGGAATTGGCGGATGCTCTCCGCGCCAAACCTCACGGCGCACATATTCTGATTTGCTGGCATCATGGTGATATTCCGCAACTGCTCCAGGCACTGGGCGCCAAGCCGGAGAAACTTCTGCCGGGCGGCAAATGGCCGGACAATGTTTTTGGGTGGGTGATACAGTTGCATTACGACGACAAAGGACAATTGGTTGAAGCTAAATGCATCAATGAGAATTTGATGCCGGGCGATGCAGGATTGCAGGATGACCCCGTGACAACATCCGCGGTCCCACAAAGATGAATGAGCCGCCTCCCATACCGCCAATGGCTCCGTTGCCGAGAGACCAGCGGAATATTGATGAAGATCATCTGAATCTGCTGTCGATTTTTCATTTTGTTGGCGCGGGGCTGGCACTGCTGGGGATACTGTTTCTGCTGGCGCATTTCATGTTCATGCATTTCATCTTCATGAACCCGGAGATATGGAAGAACCAAAAAGACGGGCCGCCACCGGCAGCATTTCTTGGAATATTTATCATTTTCTATGTGATTGGGGGAATATTCTTGGTGGTTTGCGGAGTTTTAAATTTGATGTCGGGATTGTTTTTGCGCCAGCGGAAGAACCGGACATTTTCGATGGTAGTGGCGGGGATTAATTGCCTGCATTTCCCGTTGGGAATATTGCTGGGTGTGTTCACGATTATCGTTTTATGCAGGGAATCTGTAAGAAGACTGTATGCTGAAGTAATGCCGGGATAATTACGTTTTTTCTTCCGCCACAAACGCATATAGGCGGTATGATAGGAACGGAGGGTGTTATGGCGGCGAAGTTCCGGCCAACGATTGCGGCGATAAGCCTTGCCGTAGGAGCTAAAACCAAATAAGCGGCGGGAAGCATTGCGCCGGGCATTGGAGGCTTTAGGAAAAATTTCAGGACGAATAAAAGAGTCCGCATTGATGCGCGAGGCGCCCAGGATGCAGCGCAGATGACTTTCAAGCATAGCGATTTTCATGTCTCCAGTGTTAATTCAATCGGGAGTGCTATTTCAGGAGAGGACAATTGTCAGCTTGATTTGCTGAAGAAATGGCAAATGATGGCGTAATGAAAAGCGACACCAGGAAAAAGGCAGGATGGCTATTCATTTTTGTTGGTGCGTTGCTCGTGCTTTTCAGCAAGCCGGTTGTTTTTCGGGGACTTGTATGGTTGTTGGGCATGGAAACTATCGCCGGGAAAAACAACATCGTTTATATGCCGGACGGGAGTTACCATTTGATCAATCCCCGGCCGGCCACTGTGTGGATTGTATCCGTAGTGGTTATTGGCATTTTGATTTGGCTGGCTGGTTGCTGGATGTTATTTCAACCGCGCAAGGGTGATGGAAGGACGGGAAGTTGACATCTTTTGCAAAAGGCAGAACCGAACCCTCACCTCACCCTAACCCTCTCCCCTCCCATTCGATGGAAGCGGAGAGGGAACAGCATTGGTATGTGAACCTCTTTGGCGAATCTCATCGCCGTTGCCATCCAAATTTTTTTTGGGAATCCTGTATTAGTTGACGGCCTCTTTTTTTGGGGCGGAAATGATAGGGACTTTAACCTGGCGATATTTTTTGAGGTCATGGTGGCGGGCGAGCTGGTTGAGGGTTTCACGGCGCAGGCCAAGAGCTATGGGAGTTGGGAATTCCATATCGCAAAGCGCCTCATTGATACGCCGGACATGCTGGATTTCCATGTTGGGGAGCTCGGCGAAGGTTTTGCGGAAGAGCGCATCGCGAAAGTTCCGTTCGGTATCATCGGCAGGATATTTGACCTGGCACCAGGCTTCGATGTCACGGACAAGGCCGGCGTCATTTAGGAGTTCATTTTTATCTTTCATGGTTGGTTTGTTTCTAGTTTTAAATTTTTGGTTTGGATCGGTTTGTTTTTGGTTTGGTTTTTTGACCGGCAAGGTTGATTTGGTGATTTTGGTTTAATTTGGCCATGGGTATGGTCATTCAATGAGAAAGGAAGCCGGATGGCCGCCGCAGCCAATCCGTGGAATGAAGGTGAGTCGCCAGCGGAATACATGACGGCGTCCGCCGGCGAACGAGTGGCAGGATGAAAGAATGCACTGCATGTTTGTGGGTAGTGCATTCGGAGAAAGGCCCGGAGGGGCGATAACAGGAAAAACCGCCTGCTCCGGACCTGCGCGATGCCGTGATTCCACCGTCGCGCGCGGATACATTATGCCGGCATTGGGCTATCGTTACGTCCACAGCCGCCCAATGCCGCACGGTCCCGGCCCCGTGTACAGATTTAGGCTGTGAAGAAATAGAATGATGGTTCATGGTGTTTACCCCGGTTTTCAATTCCAGGCTTTCGGCTGGTAGTAAGGGTTTTTGAAGCGAGATGGCCTGCGTTTCTTATGTATTTTGCCAAGCCAGCGGCGGTGAAAAAATTGTTCGATATTGGCGCGAGGAATGAACAGGGTGCGCGCGGCGCCACAAATGCCGAGTTCTTCGCGCATATGGTGCAAGGTTGGTTTCGAGAGATGAAGAAGATGCCGAAACTCCCAGGCGCGCAGGCCATCGAACTGGCCGTTCATATGGGCACGGGAGGGCACCATGGCCTGGATGACGGCGTCGAGCTTAAGTTTGCGCACGGAGGCGGGAGCATTAATTTCGCGCGACCAGAAACGGAGCGCGCGTTTGGAGCCGGCGCCACAGGAGACATTCCACACCCATAAGAAGCGGCCGCGCTCAACCATTTCGTAGACGTAGTCGATAGAAACACCGGCAACACATGAGACAGTTTCAATACCGCAAAAAATGCTTTTGACCGGGCCAGGTGGGAGATTCTGAGATTCGGCTCTCAGGACCAGCGATTTTGGCGGACGGCCCCTGCGGCGGGCGACCGGTTCGATACATTGTGGCGGGAGGATTTGCATCATTAAAAAATGAACATCGTGAGTTTGGGGCGTAAGGGTTTATCCATAATGTTCTCGTACCGGGGTCGGGAGCGCGCGAGCAAGGAACACCGCTGCAGCCCGGTGTCGAGGTCAAGCATGATGTCCTGGTCGTGAAAATGGCAGCCAACGACGAGATAGCCCCGCCATGGGGCCAGCCAAACTTTTTTTGCGGGAATAATCATATTTTTTACCAGCGGGGTGTTTGCTCTCCAACGGCGCGGGCGTTGAGAAAAGCGAAACGCTTTTCAATCGCGTGACAGAGTTCTTCCTTTTCCCCAGCGTCCAGGCAATCGTCAGAGAGAATATCCTGACGATAGGTTTGGAGCGTGATGGCATCGGTAGCACGGGAGATGTCAAAGAGATGGGCGGATAGGGTCATAAAAATATTAGTTTTCGCGATCATCGGAGGCGGCTGGAAATTTCAGATTGAGCTGGGAGCATTTGGATTCGGCGTCCTCCAGGATT
>DATJXK010000315.1:0-24175 GCA_035500235.1 Pseudomonadales bacterium | reverse complement strand
ATAAACATTGAAGCTCGTGCCGTTCGGGTGGGAGGAATCAGTATTCGCCGTGATGGGCAGGCCATATTGCTCCAGCCATTGGTAGGAAACCTTGCTGACGGGCGCCTGATATTCGTACGCGCCGATGTCCACGGTGCCGCCCTGGATGCGCGAGTTCCCGTCGAAGTCGGTCGTGCTGTTGACGTAGGCGTTGTTGCCGGCGTTGATGCAGGGCGAGGTGGATTGCAAATGGAAATCATTATTGGCCAAGTCCACGAAGGCCGGTTCGTTGGTAATATCGCCGGTGCCCCCGGGATCGGGCGAGAGGCAGCAATAAGTGAACGTATTGTCGTTATAGTCGGGCTGTCTTGGCGGAGTGTTGTAATAGACGATGCAATTGTTCAACGTGCTGTTATCCGGGCCACCGCCGCCTTCGCCGTTATAAGCGCCCGCGCCAAAATTGCCGGCCACGGTGCAATTATTCAACGTGCAACCTACGACCGCGCCCGCGTAGACGGATGAATTGCCCGTGATGAGGCAATTGTTCAACGTGCTGCCCGAAGCGCCGCCGCCGGACTCGTCCGCGGCATTATTGGCCAGCACACAGTGGTCCAGCGTGGAGGAATCCACACCGCCACCGGAAGCCTCGCTGCCGTAGGCGTCGGTGTGGGCAGAATTATTGGTGATAGTACAATCCATAAGTGTGCTGCCACTGGCGCCGCCGCCGGAATAGGCTAAATTTCCGGACAGCGTGCAATTTTTCAACGTGCTTTGCCAAACGCCGCCCGCTGACGAAACAGCGGTGTTTCCAGTAATCACGCAAGCTGTCAACGTGCCCCGGAGGACGCCGCCCCCCGAGACCGCGGCTGAGTTTCCGCTAATCCAACAATTGGAGATATTTGCGCCACTGGATTCACACCAGATGCCGCCGCCAGCCTCGTCAAACGTCACATCACCGTTGGTCCACGTGGTTCCGTTAGTCAGGGTGAATCCCGCCAGCATCGCGTTGTTGGCAAGATAGACGCAGCGCACCGGATTGGAGGGGGCCGGGTTCCCCTGGATTATTGTGACCGCCGGGCCATTGACGCTTTGCACCTTGATTGGCTTGTTAATCGCCACCTGGTTGGTCGGGCCGCCGTTAACCGCTTCACCACCGGTTTGATAAACACCATTAGACACCAGGACGGTGCCGCCCACGATCGCGGCATCCACGGCATCCTGGATATTGGTGGCGGCGGTGGCCCATGAAGTGTAGGGCGCGACTGGATTTGGGCTGGTGGGCGACACATAATACACCGGCGAAGTCACGACATGAACCGTGCTGGTTGCGCTCAGGCCCCCCGGATAAGTCTCGTTATACACGGATAATACCACCTGGTAATTTCCCGGCGCGCTCCAACTGTGCAAGACATAGGGAGAATTGCTGGCCATCGTTCCGTCTCCAAAATTCCATCGGTTGCTACTGGCATGTCCGTCGATCAACGCCGTGAAATGCGCGGTGAAACCGGTCGAGACATTCGTGTAGTCCGCCAGGATGGCGACGCTCAAAGCACCAGTGATGGTGCCGGAATAATATTCGTCACAACCGATGGCCGGGGGATTTCGCCACGGCTGACCGTCAATATCCACGCCTGATGAATAAGCCGCGCTGCCGGCGCCGGCGCACGGTGAAAAGGCGCTGATATGGGCGAGGTCGGCCATCAGTGGGCTGCCTGTGATATCATTGGTGCCGCTGTCCGGCAGCGGCGTAGTGCAGCAGAAATTCAAGGTGCTACCCGAGAAATTTGTCCCACTAAAAGCGGAATTATAATAATCAATGCAGTTGTCCAATGTGCTCGCATCCGCCCCGCCGCCGATAGCCGCGGAATTGCCGGTGAGCGTGCAGTTATTCAATATCGAGCTCTCTGCGCCACCACCGTTATTAAAGGCTGAATTCCCGTAGAGCGTGCTGTTAGTGAGGGTGGCATTACAGGCGCCGCCGCCGCTGCCTTCGATCACTGAATTGCCGGTTAATGTGCAATTGTTCAACGTGCCTGACGATGCTCCTCCGCCGGAGTTGACCGCCTGGTTGCTGCTCAAGAGACAGCCGTCCAGTTCCGCGTACGCCGCGCCGCCGCCGTAGTCGCCGGAAGAATTAAATGTAAAGGTACAGTTGCTGGCGTAGCCAAAAGCGGTCCCGCCGCCGGCGGCGGCAGCGTTGTTGGACAGGACGCAGGCAAACAGCGTGCTGCTGCAGGCGCCGCCACCGAAGCTGTCAACCGAATTTCCGAAGAGTGTACAATGCGTCAGCGTGCTGCTGTCCGCCCCGCCCCCGTAGACGCCGATGTTTGCCGAGAGAGTGCATGCATTCATCATGCAATTTTCCGCGCCGCCGCCGTTGCTGGCGGCCGAATTGCTCGACAGGATGCAGCTATCCAGGGTCACCTGGTATGCGCCACCGCCATCGAAGGCCGTACTGAAGTCAATCGCACAGTTGCTCACAGCTACGTTGGTAGAATCGCCGGCTACACCACCGCCGACATCGCCGAAAGCGTTGCCATTTTGCAGTGTAAAACCATTCAACGTGCTGTCGTTCGCCAGATAAACACATCGCACCGAGCCGCCGCCGTCAATCACGGTTTGCCCTGGTCCATTAACGCTGCGCAAGGTTAGTGGCTCGGTGGCGGTGACGCGGTTGAAGAACGTACCATCGGCCGTGCTCGAACCTGTTTGATAAACGCCGTTGCTCACCCAGATCGTTCCGCCGGCATAGGCCGCATTCACCGCGTCCTGGATATTGTTGGCCGCCGTGTTCCACGATGTATAGGGTGGCTGCGGGTTGGCACTGTCGAGGGAAACAAAATAGTTTCCTTGTACCACGTGTATCTCGATGTTGGTGCTGACACCGCCGGGGTCAAGGTCGCTGAAGGCCGTAATGGTGACGGTATAGTCGCCCGGCGCAGCCCACTGGTGCGCGGCGGTGGGCGGGTTGGTCAGCACGGTGCCATCGCCAAAATTAATCAGGAATTCGCTGACATTTCCCGCAACGATTTGCCAGTCGAAATTAACCGCGAAACCGGCGGCGACATTGGTATAGCTGTCGGCAATGGCCGCCGGGATTGGAAATTCATAAGCGCCGCAGTCCACGGTGAGGCCGGTGAGGCGCGGGTTGCCGTCGAGATCGGTCACCAGGTCGATTCCTGAATTATTATTCGTCAGATAGTTGTTGCCGCCTGCATTGATACAAGGCGAATTATTTTGCAGGTGCAAGTTGCCGGCCACCAGGTCCTCAAAGGCGGGGTCATTGGTGAAGTTGCCCGTGCCGGGCGCCTGCGGCGTAGTGCAGGAATTATTGATGGTAGAATTATCGGCCGTGAAGTTCGGGTCGGCGGGCGCCGCATTAAAATAGGCGATACAATTATCCAGCTCGCTGCCGGCGGCGCCGCCGCCGTTTTGTCCGGCAGAATTGTTGACGATGGTGCAATTGATATCGTAGCAGTTATTGACGCCACCGCCGGTAAGCGAGGCGAGATTGTTCGTCAGGAGGCAACTATACATGCTGGACGAGTCCGCGCCGCCGCCGTTGGTCGCCACATTATCGACGATGGTACAGTCAATCAAAGTGCTGAACTCCACACCGCCGCCGGCGCTGCCGGACGTGTTGGCGGTAACCAAACAATTGCTTAAGGTGCTGTTATTGGCGCCGCCACCGTAAAAGGAATAATTGTTGGCAAGGACGCAATCGCTCAACGTACCATTGTTCGCGCCGCCGCCATTACTGGCGGCTGAATTTCCCTCCATGGTAGAATGGAAAATCGTGCCACCGGTAACGCCTCCACCGTTGCCGGCCGCAAAATTGCCGGTGACCAGGCAATTGGAAACGGTGGCGCCGATCTGGCAGAATACCCCGCCGCCGTCATTGAAGGACGCGCCATTGGTCAAAGTAAATCCGGCGACTCTGGCGCCGGAGGCCAGATAAAGGCATCGCATGGCCCCGGCACCATCAATTATGGTCGCTGACGGGCCGCCGGCACTTTGCAAAAGAATCGGCGCGGACACTACCACGCTGTTCGTAGCGGATTCGCCGGCGACGCGCCCAGTAGTCTGGTAGATGCCATTCGTGACGAGTACAATAGTGAGAGGAGTTGGTTCGGCGACGTCAATCGCATCCTGGATGTTCGTCGCTGCGGTGGCCCAGGAATTGAAAGGTGGGACTGGGCTTGTTCCGCCCGCGTTAACGTAATAAATCAACTGCGAGGCCACCTGTATCGTCGTCGTGGCGGAAATGCCGCCGGGATGATCGTCGTTGTATGCCGTGAAGATAACCGGATAATTGCCGGGCGTACTCCAACTGTGCTGGACGTTGAAAACCTGATTGCTCACCTGTGTGCCGTCCCCGAAATTCCAGACGTTGGCGCGGGCGTGACCGGTGATTTGTCCCGTGAACGTCAAAGCGAATCCGGGTACGGCTTCGGGGTAGTCCGAGGAAAGAGAAACGCCAAGGCTGCCGGTGACGCCGGCATAATATTCATCGCAGCCAATGGAAGGGGGGACCCGCCAGGGCTGGCCGTCAATGTCCGTGCCGCCTGAATAATTTGCGCTGCCCGCGCCGATGCACGGCGAAGTGGCGGCGAGATGAATGGCATCAGCCATCTGCGGGGCAGCAGTGATATTATTCGTGCCGGAGTTGGAATCGGAATTAGTGCCTGGCAAAGGGGTGGTGCAGGAATAATTCAACGTGCAGGAGGAGCAGTTCGTTTCACCTGACCCGCTGTTGAAGTACACGATGCAGTCATTCAACGTGCTATAGGTCGCGCCGCCAGCTCCACCGCTCCCGAAGTTGCCGGTAAGGGTGCAATGGTTGAGCGTGCAAGAGTCCGCGCAGCCACCATAGACCGTGCAGGAATTTCCATAGAGCGCGCAATTATTCAGGATGCAGGACTCGGCTCCGCCTACCCAGGTGGATTGGTTGCCGATAAACTGGCAGTTATTATAGGTCCCGCCGTTGGCGCCACCGGCATAATCGCCGGAAGAGTTGTTAATAATAATGCAATTGGTGACGACGGCATTGCCGGGGGAACTGACACCGCCGCCCCAGGATTCCCAAACGCCATCGCTTCCACCCGGCCCGGTCGCGCCGTTGGTGAGCGTGAACCCGCTGAGAATTGCGCCATTATCGAGGTAAACGCAGCGCACTGCGTTATTATCGTTGATGGTGCCCGGCACCTGGTACCCCGCAATCACGGTCACGGCAGGTCCATTAACGCTCCGCAGCAGGATTGAGTTGGTAACAATGACACGGTTAGTCAGGGCTGGTCCGAAGTCCGGAATGCTTACGGGCCGCCCGCCAGCCTGGTAGACTCCATTCGTGACGAGCACGGTATCGCCGGGATTGGCCACATCCACAGCCTGCTGGATATTAGTCGCCGCCGTACTCCAACCCGCATAAGGCGGCGTGGGATGGGGATTGTTGACATTCACGTAAAGTGTTGCGGCTGAAATGGGCATGACCAAAAGCCCGAGGAATAGAGTCGCAATGAACAGCGGATAGATTTGGTGCCTCATGCAGATTATATGTGTATTATTAATATTTCTTAATTGAAGTCAAGCAAAAAGCCACGCGTGGCTCTCTATTTTGCTATCAGTTGAATATAATGGTTATGGTCCGCGCCATTCAGGCAGGTTCGCCAGGAAATCGCGGTGTGCGCCGGTGAGCCAGGCGTATTGCTTGTCAATTTTTGTCGGGGTAAGGAGTCGCGCCATGACCGCGCCGGTGATGCCGCCCGCCAGGAGGATTAATATGCCCATACCAATTCCCCAACCTAGACTGAAAATAGCCCCGCAGGTGATAAGAACGATGCCCAATATCACACTGCTCCAGCCGATGATGAGCCCGAGTTTCCGCCTCGCACGATGGTGTTCACAAAGCCCGAGATGGACCACGGTGGTTTTGCGGAAAGCCAAATAAGCGATGATCAGAAAGATCAGGCCGCAAGGGACGAGGATCAGGAGCAGGAAAGCGGGATGCACCCAGGAAAGGGTGCGTTTGAGGCGCAAACCACCCACAGGATTATTGCATTTGACACAGCGGTCGGGAAAAACTGTCCCGGTAACGGTCACGATGCGTTTATTTTCCCGCCAGAGATTGACGGCGGACGGCATGGGCGCGCCTTCGGCCATGCGCTGGAGAAAAATCGGTTTGCATTGGGCGCAGACGAGTGAGTTATCCAGCCGGATAAGTTCGTCCGGCGGGTAGGTTTTGCCGCAAGCGGTGCAGACGGTGTCCAGCGGCGTGCCGGCCCGGGCGAGGTTCAGCGGCTGCCATTGGCCCATGCCCTCGCGCCATACGAGAGTGGTGAGAGAAATTTTTCCCGAGCGCAGAAGTTCGTCCAGTTGCGCATCGGAGACCGGTCCGTTTTGGCGGTTGCCTTCCGCGTAGAACCAATTCATGCGGCAGGCTAGGCCCAAACCGCTGGTAAAGACAATGCGAATCGAATCAAAATCGTACATCATTTTTGTAACCCGGCCTGTCTGGCCGTCATCTGAAAGAAAAAATCCTCATGAAAATTAATACTCTCTTAATTCTTGTGCTTATGCTTTCAGTCAATGCCTTTGCCCAAACGACGAATGCACCGTCGTTTCCGCCGCCGGTCTCCCTATCGCAGGCGACACTGGATAAGATCAGCAAAATGACGCCGATCTTTGATGGCACGACGCTCAATGGCTGGGAGGCGAGTAAAAAGGGAACAAACCAGCCGGACAAAACGACGGTGTGGACCGTGAAAAACGGCGCACTGGCCAGCCTGGGCGCGGACCGTGGTGTCCTGTACACGGACAAATCATACGGCAATTACCGGATCATTTTCACGATGCGGCATGTCTCCGGCAACAAAGACCACCAGGCGTGCGTGCTGATTTATTGCGACCCGCCGCAGGACGGCACGGCGCTCGACGCGCTGGGTGGCGTGCAATTCCAGGTACCCAACGGTGGGCATTGGGATTATCGGCCGGGCCATAACAACGGCGGCAAGGGCGAGTTTACCTCGTCGCCGCATCCGAAGTTCGACGCGCATCAATGGAGCCAGGTGGAAATCCTGGTGAACACCAACGGCACGGCGCGCATGGCGGTGGCGCAACCGCCCGGTACGCGCGGTTACGAAGTGCTCGACTTCAACGTGCCGGAAGCGGGCAAACCCGGCGTGTTCGCCCTGCAAATGCACAACAAGGGTTTGTTCGATGAATACAAAGACATCCGCATCGAAGAAAATCCGACGGAGGGTAAATTGATTACGACGGACTAACCAAAGGTTTCAGGTTTCAGTTCGACCTGCGAGTACGCTCCTGCGGTATGTACCGGGTAACATACCGCTGATACCTAAAATCAAAGCAACTGCCGGCAAGCCAATAGTCAATACCCAGAAACACACTTGCCACAAATTTGTATGACCAACAATATCGGTCGCTGCTGGCTGATGGGGGTGAGCGTCAATCTGACCAATGGCGTAGGCTGTGAATGTCCTGATGAATAGATACGAACAAAACATCCCCGCCATCACCGCCGCTTGAACCCATATTAGAATCATCATCGCCCTGTTCTCGATGATGTTTTTCCGATAACGCGTTTTTAGCGACCACAGTGCTTCCATCAAGGCATTTGATTTCATAAGCACACAATAATGGCTGACCGTAAGTTAATATATTAAGCCTCTACCAAAATGCAAGGTGCCGTCATCAAAATAAAAAAGGCGAACGGGAATTCCGTTCGCCTTGATGTTCTTTAGACAATTAAATTAGTAGCGGTAGTGTTCGGCCTTGTACGGCCCATCGAGCGGCACGCCGAGGTAATCGGCCTGTTTCTTCGAGAGCTTGGTGAGCTTCACGCCGATTTTTTCGAGATGCAGGCGGGCGACTTCTTCGTCCAGCTTCTTCGGCAGGCGATAAACGCCAATCTTGTTGGTGCCGCGATTTTTCCACAGGTCCAACTGCGCGAGGCATTGGTTGGTGAAGCTGTTGGACATGACGAAGCTGGGATGGCCCGTGGCGCAGCCGAGGTTTACAAGGCGGCCTTCGGCGAGCAGATAAATGCTCTTATCACCGGGCAGGTCGTAGCGGTCCACTTGCGGTTTGATAGTCACTTTCTTGACGCCTTTGGCGGTATTGAGGCGGTCCACCTGGATTTCATTATCGAAATGGCCGATGTTGCAGACGATGGCCTGGTCTTTCATCTTCAGGATGTGGTCCAGGGTGATGACGTCGCAATTGCCGGTGGTGGTGACGTACAGGTCAGCGGTGCCGAGGGTGTCTTCGACAGTCGTGACTTCAAAGCCTTCCATGGCGGCCTGCAGCGCATTGATCGGATCAATTTCGGTGACGATGACGCGAGCGCCAAAGCCGCGGAGCGAATGCGCCGAGCCTTTGCCGACGTCGCCGTAGCCGCAAACGACCGCGACCTTGCCGGCCACCATCACATCGGTGGCGCGCTTGATGCCGTCCGCGAGCGATTCGCGGCAGCCGTAGAGATTGTCGAACTTGGACTTGGTAACGGAGTCGTTGACGTTAATTGCGGGGACGAGAAGTTTCCCGGCCTCGAGCATTTGATAAAGGCGATGCACGCCAGTGGTCGTCTCTTCGGAAACACCTTTCCAATCCTTGACCACTTCCGTGAACCAGCCCGGGCGCTCCTTGGCGCATTTTTTCAAAAGATTTTTGATGACGGTCACTTCATGGTTATCGCTGGGAGTATTGACCCAGTTGTCGCCCAATTCCATTTGATAGCCCTTGTGCAGGAGCAACGTGGCGTCGCCGCCGTCATCTACGATGAGTTGCGGGCCTTTGTTGCCCGGATGCGTCAGCGCGGCGAGGGTGAAGTCCCAATATTCCTCCAGCGTTTCGCCTTTATGGGCAAACACGGGAATGCCGGCCTGGGCGATGGCCGCGGCGGCATGGTCCTGCGTGGAGAAAATATTGCAACTGGCCCAGCGTACGTCTGCGCCGAGTTCGATGAGCGTCTCGATGAGGATGGCCGTTTCGATGGTCATGTGCAACGAACCGGTAATGCGCACGCCCTTGAGCGGCTTGCTTGGGCCATATTTTTTGCGGATCGCCATCAGGCCGGGCATTTCATGCTCGGAGACCTGGATAGTTTTGCGGCCCCATTCGGCGAGCGAGAGGTCGCGCACCGCGTAATCGTTCTTGGCGCCGTTGCCATTCGTTTTCACCACCGTGCGGCGGGAGGGAGAGAGTTTAATCTTTGCCATATATGCTTAAGGTTAATGGTTTATTAGAGGGCGCGTTTGAGGGCCTCGGCTTTGTCCGTCTTTTCCCAGGAAATTTCGGGATCGTTTTTGCCGAAATGGCCGTAGTTAGTGGTCTTGCGATAAATCGGGCGAAGCAAGTCGAGTTGCTTGATGATGTTCGCGGGCTTGAAGCTAAATACTTTGCGCACGGCTTTTTCAATTTCGGTGTCGGTGATGCCGTCCACCGCAGTGCCGAAGGTATTGACGCAAACGCTGACCGGTTCAGGATAACCGATGGCGTAGGCGAATTGGATTTCCGCGCTGGTGGCTATGCCCGCCGCGACAATGTTTTTGGCCACGTAACGGCCCATGTACGCCGCGCTGCGGTCCACCTTCGAGGGATCTTTGCCGCTAAACGCGCCGCCGCCGTGACGGCCCATGCCGCCGTAGGAATCCACAATGATTTTGCGGCCGGTCAAACCGGTATCGCCCTGGGGACCACCCACCACGAAACGGCCGGTGGGGTTGATCAGGAACTGCGTGTTCTTCGTCAGCATGTGCTTCGGCAGCACTTTCTTGATGACTTCGTTGACGCAAAAATCTTTGATGGTCTTGTGCTTCGCGTCGTGCGCGTGCTGGGTGGAGATAACGACGTTGACGATTTCAACGGGCTTGTCGTGTTCGTAGCGGACGGAGACCTGGGACTTGGCGTCCGGACGGAGCCACTTGACCTTGCCGGTCTTGCGGATTTTGGTGAGCGCGCGGCCCAGCAAATGCGCGTACATGATGGGCGCAGGCATGAGCTCGGGCGTTTCATCACAGGCATATCCGAACATCAGGCCCTGGTCACCGGCGCCCTGCTCGGCGGTATCTTTGCCTTCGGCCGCTTTCGCATCCACACCCTGCGCGATGTCAGGAGACTGCGACGTGATGGCGTTCACGATGAGGACTTTGTCCGCGTGAAAGACGTCGTCGTCGTGGGTGTAGCCGATATCGCGAATAGCTTCGCGGGCGATGGCGTTAAAATCGAGTTTGGCCTTGGTCGTGATTTCGCCGCCGACCACCACGAGATTGGCCTTGGCGTAAGTCTCGCAGGCGACACGGCTGTGTTTGTCCTGCGCGAGGCAGGCATCCAGCACGTAATCGGAAATGGTATCGCATACTTTGTCCGGATGGCCTTCGCCGACGGACTCGGAAGAGAAGATAAAGTTTTTGCTCATGAATTAATTAAACGTATTGACGTATCAGGATTTGATGATATAACAAATTACAGCATTGTCAAACCGTTTCTGAAATTATTTTGGCATGCTTAAAAGCCTTAAATCCTGAATAAATAAGCAAATGTCGGCCACCTTAAAATCTTTGCGGGCATTGTCAGACCCGACGCGGCTGCGCATCGTGGCGCTGCTGGAGCGGGACGAGCTGTCCGTGGCCGAGCTGCAGGAAATCACGCGGCTGGGACAGTCGCGCATCTCGACGCACCTGGGCCTGTTGCAGGATTCGGAACTACTGCAATCGCGGCGCGAGGGCAAGCGGGCGTTTTATAAATTGAATGAAAACGCCGGTGCGACGGAACGGGAATTTATCCAGTTGGCGATTCGCGGGGCGAAGGAATTGCCGGAGAACGCGGGCGACCAAATTAATTTGAAGCGCGTGCTGGCGCGCCGACGCGAGCGCGCAGAGGTTTATTTCAACCAAATCGCCGGGCGCTTCGACCGTGTGTACGGTCCGGGACGGTCGTGGCAGGCGTTCGGGCATTTGCTCTTGCGCATTTTGCCGCCGTTGGTAGTGGCGGACTTGGGCGCGGGCGAAGGGTTGTTGAGCGAACTGCTCGCGCGCCGGTGCAAAAAGGTGATTGCCGTGGACAATTCGGAAAAGATTGTCGAGTTTGGCAAGGCGAAGGCAAAAAAGAACGGGCTGAAAAATTTGGAGTTTCGGCAGGGCGATTTGCAAAATCCACCGATTGAGCCGGGCAGTGTGGACCTGGTGATCTTGAGCCAGGCGCTGCACCATGCGGAAGTCCCGGCGGACGCGATTGCCGCCGCGTATAAAATTTTGAAGAGCGGCGGGCAAATCATGATCCTGGATTTGCTGAAGCATAACTTCGAAAAGGCGCATGAGCTTTACGGCGACCGCTGGCCGGGTTTTGCGGAGAGCGATTTGCATCATTGGTTGGAGAACGCGGGTTTCAAAAAAATCGAAATCAGCGTGGTCGCGAGCGAAGAACAGCCGCCGCATTTCCAGACGATTTTGGCGGGGGCAGAAAAGTGATTTGACAGGCTAGGGCGATTGGTATTGAGTAGCAGCGCCTGGTTGACCGGCCTAAAAAAATTGGCCGGCATAACAATAGCCAGGCGAAAACTATACCATGAAAACTATCGCACTCAAAAACGGGATCGTCATCTTCCTCGAACAAATCGCCTTCATTCACATTCAACCGCCTGCTTCCGACGCGGTAAAGTCGCCCGAAGTACACGTCCATTATTCGGCGGTCTTCAGCCTGGACAAGGGAAGCCGGTCCATGCGGACCGTCATCGGCGAAGATTGCGCCCAGGACTTTATCGACCAGCTTGGGACGCACGGTGTTGACGTTGCCCACATGCGCCGCGTTATGGGCGAATTAAAAAGCAACCACGGCTGAAAATCAGGCTACGATCAAGTTCATCAATTTCTTCGGCACGACGATGACTTTCTTAATCGTTTTGCCTTCGATAAACGGTTTCACTTTCTCAGAACTTTTCGCGGCCGCTTCCAGGTCAGCCTGGCTGATATCGGCGAGAACTTTAATCACATCGCGGAGTTTGCCGTTCACCTGCACGGGAATTTCCATTTCGGATTCCACGAGCAGGGCTGCGTCAAATTTAGGCCAGGCGGAATAAGCTAAATTTCCGGAGTTGGGGAGCCGAGCCCAAAGTTCCTCGGCCAAATGCGGCGCAAAGGGTTGAAGCAAGATGAGGAAATCGCGCAGGACGGAAACGGGTTTGGTTTCCCAGGTCATCGCTTCATTCACAAAAACCATAAGTGCGGAAATGGCGGTGTTGAAGCGCAAGCCGTCCAGGTCTTCGGTTACTTTTTTGATGCAGGCGTGGAGCGTCTTCAATTGTACCGGAGTGGCCGCAACGTCTTTGATGGCCGTATCCAGGCGGATGAGGCTCAACAATTCGGCGTGCTTCTGCGGGTCGGTGGTAGTTTCCGCCTGCTCAAATTCCGTTTCGCTCGTTTCATCCACGAAGAGTCGCCAGACGCGGCCGAGGAAACGATAGACGCCTTCGACGCCCTTGGTGCTCCAGGGTTTGACCATTTCGAGCGGGCCCATGAACATTTCGTAGAGGCGCAAGGCGTCGGTGCCAACATCGCGCACAGGCGCGTCCACGGGAATGACGTTGCCGCGGGACTTGGACATCTTCTGGTTGTCTTCGCCCAGGACCATGCCCTGGTTGACGAGCTTGAAAAACGGCTCGGGCGTAGAAACATAGCCGAGGTCGAAAAGAACCTTGTGCCAGAAACGCGCGTAGAGCAGGTGCAACACGGCGTGTTCGGTGCCGCCGACGTATAAATCAACGCCAGCGGACTTGCCGCTCATCCAATAGTATTCGGCTTCCTTGCCGACAAAGGCATTTGCGTTTTTCGCATCGAGATAGCGGAGATAATACCAGCAGGAGCCGGCCCATTGCGGCATGGTGTTGGTCTCGCGTTGCGAGCCGTCTGGGAGGTTCACCCAATCTTTGGCGCGGGCGAGGGGCGGCTCGCCGGTGGCGGTGGGCTTGTAATCAGTCAATTCCGGCGGTAATACAGGTAAAGTGCTTTCCGGCAAGGCTTCATTATATATAAAGGTTGTGCCCCTGGTTTGACCGGTCTTCCAAAGAATTGGGAAAGGCTCGCCCCAATAGCGCTGGCGGGAAAAAAGCCAATCACGGAGTTTGTAGTTGATAGTGCGCTGGCCGAGACCCTTTTCCTGGAGCCAATCGGTGATTTTCTTTTTAGCTTCGGCAGTGGGCAGGCCGGAAATGAAACCGGAGTTTACGGCGGTTCCATCATCAGTAAATCCTTGCCAATTTTTTCCGGCGGGTGGTTCGACTACCTGGATGACTGGCAAATTGAATTTCTGTGCGAATTCATAATCGCGCGTGTCATGAGCGGGCACAGCCATAATGGCGCCGGTGCCATAGCTCGCCAAAACATAGTCAGCAATCCAAATGGGAATTTTTTCCTGATTAACCGGGTTGATAGCATAAGCGCCGGTGAAGACGCCGGTTTTATCTTTCGCCAATTCTGTGCGCTCTAAATCAGATTTCTTGGCAACGTCGGTTTTGTATTTGGCAATCGCATCGCGCTGCTCTGGCGTGGTGATTTGGTTAACCAGTTTGTGCTCCGGCGCGAGGACCATATACGTCGCGCCGAATAACGTATCCGGGCGCGTTGTGAAAACGCGGATTTTTTCCGGCGATCCAGCGATTTGGAAATCCACTTCCGCGCCTTCGCTCCGGCCAATCCAGTTGCGCTGCATTTCTTTGAGCGAATCGGTCCAGTCAATGGTATCGAGGTCCTGGATCAGTTTTTCGGCATAAGCAGTAATGCGGAGCATCCATTGGCGCATGGGCTTACGGACAACGGGAAAACCGCCGACTTCGCTTTTGCCGTCCACGACTTCTTCATTAGCCAAAACCGTCCCCAGTCCTTCGCACCACCACACGGGAGCTTCGCTGACGAAGGCGAGACGACGGTCGCGAAGGAGGGTATTTCTAAAAAAATCGTTGCTATGGTCGTCTCTTTGGCCGGGTCTTTCATCCCATATTTTATGCATTGTCGCCAAATAAGAACTTGGCCATTTGTCCTTATGCTTAGGCGTGTCCGAAAGCGCGTCTTCCAACAATTCAATCGGCTGGGCCTTATTTAATTCGGGATCAAAGTAGCTATTATAAAGTTTGAGAAAAATCCACTGGGTCCATTTGAAATAGTCGGGGTCGGTGGTGGCGAGCTCGCGGGACCAGTCGTAGCTGAAACCGAGGGATTTAATCTGCCGCTTGAAGGTGGCGATGTTTTCTTCCGTAGTTTTGCGCGGATGCTGGCCGGTCTTGACGGCGTATTGCTCAGCGGGCAAACCAAAAGCATCCCAGCCCATGGGATGGAGGACGTTGAAACCGCGCGCGCGTTTGTATCGCGCCAAAATATCGGTGGCGGTGTAGCCCTCGGGATGGCCCACGTGCAGGCCGGCGCCGCTGGGGTAGGGGAACATGTCGAGGATGTAAAACTTGGGCGGCAATTGCGCGGCGGAGACTTTGCCGGAAAGCTGATGGCGCTGTGCAAAGGGATGGGACGCGGGGATGTCGTCGCCGGGATTAAAGGCGCGAAAAGCCTGCTGGTCGTCCCAAACTTTTTGCCATTTGGGCTCGATCAGATGAAACGGATATTGCCTGCGGCTGCTCGACATAGAAAGGGGAGTTTGCCAGTTCGGCGAACGGTTTTAAAGTTCAAGTTTGCGATGCCTGCCAAACCAGGCGCAGGCCGTCAAGGGTCAGGTTGGGTTCGATAGACGAAATTTCCGGCAGGCCGGTGGCAATGAGTTTGGCGTAGCCGCCGGTGGCGACGACGGGCAGGCGTTTGGTTTTCAGTTCGCGTTTGAGTTCGGAGATGAGCTCGCGCACGAGTCCGCGATAGCCATAGACCGCGCCGGCGAGCATGGCCTGCTCAGTGCTTTTGCCGACCACCTTTTTTGGCTCGGTGATTTTGATGCGCGGCAGCAATGCCGTTTTCTCGTGCAGATAATCGGTCATCGCCGCCAGACCGGGCGCGATGATGCCGCCGATGTAATTGCCTTTGGTATTAACAACGTCAAAGGTCACTGCGGTACCAAAATCCACGACGACGACGGGTGCACCGAAGCGTTTGAAGGCGGCGACGGAATTGGCCAGACGATCGGCGCCGATGGTTTTGGGTTTCGGATAATCAATGCCCACGCCGCGCGTGGTTTGGGCGTTCAGTTCCAATGTATCCAAGTTCCAGGTGCTGCGAACCGCTTTGCGGACAAGTGGCGTGGCGCGCGGGACGACGCTGCACAAAGCTGCGCCGGTGATTTTTTTGCCGCCGACAAATCTTTTCACCAGCACGCTTGCCTTCCCGCCGAACCATTCGCGCGTGGGGATGTTGGCCTGCTTGGTGACACGCCGGTCCGTTGCCAGGCCGAGGTGCGTGTGCGTGTTCCCGATGTCGAAAAGCAAAAGCATCACTCAATTAAAAATGAAAAGTTAAAAATTAAAAATGAAAAATGCATGGCCAAAAGCCTGATTCCGGCCGCCGTTGCCGACAGTTTACGCAAAAACAACAGCAAACTAAAGGCGGACTGGATAGAAGCCGGGAAAAATCTTGCAATTCTACGAAGAATGAATAAAATTCGGCAGAAGACGAAAGCCTAATAGAAACATCCGATGAAAATCCAGGTTAAATGGCTCCTGGTTATGTGGGCGCTGTTGGCTGGCCTCCAGGGAGCGGACGCCCAGCCTACGTTCATTCCCCTTTATTCCTTCACGGGTGGCAATGACGGCGCCAATCCGGTGGCCAATTTGATGCAGGCTAATGACGGTAATCTTTACGGCACCACCTACGAAGGCGGCACTAACGGCTACGGCACGATATTTAGAATTAGTACCAGTGGCGCACTGACCCCGCTTTATTCTTTCACCAATGGCAATGACGGCGCGAATCCTTATGCCGGTTTGGTGCAAGCCAGCGACGGTGCTCTTTACGGGACTACTCAATACGGGGGCACTAACGATTATGGTGCGATATTCAGAACCACCACGAACGGCGCATTCATACCGCTCTATTCCTTTACCGGCGGTCATGATGGTGCCAATCCCCGGGGCGGGTTGACACTGGCGAACGATGGCAATCTGTACGGGACAACCGAGAACGGCGGTACCAATTTCGACGGCACGGTTTTCCGGATTACTCCCAGTGGCGCTTTGACGTCACTCTATTCTTTCACTGGCGGTCATGATGGCTCCTATCCGGTGGCGGGCCTGGTGCAGGCCAGTGACGGCAAGCTTTATGGAACCACATACGAAGGCGGCACCAACGGTTACGGGGTTGTTTTCCGAATCACCACCAATGGGGTCTTAACGCCACTTTATTCCTTCACCGATGGTCATGATGGCGCTTATCCAGTTGCGGGCCTGGTGCAAGCCAGTGACGGTAATCTTTATGGAACCGCCGAGGAAGGCGGCACCAATTTCGACGGGGCGATTTTCCAGATCAAGACCAATGGTGTCCTGACGCCGCTTTATTCCTTTACTGATGGTAATGACGGGGCTGCTCCTTCTGCCGCTCTCGTGCAGGCCAATGACGGCAATCTTTACGGAACTGCTTACGAAGGTGGCGCCAATGATTACGGCAGTGTTTTCCGGGTCACTACCAATGGCGTCCTAACACCGCTTTATTCTTTCACCAATGGTCGTGATGGAGCCGATCCGCTGGCGGGTTTGACATTGGCCGGCAACGGCAATCTTTACGGAACTGCACCCGGAGGCGGCACCAATCACGTCGGCACGGTGTTTGAATTGTCCTTTCCTCCCGTTTTAAACATTTTATCCAATGGCCGTCTAATCGTGCTTTCCTGGCCGGCCTGGGCCAGTAATTACGTTTTGCAAAGCGCTACCAACCTGGTTTCGCCTAATTGGACGACGGTCAGCAATACCGTGCAGGGCATGACCGTTACCGTGACCAATTCGTTCCCCTCGCAATTCTTCCGGCTCGTTAGTCCCTGAAATGTTCGAGCCGCCTAGGATTTTTCAATGGAGACATCACCGCCGGTGATGCGTTGCAGGCGGCCATATTCGGTTCGCAAGACGAGTGCGCCGTCGTCGTCCAGCGATTCGGCGCAGCCGCGAATCTTGCGATCGCCGATTTGCACGGTCACATCTTTGCCGATGGTTCCGCAATATTCCACCCATTCATCGGCGATTTCGGAAAATTTCCCGGTATAAACGCGTGCGTAATCTTTATCCAATTCCTGCAAAATCTCCACCGCCAGGGCCGCGCGGGAAATGCTCTCGCCACTTTCGATTCTCAGCGACGTGGCAATCTTGCGCAGTTCCGGCGGAAATTCATTTGTGTCCTGGTTCACATCAATGCCGATGCCGGGAATGACGTGCCGGACGCGATCGAGCTCCGCGCTCATCTCCGTCAGGATGCCGGCGACTTTTCGCCCGTTAATCAGGATGTCGTTCGGCCATTTGATTTCCATGGGCAGATTGGTTTGGGAAACAATGGCGCGGCGCAGGGCCGTGGCGGAAGCGACGGTCAATTGCGTAGTTTCCTGCGGGCGCAGATTCGGCCGCAACAGGATGGAGAACCACAAGCCCTTGCGTGTGGGGGAAACCCATTTGCGGCCCAGGCGCCCGCGTCCTTTCGTTTGGGATTCGGCAAACACGACGACGCCTTCGCGCACGCCGTCGCGGGCGAGGCGTTCGATGACGTCGTTCGTGGAAGTGGTTTGCTCGTAGACCTGGATGTCGCGGCCGATCATGCGGGTTTTGCCGAGGCGGGCGAGGAGGTCGTCGGCCAGGAGCGCATCCGGTTCGTCCACGAGGCGATAGCCGCGATGCGGCCCGGCCTCGATATCGTAGCCGAGCTTGCGCAGTTCTTCAATGCGCGACCAGATGGCGGCGCGGCTGATGTGCAGTTGCTCCGCCAGTTCAGCGCCGGAAATGCCGTCGGGGTTTTTACGCAGCGCGGAAAGAATTTTTGCGTCGGTGGTCATTCTTCGAAATCCAATCCAATGTCCACCGCCCGGGCGGAGTGCGTCAGCGCGCCGACGGAAATGAAATCCACGCCGGTCTGCGCGATGGCGCGGACGGTTTTTAAATTCACGCCGCCGCTGGCTTCCGTTTTAGCGTAACCCTTGGTCATTTTTACGGCAGCCCGCAATTGTTTTAAGCTCATGTTATCGAGCAAAATTATTTCCGCGCCGGCATCGAGCGCTTGTTCGACCTGCTGGAGCGTGTCGGCTTCGACTTCGACTTTTAATTTCGGGAATTTTGCGCGCGCGCGCTCAATCGCGGCGGCGATGGCGTTGGGTTGGGCGTCCCGCAGCGCGGCCAGGTGATTGTCTTTGATCAAAATCATGTCGAACAAACCAATGCGATGATTCGTCCCGCCGCCGCAAGCGACCGCATACTTTTCAAATCGCCGCCAGCCGGGAGTGGTTTTGCGGGTTTCGAGAATTTGAGCACGCGTACCGTGCACCGCTTCCACGAAAGCAGCCGTGAGAGTAGCCACGCCCGAGAGCCGTTGGATGAAATTTAACGCAACGCGTTCGGCGGTTAAGATGGCCTGGGCCGGGCCGGAAATTTTGAGCAACGTCGCGCCGGCCCTGGCGCGCTGGCCGTCGCGAAGGATTTTTTCAATTTTAACTTTCCCGGACGACTGGCGAAAGGCGGCTTCGGCGAATTCGACGCCGGCGAGGGCGAGCGGTTCGCGCGCGCGCATGACGGCGCGGGCCTTCAGGCCGGGCGGGACGGTCGCGAGGGTCGTGGCATCGCCGGTGCCGATGTCTTCAACCAGGGCGGCTTTGACCGCGGTGCGGATTTCTTGAGCGGACAATTTCACGCCCAAACAGTGAAGGCAAAGCGGATGCCCGAAAAGAAAAAAGAAGGCATGAGGCCGAAAAAATTAAGGAAAAACGGAGTTTTTAGGCCTTGGCACCCAGGTTAAAATGAAGTCTCAGCCAGGGCAAATTTACTGTTTCACTAGTTAAAGATTGGCAAATGAACTGCTTGTATCGGCTTGGGTGAGTAATAGCGAAACGAGTTTTGCGCGGCTGAAGGCGGCGGAGACTAAATACCGTGGCATGTTCGAAAATGCCATTGAAGGTATTTATCAAAGCACGCCCGATGGCCAATATCTGGTGGTCAATGCCGCCCTGGCCCGGATGTATGGTTACGAGCGTCCGGAGGAAATGTTAAACCTGGTTTCGGACATCCAAAACCAGATTTACGTGGATTCGTCTTTCCGGGAACGGTTCAAGCAGCAGATGGAGCAGAACGGCTTTGTGCTGGGCCTGGAGTACCAGGTGCGCCGGCGCGATGGCAGTATCATTTGGATTTCCGAAAGTGCGCGTGCGGTGCGGGATGACGACGGCGCGATTCATCATTACGAGGGCTTCATTGATAATATTACGGACCGCAAAAATGCCGAGGCGGACCGGGCCAAATTGGAAAAGCAGATGTTGCACGCCCAAAAGATGGAGGCGATTGGCACACTGGCCGGCGGCATGGCCCATGATTTTAACAACGTGCTCTGCGCAATCCTCGGTTATACGGAACTGGCCCTGGCCGATTCCCAGGTCAAAGGCAAAACGCGCGATAACCTGGACATGGTACTTAAATCTGCCAATCGCGCGCGTGATCTCATCAAACGAATTCTGACCTTCAGCCGCCCAACGGATGCCCAGCATCACCCGTTAAAGCTTGGTGGTATTCTCAAGGAAGTAGTCAAATTGCTTTCTGCGACGCTGCCATCCTCGATCAGCATCCATGTCAATACGAAGACAGACGATGATGTAGTGGTGGCTGACGTGACCGAAATGCACCAGGTCATTATGAACCTCGGCACTAATGCGGGTCATGCAATGAAAGCGAAGGGCGGACGCCTGGAATTTGAGTTGGATGCGCTGGACTTGGATGCCGGAACAGGAGCAAAGTTGTCATTGCCGGCCGGTTCGTATGTTCACTTGGCGGTCCATGATACCGGGCGTGGCATGAGCCCGGATGTGCTGGAACGAATTTTTGAACCGTTTTTCACGACGAAAGCGCCCGGGCGCGGAACGGGCCTGGGGCTGACACTGGTGCAAAAAATCGTCACCCGTAGCGGCGGACACATCAAGGTGAACAGCCGGGTGGGAGATGGAACAACGTTTCATCTGTACCTGCCCAAATCAAAAGAATTGCCGACGGGAAATATAATAGACAAAGACCAAATTTTGCCGGGACATCGCGAACAAATCCTCGTAGTGGACGACGAGGTCCCGGTCCTGGACATGATGCAGCAACGGTTACGCAAAATGGGTTATCGGGTGACCACGCGTGCCGATAGCCGCGAAGCGATGAAGACCTTTCGCGCGGATTCGGAGAAATTTGATTTGGTGATTACGGATCATACGATGCCGGATTTGCAGGGCGCCGAACTGGCGGAAGAGATGAGCGCCGTGCGCCCAAATTTGCCGGTTATTTTAATGACGGGATTGAACCATCCCCCGGATTTATCCACGTCCCGTTACGCGCCGTTGCGTTATGTTTTCCAGAAGCCCATTGATTTTGTCGAGCTTTCGCATTGCATACGGCATTTCCTCGACCATCAGGGCGGCGAGGAATGATGCCGGCGGTGCTTAACCTGCTGTCGTCGCTGCCTGCCGCAGGCAATGAATGAAGTACGGCAGCAATTGTTTCTTGCGGGAAACGACGTTGCCCAATTCATAGATGCCCGGTTCGACGTTCGGATAGCCGATGCGGCGGATGAATCCCTTGTCGCCCACGATGAGCAGGATCGAGCTTTGCGTGGAGACATCGGTCACGAAGAGAGCGGCAAAGAAATAGTCACGCTTACGGCGGCTGGCTTCGAGCGCCTCGATCAATTCATCTTTGCGTTTCCAGAACTGTTCGAAACCAATTTCCTCGATTTGCGCGATGCTGAATTTCGAACCGCTTTCGACATACTCCTTGCAATCCGTCGTGATGACCTGTGCGGCGGGTTTCATGGAGAGGAGGGAATCGGACGCGAAGAATTTTTCGGCGAAGGCTTTGGCTTTCGTGCCGGAAATTTCCTCGAGCTTTTTCAAAATTTCCGCGTCGCGCGGCGTGGTGGTGGGCGATGTGAGATTCAATGTATCCGAAATGACGCCTGCCAGCAGCAAGCCTGCAATGGGCGGGGGAAGTTCCACGCCGGATTGGAAAAAACAGCCCGCTACAATGGTGCTGGTGGAACCGACGGGTTCGTTGCGGAATAAAATGGGCTGCGTTGTGGTGAGCGCGCCAATGCGGTGATGGTCAATGATTTCGATGATCTCGACTTCCTCCGCGCCCTGCACGGCCTGGGACATTTCGTTGTGGTCCACAAGGATCAACTTGCGGCTGATGCTTTTGAGGAAATCGGTTTTGGACAAAATGCCGGCGACTTTGTTTTCCGGGTTGAGCACGGGGAAAATCTGATGGCCAGACAGTCGGGCTTCTTCGCGTGCAGCAGCGAGTGGCGCCTGTTCCTGGAAGCAAATGAATTCCTCGTTCAAGACGTGGCTCACGGCCACGGCAGCACGGCAGAGCGTGGAGGTGGTGGCGGTGTCGTGCGGGGAGGAGATGATGCTGACGTGCCGGTCCTGGGCCATCTCGAGGACTTCTTTTTCCACTTTAATGCCGCCGGTGACAATGATGACGCGAACGCGTTTCTTGATGGCAGCTTCCTGGATGTCCTCGCGGTCGCCGACGATGACGATGACTTTTTCGTGCACAAAGGCCTTCAGGCGGTCGGCAAACGATTCCAGGCTCATGGCGCCGATGAGCATGATCAATTCGTCTTCCTCCTCGGGCTCAAAAGAGACCAGCAGTTTGCCGTGCAATGTCTCGGCGAGGTTTTTAAGCGAGGACAGCACCCGGCGCGAATCCGCGGCGCGGTCCGCGGCGGGAAAAAGAAATTTGCTGAGCTTGAAAAGCGAGAGCAAACCGCAGCACCGGCGCGTTTTATCGAGCACGGGCAGGATGCGGATGTTGCGCTCATCCATCAATTGCAAGGCGTCGGCGGCGGTGGAGTCAGGCGTGACGCTCATAATATGCCGCTGCATGACGTCGGAAACTTTGGGGGAAACATCCGCAATGAACCTTGGCGCTGGCATCTCGAAGGTTTTCAAAACAAAATCAATGCGTTCATTGGTATCGCCACAGCGGGCGGCGACGGCCTCGGGCGTGCCGGTGCGCCGTTTGAATTCCGCGTACCCAATCGCGGAGCAAATCGCGTCCGTGTCCGGATTGCGGTGTCCAATGACAAAAATCTCGTTCATCTACAAACAGTGAAGACAAAATGAACGAGGGAAAAGGAAAAACAGCGGGAGATGGATAAAGACTGAAGAAAAACGGTTTGTTTCGGTTTACTTTTGGTTTGCACGGAAGGTTAATTTGGCTAGCAGGGGTAATTCAGTCCCCGGGGGGGACCCTTCCGTAGGCTTCCATAGCCTTCCAGGCAGACGGTACCCGCGGGCTTATTGAGGAAGGCGCCAAGAGCGCCGAGGCATAGCTCTCCCTCACCCCGGCCCTCTCCCCAAGGAGAGGGTGAATGGTGGGGCCGAAGCACAACAGCACTAAAGTGGCATCCGGACGTAAGTGACCCTGCAAAGTCAGACGAAACGTAATGTCAAAGAGCTAACGGCCACTTTACCATAGAACATCCAGATCGGAACCGAAACTTGACTCCTGGTTGTTCACGCTTGGTATGTCATGGGAACAGGCAGGTTTACTGGCGGCCGGACAAAATTGGCTTTAGCGGGACAGCCGCTGCCTTGAGAATTTCGGATACGATTTGGTCGCTTAAATCTCCGCTGACGGGAAAAATCATTTGCAGGTGACCGTTGGGATCCACGACCAACGTGCGGAAATTGTGGTTGATCGTCCCGCCGTCCGTTTTGTATTCCACGCCGACTCCGCGGGCCAGTGCGGCGATTTTGTCCTGCGGGCCGGTGAAAAAACTCCAATGCGCGGCATCGTACCCGTAGCCCAGACCGTAACTTTTCAGGATTTGCGGCGTGTCGAATTCCGGATCGAATGAGACGGATATCAGATGCCAGTTGGCGGGAGCGTTCGTCATGGCCTCCAGTTTCTGCATGGCTTCCTGGAAGTTTTTTGAGAGGCGCGGGCAATATTCCGGCAGAGGACAGCGTGTGTAAAAGAACGTAATGGCTAGCGCCTGGCCGCGAAAATCATTGAAGCTCACGGCCCGGCCGAGCTCGTTGGTGAATTTATAATCGAGCAGCGATTCTTTAGTATGCGATATGGCTGTCGATTGAGGAGTAGTCGTATTTTCCGGGAGTGAAACTGTTCCGGTTTTTAGGAAATGATCCACCCAGCTTGCATTGTCGGTCACGTGAAGCTGGAACGTCACCTGGTCACCGCGCTTTAATCCGGACAAAACGGGCAGGTTTTGCACATGGAACGGCATCGTCATGGCGTCCATGTAATTGGAGATCGTTTCGTGTTTGATGACGACCGTTAAATTTTCCGGGTGAAGCTCCTCAATCACACCTTGCGCGGGAAACATTCTGGCCGGGGAACCGGATTGTGCGGCAGCTTTTACCATGAAGCCCGCCAGTAAAATGAACAACGCACGGCAAAGCGCGCGTGCGATAAAAATCTTAAAAAGGTTCACTTGAGATGCAAGAGGTTAAATCATTTTGAGTTCCGTGCAAACGCATTCAAAAAATGACGCTCCCGGGTTGGGGAAAAAACCTCGGGAGCGCCATAACCACAATCACCGAACCAGAGTGTTCCCCGGATCAGGGATTGGGCAATTGACCTACGCGATAGAACGCGGGACTGCCCGTCGCGTGAGTATCCATATAATTCGTCGGGTTGCTCGCTGCGATATTGGTGGCGATGGGAACCCAATTGGGCGGCGCCAGGCTGGTGGCGCGCTGGATAACATAGTTCAGGCCAACATTTGCCCCGTAAGAGAATTGGAAATTCGTGCCGTGGGACACGGTTAAATTTGTCAGCGTGACGGCAATGGGAGTGACCACGCTGATGTTTACCGTGTTGGTTGCTGACAAGCCGCTGCTATCCCCGGCAATGGCGGAAAGCGCGTAATTGCCCGCCGGGAGGTTATTTGCTGTCGTGGAAAATGGGCCGGTGCTTTCAGTGGTCAAAAGAGTCGTGCCTGTGAAGAACTTCACGCTCGTCACCGGGGCAGTACCATTGGTGACGGCGGCCTGAATGTTGATATTGGCC
>DATJXK010000314.1:0-51059 GCA_035500235.1 Pseudomonadales bacterium | reverse complement strand
AATGCCAGTGATGTTTGGGTCCGGAACGTGGCGATAGACGATACGATCAATAGCATTCATACCGGGGCGAATACTTCGCGGATTACTATCAAGGACGTCGCCGTCAAACATACCGTGGCTACGGTCGGGGCAGCGCTGCCGGCAGACTTCGCCGTGGATGGCACACAAACGCTTTTGGTTCATTGCACAGACATCGGTAATCATCTTTTTTATTTTGTGACGCTAACGGGTGCGACCGGGCCGAACGTGCTCTTTAACTGCGATTTTCGCGGGAACGGTTCCATCTCGCCGCACGAGCGATGGGCCACCGGGCTGCTTTTTGATGACTGCAATGTTAACAGCGGCGGGATTGATCTGATGAACCGCGGCGAAATGGGTTCCGGCCATGGCTGGACATCCGGATGGTCGGTGGTGTGGAATTGCACCGCGAAGGATTACATCATCCAGCAGCCGCCGGGAACTTACAATTGGGCCATCGGCTGTTCCGGCGAACAGATTCTCGCGCCCATGCCGTTTGGCAAAGGACCGATGCTGCCGCAGGGGATTATTGAATCGAACGACCAGCCCGTGGAACCGGCCAGCCTCTACCTGGAACAATTGAGCGATCGCCTGGGCGATAAAATGGTGATGCCGTAAACGGCCGAATTCCGCCGCGATTAAAAAATATTATTTCAAAGCGTACGCCACTTCCTGGCCCTTGATGGAAAGCGTGACATCGTTTCCGTTTGCCTTCACAAAGCGGACGGTGGCCGGGCCTTCCCTGGTAGAAATCGTCGTCCCTTCGCCCAATGAAATGATGTAATCCTTCTTGCCGTATTGAATCGTTACCATCGAGTCATTAACGCCACGGCTGATACCCTTTACCGAAATGGCAGCGGCCACGCCGCTCGGCGGAATGACAGGAGCAGGAGGAGCCGGGTCGGCTGGCGCCACGTCGTTCGTGGTCTGCACGATCGCCACCGTTGGTGCATTGGTGTCTTCGGCCAAGTCATCATGCGCCGTCGCGAGGTGCGGAGCAGGCGCATACGCCAGTAAAACCCAGCCCAGGCATCGCATGTACGCGTAGGAGAGGCCAACAGTGCATGATGCGTCCGGAAAGAGTTCGCCTCCCGTGACTTTCCAGATGCACAGCAACAGCACCGGTACCGCGATGAAATGGCCGACGAACGGAATCATGTCTAACAGGCTGGCCAGGGCCGCCGACCCAACGAGCGGCAGCCATGAAAAGTTGAGCTTCTGGATTTTGATCATGACCAGCAAAAAAATGAAGAGCGCCACGAAGCGAAAAAGAAAAGTAATCACCAGCGCCAGGGCCAGGACGACGATATTAATGTGGTCTGTCATAAGAGTTATCTCTGTATGACACCGAAAAGAAGCAGCTCTTATTCCAGCGGAAAGGCCCGGTATTATCCCGCAAACGATTGTATTTAAGGCTTCAATTGCTTTACGAGTGCATTGTAACGATGGATCTTTCCTGTCCGCGCAGCCGAAAACTGAAAGCCCTGATAAGGGCGGTCGGTGATAGCCCGGGGTCAGCGAGTCCGCGAGCGTAACCCCGGGTAATGTCACCGACAAATAAGCCGCTGACAGCGAAGCCCTACGAAGCAGGAATCTTTTCTGCGGTTACCGTTTATTAATGCGGTATAGCCGCTGTTCTCAATACGCCTTCGGTGCACCAATGGTGGGCGCGAACTTTTTCTCCCAATTTACATGCCAGGTATAATTCCAAAGATTCGGCAGTTTAGACGACTCCACATGGCCATCATAGAGTCCGACATCCACCGCGCCATCGGGCGGCGCGACGCTCCAACTGGTGGTGTCACTGCGCGAGGCAGAGGCGATTCCGCCGTGCCGCTGGACGGCCATGCGGCCCATTTCGTAGCCGGCCCTTTGGTTTAACCAATCCGTGCCGCGCCAGAGATCCTGGCCAAGAGAATCAATTTCCGTCGGGCAGGCGTCCTGCCAAATTCCGTCTACATATACCGGCGTGAGGACAGGCCGGGTGACCTGCGACTCTTTGAGGTAACACAAACCCGGATCGGGAACCCCATAAGTCGGCTCGATGCTGACGGCATCGCGGTTCACGCCGGAAACGCCGGGCGCATAAAACCAGGCATTGTAGGTATAGCTGCAACCCAGCGTCCAACCGAGCGGCGAATTCACCGTGAGATAAACGACGTAATCATTGTTGGCCGAGCCGTCTTGTCCGCCGCCGAGCGGATTACCCGGCGTGCTGTAAACTGAAACCCCTTGCGACGCCGGATTGATGACCCCCGTTTTCGCCGAAGGGCAAAGCAGGACATTGGTGGCTTTGGAATAATAATCTATCAAACCGCCAATCCACTCGGATTTAATCCCGTAAGGGCTGTTGATTCCCTGCGGTTGCATCAAAGTGCCACTGTAATCGCCCGCATAAAGGATGTTGGCCATGGTCATTTGTTTGAGATTGCTTAGGCAGGCAGCCTGTTGCGCCCGGCGTTGGGCGCTATTTAAGACCGGCAACAGGATGGCTGCCAAAATGGCGATGATGGCAATGACCACCAGGAGTTCAATCAAGGTAAAGCCACGCGTGCGGTCTATCGGAGGCATTAATAATACATGCGCGATTCAGCCTCAAAAGCCGTCATGGAATGTGAGGAATTAACCGGTTACCATACTTCAAATCACAAAAACCCGTTTGACACGACGCGGCTTCACCTTCAGACTTTTCGCCCAACAATTAAATAAAGGAACAATATTTATGGCTATCAAGGCAGGCTCCAAAGCTCCCGATTTCACCCTCAAATCCAAACAGGCGTCCGGTCTCGTGGACGTGAAATTGAGCGATAATTTCGGCAAAAAAAACACCGTGCTGCTATTTTTCCCGGCGGCATTCACCAGTGTCTGCACCAAAGAATTGTGCGATCTCAGCCAGGGCTTGAGCTCGTTTGCCGGCGCGGACGTCATCGGCATCAGCATTGATACGCCGTTTGCGCAGGAAGCCTGGGCGCAGAAGGAAAAAATCACGATTCCCCTGGCCAGCGACTTGAACAAGGAAACCATCAAGAAATATGACGTGGTATTCCCCATGCTGGCGGGCGTAGGCGATACCGCGGCACGCGCGGCGTTCGTGATTGATAAGAGCGGCACCGTGCAATACAGCGAACAAACGCCGACGCCGAAAGATTTGCCGAACTTCGACGCCGTCAAAGCGACGCTGGCGAAGCTGGGGTAAGTTTAACGGTAGTTGCGTGCATTTCAGTTCTGAAGTGCGAAAATTTTAGCATGCATAGACTATTTCATTGCCTGCTTGTATGCCTGTGTTTTGGGGCCTTTGCATTTTCGCTTGTCCAGTTGTTCACAGATAACCGGACGGCGATAACCAGTAACTGGGCAATGCTAAACAATTTGCAATTTTGCCTTTTTGACGGAGTCGCCGCGCAACAATGCTTACATGCACATGTTTCTACCTGGTTTTATTTCACGGTTGGCTTTTTGTTTTGCACTGTATTTTGGAGTTGGAAGTTGGGCCGATCGTAAGAAAATATCGTCCCATGCTGGCCTGGACGATCAAATCGCCAGCAGCAGTTTCTTGATTTCTTTTAACCGCGCCTTGGCCTCTTTTTTGGTCAGGCGCGGAAATTTCCCTCCCAGCGTGATGTAATCGTTATTGCGGGTCACCATCAGCTTGTCGTTTTTCACTTCGATGGCCGTCACGGATTTTTCGGAGGCGAGAATTTTTAATTCCGCGATTTGCAAAAGCAGTTCCACCGGCGGCGGCAATGGCCCAAAACGGTCCCGCAATTCCGTTTCCAGGGCTGTAAGCGCAGTCTTTTCATTGGCCTGCGCGAGTTTGCGGTAGATATCAATGCGATGGCGCGGTTCAGGCACATAGGAATGCGGCAAAGTCGCATGATGGCTGAACGGAGAAATGCGGTCCGCCGGGGCGTCCTCTTTTTCCGGTTCCAGAAAATCCAGTGAAAGCGTGATATCGATGCGTGGCTTGGTCTTCTCACCTTTCAGCGACGACACACTTTGCTTGAGCAACTGGCAGTAGAGTTCAAAGCCGACGGCGGTGATGTGGCCGCTTTGCTCCGAGCCCAGGAGATTGCCGGCGCCGCGGATTTCGAGGTCGCGCATGGCGATTTTGAAACCGCTGCCAAGCGTGGAGTATTGGCGAATGGCGCTGATGCGCTTGCGCACATCGGCGAGCAGGCTGGCGTGGCGTGGCAGCAGCAGATACGCGTAAGCCTGGTGTTTGTAGCGTCCGACACGGCCGCGAAGCTGGTACAAATCGCTCAGGCCGAAACGGTCGGCGCGATCAATGATAATGGTGTTGGCGTTGGGAATATCCAATCCGCTCTCGATGATAGTCGTAGAAAGCAAAACGTCCGCTTCGCCATTGATAAAGGTCGTCATGACTTCTTCAAGTTCATCCGCATCCATCTGGCCGTGACCGACGACGATGCGCGCATTCGGCAGCAGCGTTTGCAATTTACCGCGCATCAGTTCAATCGTCATTACGCGGTTGTGCAGGAAGAAAACCTGGCCGCCGCGATTGAGTTCGCGCTGGATGGCGTCGCGAATAATGCGCTCGTCATATTGCGTGACAATGGTCTGGACAGGCAGGCGGTCATGCGGCGGCGTCTGGATGGTGCTCATATCACGCGCACCGGTGAGCGCGAGGTAAAGCGTGCGCGGGATGGGCGTGGCGCTTAAGGTGAGCACGTCCACGAGGACGCGCAGGCGCTTGAACTTCTCTTTATGCAACACACCGAAACGCTGCTCCTCATCAATCACGACCAATCCCAAGTCCTTGAAGACAATGTCATCCTGCAAAATGCGGTGTGTGCCGATGACGATGTCCACGGCGCCGGCGGCCAAATCCTTGACGGCGCGCTGCTGCTCGCGGCGCGTGCGGAAGCGCGAAAGTAATTCGAGGCGAACCGGATAATCCGCCATGCGCTCGCGGAAATTATTGTAATGCTGCTGGGCCAGCACAGTGGTGGGAACCAGTACGGCCACCTGCTTGCCGTCCATCACCGCTTTGAACGCAGCGCGGATGGCCACTTCCGTTTTTCCAAAGCCGACGTCTCCGCAAATCAAACGGTCCATCGGCCGCGGCTTTTCCATGTCACTTTTTGTTTCGGAAATAGCCGTCACCTGGTCGGGTGTTTCCTCGTAAATAAAAGCGTTTTCAAATTCGTGCTGCCACGCCGTATCGGCCTTGAACGAATGGCCGGATTGCGTTTCGCGCGCAGCCTGGATGCGCAGCATTTCGGCAGCGACATCGCGCACCGCCCGCTCAGTTTGCTCCTTGGCTTTGCGCCAGCGCGAGCCGCTCAGGGTGTTGAGCGGCGGATGTGCCTTACCTGCGCCGACGTATTTGCCCACGAGATGTGCTTCACTGATGGGCACGTAAAGCTTCGGTGGCTCGTCGCCGGGATTGGCGGGCGCGTATTCGATAACAAGGCATTCGGTCTCCGAACCGCTCCTGGAAGAAGCGGGGAGATTTTTCAGGCCAAGAAATTTTCCGATGCCGTACTGCAAATGCACGACAAAGTCGCCTTCCTCCAAATCGGCGAAATCAATATCGAGGGCGGAACGCGCCGCAAGGGCATGCGATGATTTGAGTTTCCTTGGGCGCTGAATTTTGTAACGGCCAAAAATTTCGGCGTCCGTTACGACAACCAGTTTTGCCTCGTCACAAATAAACCCGCGCGAAAGTGAACCGATATGGAGCGGGGGACAGGCCGCTTCACCGACGAGATCTTTCCAAATTTCCTGGAACCGCTGGCGCTCGCCGTCGTTATTGCAAAACACGTGGACGGCGTAGTCCTGCCGGATCCAGCGATGGAGCTGGTTAAAAAATTCCCGCCGTTGCGCCTCGGCAATTTGCGGATTCGCCGAGTGCCCGCCCAAGGGGCGAAACGCTTCAAGGCTTTGAAACCGGGGATTTTCAGCTTCGACCGACTCATCTTCAGCTTCAATCAAATGGGCAACGGTGAAATTCTTCTCTTCAACTGCTTTTTGGAAATCCTCCCACGAAACGAAAAAAGGATCGTTTGCAGGAATTTGCGAGGCATATTCATCGGCCCGAAGGGAAAGCTGTTCCGGGTCGCAGTAGAGAAAAATGGTTTCCGGCAGGAGATAGTCCGGCAAAAGGGAAAGCGGCTGGTTGCCTGCGCCGTGTTTCAAGATGCCCAGTTCCCCGGCAGGAGGGATGGTGACCGCCGGAATTTCCCCGCGCGAGATTTGCGTTAGTGGATCGAACTCGCGGAGGGATTCCAGTTCATCACCAAAAAATTCCAGCCGCACGGGCCAGGGAGCCGCCGAGGGAAAGATGTCCACAATGCCGCCGCGCAAGGCGATTTCGCCTTTCTGAGAAACCTGCGCTTCGGGCTCGTAACCTTGCTCTTCAAGCCACTCGATCAAATCGAGGGGGGCCATTTTATCGCCGCGCTGCAACTGCCGCGCACGTTTCTTCAAGTCATCCGGCGCGAAGGTTTTCTGTAATAGCGCGGTGACGCTGGTCACGACCACAGGCGCATTAGACTGCGCCTTCCCTGAAAGTGTCACCAGCGTTTGCAAACGATCGCTGATAACGTCAGAGTGAGGCAGCTTGCCTTCGTGTGGAAAAATTTCCCATTCCGGAAAGAAAAGCAGCGGCGATTTTGCCTTGGGATCCATGCCCATCCACGTTTCAAGATCCTGCTGGAAGCTTTCCTGTGCCTTCAGATTTTCGTTAACGACAACAATAGGCCGTTGAGGGAAATTCTTTTTTAAGAGGGCGGCGAAGAACGGCCAGGCGGCTGAAGCAACGCCGAAAAAAGAAAGCGCTCTGCCATTCTCCAATCGCCGTGCCATGGATTGCACGGCGGGAGCGTCTTTGATTTCCGCGAACAAATTGCCTGCCGCGATATTGACGGAACTTTGCGCCAAGCGAAAAAGAATCTCGCAGCCGGAAGCGCTTCCGTCAAGCGGGTGGCGCATAAAAATCTTTAAACTTGTTTTCGCGATGGTCATTCTCATTAATGCGCAGGCATGACGGGCATCATCAAACGCGAAATCCAGAATCTGCATTGGGGCCATTGGCTCAGTTTTGTGGGTTTGGCGGCGCTTTTCGTTGCTTTGCGTTGGAATAATTACGATGCCCCGCTCATCCGTGATGAAGGAGAGTACGCCTACGCCGCCCAACTCCTAATCCAGGGCGTCACGCCGTACCAACACGCTTTCATCCAAAAACCACCGGGCGTCATTTATAGTTACGCGCTGGCAAATATTTTTTTGCCGGAGCATTTTTGGTCGCCGCGATTATTGGCTTACCTCTTCGTCGCACTGGCGACAGCATTACTTGGCTTAATTGCACGATGGGAATTTGGCGAAGGATACGCCCTGCCCGCAATGTGGCTGATGACGCCGATGGTCCTCATGCCGGGAATCGACCAGTATAGCGTGAACACAGAAATGTTTATGCTGCTACCGCTGCTGGGCACTGTGGCAGTATACAGTTACAGCCGGGCACACGGATGCAAACGTGGCTGCCGGTTTATCGCCGGCTTTCTGGGCGCGGTGACGCTCCTCTATAAATATACCGCCCTGCCCATCGTGGCATTTGTGTTTTTTGCCTGGTTAATCGATACGTATCGCCTTAACAGGAAAGCCATGGAGGTTCTCAAGGCGCTGGCGTTCTTCGTCGCCGGAGGAATTTTTGCCGCCGCCCTGGAATTGGGATATTTCGCCATGCACGGCGCGATCCGGGAATTCTGGGAATGCACTGTGGCCTTCAACCATTATTACCTGGCGTCAGGTACTTTCACCGCCGCCAACCTTTGGTCGCGATTACAAATGTTCTGGAACACGTGGTGGATCTTATTTTTGATTACTTGCGCCATTTTGTTGCAGCCGCGCCCGCGCCTGTGGTTTTGGATAGGGATTTTTCTTTGCGCCATTATCGCCATCGGCGGCGCAGGTTACCTGCAATACTACATCCCCATCATGCCATTCTGGGCATTGTTAAGCGCCGTGGGCATTCGTGCGCTTGCAGCTAAGATTTCCACGCGGGCGCCGAGATTGGCGTCGTCCGCGGCAAATACGATCACTGCTATCGTGGTGCTGCTGGTCATTCAACCAGACATGCTGTGGATGTTCCGCACCAAAGAACAATTTGCCGAAAAGAAAATGCTGGGCGTCTTTCCATTCATTGAAGCCAGATTGGTCGGCGGCAAAGTTGCCGAATTGAGTTCCCCAAACGATTTCGTTTTTGTGGCCGGTTCCGAACCCGAGATCTTGGTTTATGCGCAGCGGTTCAGCCCGAGCCGCTTCATCACCAGCTACGCGCTCATGATTCCCACGCCCGTGGCCTTGCGCTATCAGCATGAAGCCATCGGCGATCTCCAGGCAAATCCGCCGAAGATTATCGTATTTCCCCAATCAGGTTATAGCTGGATGCGGCAATCCAATACCCCGCCGGATTTTGTGAATTTTTTGGGCGGTTTTTTGGCGCAACATTACGAACGCGTAGGCGGATATGTAAAATCCGACGACCAAAACGGTTATTGGGCCACCACATTAAACCTGGATCAGTTTCGGAATTGCAGCCTGGTGGTTTATAAATTTAAGCAATAAAAAAATCCTCCTGTTGCCAAACTGCCCAAAGATTCATTTACTGGGCGAGTGCAGCTTCAATGGCTCTTGAGTAACCGTCCGTTGGCAAAAGCAGAAACGATTTCGGTCAACGGTCGAGAGATCCCTGTGACGATAGCCCGCAGCCGGCGGGCGCGGCGCTATGTCCTGCGTCTGCGTGCGGACGGTGTGGCACGGCTCACGATTCCCCGCCATGGCTCGATGGCTGAGGCCTGGAATTTTGCCCGGCGACAAACCGCATGGCTGGCGCGCCAACTGCAACAGCTTTCGTTGCGCCCGGTCCGGCCAAAGGAATGGATAGCCGGTACAGAAATTCTTTTCCGCGGTGAACCGGTAAAGATAGAAACTTCCGTTAACGACCGTGGAAGCGTCGTCCAATTTGGCAGTGAATCATTCCGGCTTAAGAATCACGGCACGGACTTGCGTCCGGCCATCGAGAAACATCTTCGCACCCTGGCCACAGCGGAACTACCCGGGCGTGTAGATGAGTTCGCTGCGTTGCACGGATTGTCCGTCCGGCGCGTGACCATTCGCAACCAAAGATCGCGCTGGGGCTCCTGTTCGGCCAACGGCGTGATCTCGCTGAATTGGCGGCTGGTGCAAACGCCGCCATTTGTCCGTGATTATATTATCTTGCATGAATTGATGCATTTGCGGCAGATGAATCATTCGGCTCGATTTTGGACCGAAGTTGAGCGAGTCTGCCCGGACTACAAGAAAGCGAAATTATGGTTGAAAGAAAATCCGGGGCTGCTGGAGCCGGCATGAAATCACTCACTGAGTATCTCGAGTTCGAGGTGCCTGGGCGGCGCGGTTTTATGAACATCACCAATACCGTGGCCGCGCTCGTCGCCAAAAGTAACGTGAAGGAGGGGCTTTGCCTGGTCAACGCCATGCACATCACCGCTTCGGTGTTTATCAACGATGCCGAGGACGGCCTGCTGAATGACTACGAGGAATGGTTGGAGAAACTCGCGCCGCATGAACCAACCAGTAAGTACCGGCACAACCGCACTGGCGAAGATAATGCCGACGCGCATTTAAAACGTCAGGTCATGGGGCGCGAAGTGGTCGTGGCTATCACGAAAGGCAAATTGGATTTCGGGCCGTGGGAACAAATTTTCTACGGCGAATTTGACGGTAACCGGCGCAAGCGCGTGCTGGTGAAAATTATCGGGGAATAATTAGAGCGGTTTAAAAAATACTGTAGCCATTCGGGTAAAAAGGAAGGGAAGCGGTCTTTTTGGGGTTTGGCGTCGTTTCAGCTCAGTCACAGGGTTTTCAAACATGCTCCTTCGCCAAAGCCTCGCCAAACGCACGCGTGCGGCCCCCAAAAATCCTCGCTCCGAACGGCCACATTATTTTTTAAAACGTTCTATGGCGAGGAGGCCGCTTCGAGCGTTTGCAAGGTTGGTCCCACGAGCGTGCCCAATTGATTGCCGGCAATGAATAAGACCACGCCAAAAGCAATCACACAAAACACTGCAATCGCAAACTCCACAAAGTGGTGTGATTCAAATTTTTTCAAATTGGGCGCAAAGGCGACCATCCCGATCACAGCGGCCACGGCAATGACTGCGTCCACGCTGACGCGCTGCCAGTAACTTCCGCCCAGGTGCAGCCACATGCCAAATTCATCAAAGGTCAGACCCATCGCCACGCCATAGAATAACGCGGTAATTTCCGCCGCCCGTCCTACAGGTCGCCGGAAGACACTATATCCCGCCACTGCCGCCAGGAGAAAAATCCCGTAGTTCAAGTGGTGCACGTGCACGTGGCCGCTGCTCATGAAGAGATACATGTTGGGCATTTCTTGCGCCATGATGAGAAACACGCAGGTGCGTGAGAGCACAAACGTAAGGATGAAGCCGAACAACGCGCGCCGCGCCAGCTTGTGCGCCGTCTCGCGGTGAATGTGATGTTCGTTCACGGCCAGAGCAGTAATATAAAACCACCAGAGGAACAAGCGCCGTATTATACTGATATCTCCGGAAACCCCCTACAAACCTTACATCGTTGGCAATCAACAACCTAAACCCCTACACAAACCCCTACATTTTTTAGAAAAGCCTTACACTGTTGAGAGTCAATGACTTAAACCCTTACACTATCGTTAAAGGCGGTTTTGGCGCTATTATTCCGGAACCCAGTTCCAGTGGTGGGTATGGCTGAGCAAAATTACGCGCGCCACTGCTTCCAATCATTAATCGTCGCCTGTTCCATGGCTTTAGCGGCTTTGTAGAGCCAGCCTGCGGGACGTTTCCGCAAATCTGCGGCGATTTTTCCAGCAACATTTTTGGTTCCCAGATGAATGTTGGCTGTTTCCATGCCCATAGCGCGGACTAACTTTATCCCGTCCCGTTTTGCGGGCAACTGGCTTAATTCGATCCGGCTGCAATCGGGCGCCAGCCGACGGACGAGCCATCCTTTTTGCGTCGAGACCGTGGGATCAGGCACGCGAATCGCCCGGGTGATGGTTGTTTGATATAAAATTTTATCGCTCTGTTTCTTTCCCATCCATTGCCACGCGGAAGGCACCAGTTCCTTGGCTTCACGGGCGATGTAGCCGCCGCACCATTGAGCCACGAGAGTAAAACGACGACGGCCCAGGCTGCCCAGGCCGGCTTGACGATGGAGAATGCGACAGTCTGAAACCATCCCGGGCAGTGCCCGCGTCAGAATGGTTTTAACGTCCGATGGAATTTGGCGCGCCACAGGCCAGCGGTTTAGCTTGTCCCAAAACCTCACGGGGTCGCGCAGTTCATTCAGAGCCAGGTCACGCAAGCCGTGATGCTGCTCTTCGAGCACAAACGACCGCCCACCATTCTGCAGCCCTTGCGTGTAACCATCCAGGATGGCCGTGCAGGCATCCATCGGTTCGGTAACGCCGGTGCCTTCAGCCGTGGCCAAAAAGGCGCTAACGGCCAGCCGCACAAGGTCAACGGCATAGGGAATCTCGCAAGTCTCATCGAAATCGTTGACACCCCAAACGAGCCGGCCCTCGGAATCGCGCCAGGTCCCGAAATTTTCCACGTGCAGGTCGCCGACGCCCAACACTGCAGGAATCTTTACCAGTTCCGGACAAACTTCCGGCCAGAGTTGTGACCAGCGGTAAAATGTGGCGCGAAGAAAAGGAAACACCCCTTCGGCCATCCGCTGGTGCTTGAATTTTAAATCGTCCGCGAGGAGCGGGATTTTTTTCCCGAGCCAGGTTTCGTAGGCGGCAGTGGCTTGCTTGATGTCCATTCCAGAAATGAACCAGTGCGCCTAGAAACCGGCTGCGCCGTCAACCCAAAAGTTAAAAGATCAAGAGACCGTAGCGCAAATTTCAAGCGGGATATCAAGTTCAGCGCACAATTTTAAGCAACGTTGGCCTATTGTAAAACGACAAACAGGACTTTGAACCTGGATAAGGATTCGAAGCTCAAATTTCTTTTTGAGTTCTCGCAGATACTTGATATGCGGCTGAAGTATTTCCCAAAGCGCGGTGACGTGTTCATCGAGAGGCCGGTCCCGGTGTACTCTCCTTCCAGTCGTATAATACCAAGCATCAAAATCGCATAATTCCTGGCGGTGACCATACCGCTTTCCTTTTTGGCTTATGAGATCCGGATCAACTCCAAGAGTACGCGAAATTTCATCAAAATTCAGGCCGCCGCCACGGATGGAAAACGATATGCCTGAATGGAAAATCCGCGGCCTCATATTTTCGGCGGACTCGTTATTCATAGCAGGCAATCATTGATACGTCAGTAGCTCCAGCTCGCGCATGCCTTCATTTGCGAGCTGCCAGTGGCTGCCGCGACGGACCACCAGCCCGCGACAGGGATTGGCCAGCTCTTCCCGTTCGTTTACTTCCAGTAACTGGTACTTGGCGCGACCTTTGATTTCCGATTCCGCGCGCGGCATGAGGGCAAAGGCGACGCCGTTATAATTCAGCGTGATTTCGTAGCCCGCAACGCCTTCTTTTTCGGCGACGGGATTTTTCAGGACGAGCATGGGATATCGTTTGAGGTATGGAAAATTGGTCGCCCGCACCAGCACGCGGCAGAGTTCTGTCTGGCTTTGAAGAAATTGCAGGAGATTGAAATTCCCTTTTTGTTCACCCAACAAAATCTGGCGGTCGTCGAGGCCATTCAGGTTCTGGCCATTCCATTCGCCGTGGTCGTTGCGCTCGCCCGGCGAAGCCGTCCGCCACCACGACGCGAAATTATCGTTCACCAGAACATTCAATTCAAAATGAACGTGCGCCCGCCATTTGGCGATGGTCTCGGCGTTGGAGGTGCGTCCCATCGTGGCGATGACCTGGCCGCCCTTGACGGGGTCGCCCATCTTCAGGCCTGGCTGGACGGCGCTCAAGTGGGCGTACAACGAATAAATTTCTATGCCCTGGATGACATGGCGAATGACCATGTAATTCCCATAATTCGAGAGGGAAGGCCGGAGGTTAATATAGACGATCGTGCCATCGGCCGTGGCCATGACCGGGTCCGTGGGCTCGCCGCGCTTGTTGGTTTGTAGATGAATAATATCCAGGCCCTCATGCATGCGATGGCCGTAATCGCGCACGCAGCCAAAGCCGCCGCTGGTCCATGGTTTGTCCGGCTCAGTGGGCGCGAAAAATTTCAGTTCCGCGCCGGGAGTGTAGAGATAATGGTTGGCGGTGGGAAATTGAAACGGCGATTGCGCCAAAACCGGTGCGACCAAAAACCAAACCAGCAGCAGAACGCCAACCCTGAAATATTTCCCGCGCCGCGCCTCGCGTCTTAAAAAAATCATTCGTGCGTGCCCGTGGTTTGGAATTGTTTGATGACGTTGTTCAGCCCGGTAATGAGCTGGTCGGTTTCATTCGTGGACATGTCCGGCGTGAAGGTCAGGATGCCGTCATTCAGGCGCTTGGTGATAAGCGGCGCCGCGATCCACCGGCCATCTTTCATGTCCTTGCCCCATTGCGCAAAAATGACGAAATGACGGCCCGGATTGGCGGCGGAATACTGTTCCAAAATCCATGTGCCATTTTCATCGAAGCGCGCTTCGATAGCCGGGGAGAACGGAGTCTTGATTACTTTGACCGCGAGAAGATTGTTTTCCGTCAGCACCGGGTCCTTATCAATAATAATATCGACCGGATCTGTGCGGAGCACCTTCACCGTCTCCGCCGTTTCGGACGAGGCGCTCAAATTATTCGGCGAGAGCTCAATGTGCACGCGCATGGCACCCATCGGTTCATCTTTCTCCAGGCCCAAAGTACTCATAGCGCCGCAGCCGGCGAGCAATCCTGCCAGCGCAGATAGCCCCAAAAAGAGATTGAATCGCCGCGTATTACCTTTCATAGTGTTGAATACCAAACCGCATTAAGCGAACAAAGTAAAGAATTATGGGACGCCAATACAACAAACTGTTGAAACGCAAACGCCGCGCCAGCTACATCAAGCGCAAGACCGCCGCCGCCAAACAAAAGAAGGCCGCGAAGTCCGCCGCCAAGGCGTAATCCCGCCTGCGATTTATCGTCCCGCAAACCCGCCGGTATTACGGTTTGCCCGGTTGTTGTTTCGTAAAAGCGACGATCGATTTGACGTTCGCCGCGGCTGCGGCGTCGCGTAATTTTACCACTTTGCCCCAAGGAGCGATTTCATCCGCATTAATGGCCATGGTCAGGTTCGGGTTTTTGGACACGGCGGCTTTCAACTGGTCCTGCAACTGATCAAACGTCACCGGCATCTTTTCCACGAAGTACACGCCGTTGGTGTCTATGCTTACAACAAACGGCGGGTTCTCGTTGGCGCCGGGCTTCTTCGATTCGGACGAATCGGGCAACTGCACTTTCAGCGCCGCCTGCTGCTTGAAGGTGGTCGTCACCAGCAGGAAAATCACCAGTACAATCAGCACGTCAATCAGCGCGACGATGATGACGGCGGGCGTGTTGCGGCGTTTGCGAACGTAAAAATGCATAGCAATTAGCGGCCCTGGCCGGCGTATTGCCGCCGGATAAAGCTATCGCACAAGGCTTCCATCTCCGCCGCGAGTACCTCGACTTTTTTCGTGTAATAACTCCAGGCGATTAGTGACGGAATCGCGATGAGCAGGCCAAACAGCGTCGTGCGCAGGATGAAGGCGATGCCCGCGGCCAGTTTGGCAGCGTCATTCAGGCCGGTTTGGCCGACCGCGCCGAACACGCTCATCATACCCGCGATGGTGCCCACCAGGCCCAGCAGCGGGGCGATACCGACGATAATTTCCAACACTACCAGCCCGCGCTCGAGCCGGACAATTTCATGGCGCGCGGCGGATTGCAGTGCATCCACGTTATCGGATTTGCTCCAGTCCAGATGGTCGGACGCCATCAGGAGAAGCCGCCCCAGCGGCGACGGCCTGCGCCCGCAAGCGGCGCGCAAGGCCTCAATGTCATCGGGCGTCTGGCAGGCTTCCAGGGAATCAGCAATCTGTTGGGGGACAACTTTGTTCCAGCGCAACGCCCACGCGCGCTCGACAATAAACGTCAGCCCTACCATGGAGGTGAAGGCCAGTAATATGTAGATAAGTATACTCAGTGGATCCATAAAAATATTTCGCATCGCGCTGCGGCCATTTGTCAGCCGCCAACCTCATTGTTAATAATAGCTAAAAATATATGTGACATCGATGTGATCGCCAAGCTTCAAGCGCATGTCTTCGGTCCAGGCCTCGTACGGCGCGCCGTCCAGGACGGCCTTCTCGCAGACGTAACCGAGTAAATCACCCACACTGTTTTCTGCAAATTGCATTTGCGAAATTGTGCCATCGTAATTCAAACGAAACGTCAGCACAACTTTACCCGTGCGATCGAGGGAAAATTTCTGGCTGTCCAGCAGATTGTACCAATTTTGCTGGACGGCCTCGGCGAAACGCTCATCGTAATCACCAAAGCCGGTTACCTTAACATCAAAGGACGGCATCCGCGCATGGCGCGCCGCGCCGCCTTCCTGTTTCATCGTCATGCTCGGCAGGCGCTTGGCTAACTCCGCTTCCGCTTCCCTGAGCGTGCGCGGGCGGGGTTGCTCCTGCTGCGTTTGGTCGGGCTTGCCCAGGGTCAAATCGCCGGAGTTCTCCGCGGGTTTAGACAACGGGGTGCTGTTTTGGTTGTCTTTGGGCGGTTGCTGCTGTTCAGAATTCGAATCGGACTTGGTAAATCGCGGGTGAGTAATATCCACCGTTTGCGGCGCGTCGGTTTGGTGGCCGTTCAACTGCGGGTTTTCTAATGCACGGTTTTGGCTGTCGTCCGCCGCCACGGTATTTTTATTGGAAACATACTTCGCGTTTTTTGGGGCTTCTGTGGCGGGGGTTTGGACCGTGACAAATTCCAGCGGTTCTTCGGTTTTTTGGATTTGCACCACGGGTTGCTTATGAGCAGTTTGCCAAAGCAACCGGCGCAACGCAGGAATCTCCCGGCTCAGCTCGTATCCGCTGAAAAGCAGCAGGTGCGCGAACAGCGAGATCGCCAGGGCGAGCGCCACGCGCCCGCCTTCATTGCGATTCGGTCTCAGCGAACCTAATCTGTAGCTGCCGGTTTCGGCCATGGCCTAATTTGCCGTAGAATGATAAACCGGGCAACTTCTTTGCCGTAATTGGGGCTTTGGGCGTGTAAAGAATTGTTAAGACGACGAATGACTAGGGGAATACTCGCATCGTTTGCGCGAGATCTCCCTTGTTGTAGAGAGCCTTCAGGTCAACCCGATTGATGGAACCATCTGCCGCCAGCACAACCGTGGCTTCTACATCGTAGCTGGCAACTCCTCCTAAGTCTCTCCAAACCCAGCGGCCGTTGATAAAGCATACCGGCTCACCATCGTGGAATGGGCGGCAACCATAAACCGTGAAAGCCTTGTCGTTGGATAATTGCAGCGCGAGCGTTTTGGCCTGGTCAGCAGTAAGGGACGTAGTTTGCCGGGGACTCGCACATCCGGCAAGCAACATCACAACAGCAGCAATATACATTGCTTTCATAAACTGCTCTCTAACTCAACTATAGTGCGCCATATTGTCAACGGTGAAAGCTCACGGCCAAGGCGGCGGAACTCCCGAAGGTATGTCCTCATCCGTATGGATGCGATTGCCTGCTTCGTCAATTAGTGTCGCTGTGACTAAAGCGACGAGCACCTTGTCTCTGTCTTTTTTTCGAGCTTGTTGAATGAAATCGGCAACCCGCTCCTGCGCCTTCTCATCCTGTCCATTAAAGACCAGCTGCTGAGGCGTGGGGAAAAGCACCATAGTCTGGCCATCGTATATTGTCTGTTGCGTGGATGGCTGGCTGTGCGGGACGGACGGGGCGCCACTGGACGTTAAACCTGCGGTTTTAGCGTAGTCAAAAAATTGGGCGTCGGAAGCAGTGACACACAGGCTGATCGTGTAGCCGTCCGGCAGAATCAGGGGAACCACGTTTAGCATCGGCCCGATTTCAGCCGGCCCGGTTTCAATTTGGCCGGCTTGCGGGTGAACGGAATCATGGCCCGCGTAAAAATATCCGCCTGCGGTTTCGACGCGGACAATTTTCGGGTCAAGGGTGGGGCTGCCGGGCGCAAAATTTGGAAGCAGCGGCTGAATAATAGTGGCTTGCATTCTTGTCTGCTGTCCTGAAATGGCGGTTATCTCAGGCTCGGCTAATTCTTTAACACCGTTTTGCCATTGGATGGCATGCAAAAAGATTTGTGTTTGGGGATTGGTGAGCCGCGCGACTCCATTGGTCATGCCTTGCTGCAGATACTGTTCCTGCAATCCCGCGAATATCTTTTGGGGGATTTCGATGAACCTCGCTTTGATATGAATTTGTTGCGGCGGACAATGAAGCCCGGCAATGATGTCCTGGATTTTATCCAAGTCCTTTTTGGTGGTAGAAACCAAAAGAATGCCCATACCGTCCAGGAAAACAGTCTTGGGCGGATAAAAATCCACCCCGGCCGCTGCCGCGAGTTCTTTGAAGCCTAAAACAGGGTCTGTTTCTCCCGTCTTCTCGCGAATAGCGGCATAGAACGCTGCCAGCCCGACCGGGAAAAATCTCTGCTCTAAATCAGCCGGATTGACTGGAGTGTAAGCCGGCTGGAATGGGGGATGAAACGCCGCCGGATTAAAGGCCTCGTCAACAAAGGAACCGGTATTCGAATGGGGCCTGGCCAATAGAAATGGCGTCTGGCCCGGACTGCCGGATTCCTGCCCGAGACTGGAGCAGCAGCCCAGCAAAACCAAAACAGTAGCAATATTTATTGCTTTCATAAGCCGCTTTCTAAGTCAACCATAGTGCCCGGGTTTGTCAACGTCTTTGCACTTTAAGGCACTGGGACTAAATCCCAAATAACCGGTTGTTGTGGAACGCGGTTTTTCGCGAATGCCATGTCAGCATCAGAATGGACTCGGTTGCCCACGGGATCTATCAGCGTGGCCGTGACCAGGACGATAAGCTGTTTGTCTCCCTCTTTTTTCTGAGCCTGCTGGATATGCTGTATGATACGATCCCGGTATTTTTCATCCGTGTAACCGTTATATCCAAATTGAGGTTTGGGCAGGAGTACCAGCGTTTGGCCGTCATACAACCTTCCTTCGTCCATTACCTCGCCAACCGAAAATACCGGGATAGTAATGGGCATCTCGATTTTCTGGCCATCGGAGTTTGTTGCATAAGAGGGACTCAAACCTTTCGTATCTGCATAGCCGTAAAATTTTATGATGGATGGGATTGCCTTCAGATCGATCGTGTAACCATCCGGCAAGTCCGTAGCTAACACATCCAAAATCGGGCCGGTTTCAGCTTTGGTCACTTGAGGACTCACAGAGGCAACGCGTTGCACCGGTGATCCTGCGTCGAACGTAAAATTGGTGACCACTTCCTGAATAATGGTAGCCCGCATTTGCGTTTGCCGGCCCACCAGAGTGGTTACTTCCGGCTCAGCTAATTCCTCGGAGTCTTTCTCCGACTGCAATTGACGCAGGAATTTTAGGAACTGCGCTTTGGTCAAAATGCCACCGTTCGTCGCGCTCGATGGAATGGAATTCCCCGCATCTTCAAAAAATGTTTTAGGCACTTCGATAAACCGGGCCTTGATGTGGATTTGCGGCGGGAAGCAATGAAGGCCATCGAGAATACGCAGGATGGTTCCCATATCTTTTCTGGTCGCGATAATGCAGAGGCCTTCCCCGAAGCGCTCCGTCGTAATCGAGACCTGTTCTGGCGGGGACAAATCCATTCCGGCTTTGGCAGCGAGTTTCTTCAAACCTAAAATCGCGTCCGGCTCGCCGGTTTGTTCACGAACGGTCTCACTAAAAGCAGCTACGTTTATCTGGAAATCATTAGTTATCAAATCGTCCGGATTGACCGGAGCGGAAACGGGTTGATATGAAGGATGAATCGGCGCAACGACAAATGGCACATGGCTGGCATGAATGGTGTCTTGAGAGGATTCTGAAACCGTTTTGGCTTGTGAAATCAAATTGAGATAGTACTGCGCCGTTTTGTTTTCCGGATCCAAAGCCAGGGCCGCTTTCAGCTTCGCCTGCGCCTCTTCGAGCCTGCCCATCTCGTACAGCATTTGCCCGTCATTCGCCAAAGCAGCAGCTTGCTGTTTCTTGTCTGGAGGATTGTCGGTTCCTACGTTCAAAGAGAATATCGCCCGCTCGATAACGTCCAAATCCGCCGGGGTGGCGTAGACAAAGAGCACTTCCAGGCGCTCGTTATAGAATACCGATTTGGGAGGGTCCAAATTTACACCTAGCCTTTTGGTTAGTTTCAGGATTTCATTTCTTACTTCAATATCAGCTTCACTTTTTCCGGATGTTGTTGCCCAAATAATGCCCCCGGCGGATTTTGTATCAGGCGGATAATCTCCCTCACCAGGGGTAGGTTTTCTTACGTGCCGACCCAATAGTTTATCCGCATCAATTTTAAACGTCCGCATTTCATATTGCGCCGCATTAGGATCTTTGTCGGCGAAAACGACGCCGTAATCTTCAATGGAATATTTAATCGGATGATCGGCAGCCATGCAGATGGCATCCAGGAGGTTGGCCAGCGAAACGCCGGTCAATTTCAAATTGATTTGGATATCGGCGGCGATCGCAGTATTGGTCACGGCAGGCGCGTTTTCGGGCAACCCGGTGGCTGGATTAATTAACGTCCCCTGGCGGGCCGGCGGTGCGAATAGAAAATTGATGCCTGTTTTGTCCGGGTCCCTAAGTTGCGATTGCTCGTGCAGCGCCTGAATTACTTCGCTCAACGGTAAATTTTGAAAGGAAACGGTGTCCAGGCGGATATGGGTCAGCTTGCGATAGATGTCTTTGCGCCCGGTAGTCGTGTTTATTATCGCGCCCGGACTCGCCGGCCCATTCGTTTCATCTTTGAGAGAACCTGGCTCGGGTTTGGGCATTCCCGGGAACTCTTGCGTTGCCACATGATTAGTAACGCCGGCCGGAACGACAGCGCTTGGGGTATTAACGGGAGCGTAAATACCGGGTTGAGGCGGAACTATTGCTTTGTCCGGCACGGTCGTATTGTTTTCCGATGCCGGCGCCTGGCCCATTGGCAGTGTCACCGCGCCAAATAGAAAAATTCCGCACAGCGAAAGAAAGGTCAGGCCGGCCCGGCGCGGCGGGCGGAAATCCACGAGCCGTTCCACGCGCTGGCGCAGTGCGCTGCGTGATTCCAAAATGCCCACGAGGCCCAGGCTTGCCAGTGGACGGCGAAACGCAAACTTCGCCACTTCCAGCAATGTCGGCGCATAAGCGTCAGCGTCACCACGCAACGCGACCATCACGGCGTCATCCACGGCTTCCTCGCGCAGACGGCGGATGCGCGCATTCGCCAGCCAGAGCAAGGGATGCCACCAGTACGCGATTTGCAACAGTGTTTGCGCGCAATTCACCCAAACATCTCCACGCCGCAAATGCATCGCCTCGTGCAGAAGTATCACGCGCAGTTGCCGCACGGATAGTTTTATCGCCAGCGCGCGCGGGAGCAAAATCACCGGGCGGAACAATCCATACACCGCGGGAGAAATGGCATCGTCCACCAGTCTCAAGCGTGCCGGCCCGCTTAGCCCGGCCAACTGCCGTGCCTCTTCCATGACTTCCACAAAATCGCCCGAGGCCGCGCGACGGGCTTTTCTCTCGACTTTCAGCCAGTTGAGCAACAGCGAAAACAACAATCCCGCGCTCACGATGCCGGAGGCCAGCATCGCCCAACCCACGCCGCTCAATTTCGGCGGCGGTGGCACGGGCAGGGGGACCGATTGGGAAAGAAAATCTTCCGGCAGTGGAGCTGAACCGAATGTTACTGTTTCGGTTTTGATCACCGGAGTGAGCGCCGGTTTGGCCGGCCAAAGCCACCAGACTGCGCCGGTGGGCAGCGCCAGCGCCGGCGGCAGTAATAATTTCACCAGCACCACCAGCCATAACGCGTGGCGAATCGCCGCGCGGACGCGGCGCGCCAGCAAATAATCCAAAACAAAAACCACCAGGATGAGCAGGCTGGACTGCCAGAGCATCGGCCAGGCGAAACCCAGGAAGCTTTCGCCCCAGAGATTCAGGTGTTCGATGCAGGTGTTCATGATTTTTATTCGTTTGAGTGGCAGCCTGCCCCCTCACCCCTAACCCTCTCCCCCAAGGGGGCGAGGGAGACTGCTGCGCGTTCTGCGAATTGGAATCTGCAGGCCGCATTCCAAACGCATCCAGAAGAAAAATGATTCTTAATTTTACCCTTCCAAAGGCTTCTAAAGGTTACTAAAGCTTTCTGAAGGCTGGGGACGAAGTTATCCGCAAGGAATGTGGAAGACTTTAAAAAAGCCCCTCCCCCCCGGGGGGGCCTTGAATAGGCTTGAATGGCCTTGAACAGGATTGAATGGGGTTGAATAAACCAAGGGGAAAGCGGTGCTAAAGACACCGCACTCCAGACGCTTCGCGCGCGCTGGCCGCCATCCCAAATTGTCAGTGTATTTTTCATACAATGGGCGATTTTACCATGAGCACCGGCGAAAAGGGAAGGTAGTGACTACCGCAATCGTACGTACTACGAAATTGGCTGAAATATTTCCCGTTGAATCATTTGTGCGGCTTCTCATGGGAAATTTGGCTTTATTTATTCTTACTTCGAGTGCGGGTCTTTTCCTGGAGCAGGGCTTCGATTTTTGCCAACTCATCTTCGTCCAGGTCTTTGCTTTCCAGAAGACATTGGACCATGGGCGCGAGCGCACCGTTGAAGGCGTGTTTGAGGGCGTAGAGCAGCTCACTATGCTGGGCCTGGCGGCGGGTGACGGCAGAGTTATAGATCGTCACTTTACCCTCTTTGCGTGCCTTGAGAATGCCCTTGGCCACCATGCGATCCATTAATGTGCGCACGGTGGAATAGGTCCAGCCGGTGGATTTGAGCAGCTTGTCCTGGACAGTGGGCGCGGTGCAGGGCTCTGTTTCCCAGACTACTTTCATCACGGGCCATTCTGCCTCAGTCAGCTCTACGGGGGTCTTCATGCGCCTACAATCTCTACAATCGTAGAGCAAGTCAAGCGGTAAATTTACAAATGTAGAGAATGAAGGATTTACGATATTGGATTTACGATTTACGCGGGTTAATAGAATCAGCCACAGAGTCTCAGAGACACAGAGGAAATGTCCTGGAATGAGGGAATTTTTAAAAAGAAACCGTTTTTTGAACCTGGTGTTAAACCTTTATCAATAGGCATCCGAATGTTTTATGATTATAGATAGACAACAGGATCTTGGAATGTTGTTTCGGGTCATTGTGTCTTACGCGGCATGGCTCGCGATGGTTTTTGGATTCATCCCTGATCTGGTTTCGGTTTTTATCGTGTTTGCGGCGCCAATGTTTTTTGGAAGTGTTATTTGGCATCTTTGGAAGACGCATTCTTTATCGGCAGTCAACCGGACAGCTTTCTGCGGGGCAGTTGCATTCTTTCCATTTCTGGCAATTCAGCTTTTCGTCATGTACAAATATTGAAGATACCCGCGCTCAACGCCCTGAGTTGCCGCCCGCCTATCACCCCGTTATCATCCGCGCGTGGATAAGAACCGCATTGAGGCCTTTAGCGACGGCGTGATCGCCATCATCATCACGATCATGGTGCTGAACCTGACCGTGCCGGACACGGCGGATATGTCCGAGCTCAAGTCGCGCCTCCCCATTTTTCTTACCTACGCGTTGAGCTATCTTTACGTGGGCATTTACTGGAACAATCACCATCATCTTTTGAAGTCCGCGCGCCGGGCCACCAGCGGCGTCATGTGGGCGAACCTGCACCTGCTTTTCTGGCTCTCGTTCTTTCCTTTCATGACCGGCTGGATGGGTAAAAATCATTTCCAGACTGCGCCCACCGCCGTTTATGGGGCGGTCCTGCTGCTGGCGGCCACCGCCTACTACATCCTGCAAAATATTATTGTGGCCGATCATGGCCGGGATTCGAAAATGGCCCGGGCCCTGGGGAGCGATTGGAAGGGAAAACTTTCCATAGTGCTGTATGCCATGGGCATTGCCCTGGCTTTTTGGCATAGCTGGATTTCTTCGGTCATTTATTCGTTCGTCGCGTTGATGTGGCTGATTCCTGACAGGCGCCTGGAACACGTCATTCACGAACGGCGTGAGTGATTTCGGCCCAATCCTGTGATAGATTCGTTAAAAGGATAAATATGTATTACATCCCGATCATCTGCGGCAGCACGCGGCGCGACCGCCAAAGCATCAAAGTGGCCAAATTTGTCCTCGCGCAACTGGGCAAGCGATCGGGCGTGGAAACGGAATTACTGGATCTCCTTGAATTGAATTTTCCCATCATGGAAGAGCGGCTGCATCGCCGTGACGACCCGCCGCCGGGCGTAAGGGAGTTTGGACAAAAAATTGGCCGCGCGGATGCCGTGATCATCGTCAGTCCCGAATACAACAACGGCTACCCGGGGGTGCTGAAAAATGCGTTTGATTACCTGCTGCCGGAGTATGAACGCAAACCTTTCGGCATCGCGACGGTTTCCGCCGGGGGTTTTGGCGGCATCAATTGCCTCGCGCAATTGCGGCTGGTCGTCCTGGGCGCAGGCGGCTTCGCGATTCCGGAACTTTTCCCCGTCTCAAATATCCACGAAAGTTTTAACGACGATGGCACGCCCAATGATCCCCGCTATGAAAAACGCTGCGGTGAATTTTTGGACGACGTGCTGTGGTTTGCCGAAGCCATCTCCGACCGGCGAGCGAAAGAGAAAAAGAAGTGAACGGGTTACCTCACTCGCCGCTCTTTACAATCATTTGGCCGCGTGACGATTTATCCCCGACCGCAACCTTGGGCTCCGGTGTTTTGAAAACGAGCACCTGGGCCGCTTCGTCCCCGTGCTGGGGCACGGCCACGTAAAGCCGGTTTAATTCGGGAATGAACAACGAGGTACGCGCGTCGGGCATGGTTGTAACGTGTTTGGTAGTCTGATAATTATCCACGTCGATTTGGCGGATGATTTCAACGCTCCCGTCGCCGCAGGAGACATAAATCAATTTGTTCTGTTCGTCGTAAAAGACATCATCCGCGTCATGGGGAATCGCCAGGTAGGCCAGCAGCCGGCCGTTGGTGTAATTGTAAACCAGGAGGGCTCCCGGCTTGCGGCAGCCGATGAACAGGCGGTTATTTGCTTCATCGATGCACATCGGGAAATTTCCCTTGGCCTCGTTCACGGGCCAGTTTGTTGTGACCGTTCCTTTGCTGCGGTCCACCACGGCAATTTGCCCGGCTTCGGGAACATTCACGTACACGTTCGGGCTGTTCGTCGCCAGGCGGAAAGATTCCGGATGCGCCGCCAGGGGAACGTCGGCGATTTTCGCGCCGGTTTTGGCATCAATCGTCGCCAGTCCGCCGCTGCCATATCCCACAAAAATTTGCTTTGCGGTCTCATCATAACGAACGCTGTCTGCGTTATCGCCAAGGTCCAGTGACGCTAAAGTCTTAAACGAATGGCCGTCCAGCATCCGGCAGGTGCCATCGCCGCCGTTGGCCACAAACAGCCTGTCAAATTCCGGGACATAGACTATGCCCTGGGGTTGGACAAATCCGGGAAGATCTTTAATGACCTGGCCGGTTTTCAAATCCAAAACCTCAACCGAATTGTTCTCCAGCGCCGCTACGAACAGCCGCTGTCCCGCAATATCAACGGCCATATGGTCAATTCGACCTTCTACTCCTGGCAAAGGAATGGCGTTATCCAGGGTAAGCAGGGGGTCAATGGCCTGTGAGGAAGTAGTTACGCAAAGAAGCAGAATTGCACCTAAAAAACTCTTCATAACCAGCGCATTAAAGCATTTTCCGTTCCGTAAAATGGGGGCGATTTGTTGAGTTTATGAGGATATTTACCAAACATAGAATACTGGCAAATATGCCCACTTTAGACGCTTCTTTTGCGGCGGGCAAAGGACTGCGTTGCCAAAGCATCGCGCAGAACTGGAATAGTCAATTTGTCTTTGGGCCGGTTCGCAGCGATTTTGCTGGCAAGAATGCGGTCAAGCCTGAGCACTTTTAATTTATGACGAGCCAGCGGCACATTAATGCAGTTCTTGATTTCTTCTGAAAACGTCTTTAAGCCATCCATGCGGAGCACGATGTCGAACAATTCCGCACCCGCACCCGCGAGCATGGGTGGGTTGTGAATGGAAGGAGGCACATACGCGGCGCCGGCATCCTGCAAAGCTGCGGACATTTTTTGGTCTCCTAAATTTTTAAACCAAAGGTCAACATCCTGCGTAACTACAGGTGCACCCTGCATAGTGGCGGCGGAAAGTCCAACAACCATAAAAGGCACCTTGTGCTTAAGCAACGCGCTCAAGACGCGAAGTTCACTTTTGGAGAATGGTAATTGCGCGGCCACGAATTAAGCTCCTTTGCAAACGTTCCAGGGGCGGCAGCTCCAGCAAAATCAGGGTGTGACGGACATTGTCCCGGTCTGCTTCAGGGTGAAGTGCGAGGACTTTTTCGACACGTGCAGATAGGCGCCTGGCCCAACGGGAAGCGGCGGTTTTTAATGGGGCACGTCGTTTCATGCAGCAATGAAAGCTTAAACCTTTACTTAAACATTGTCACAAAAAAAGACGCAAGAAACGCCGGCGAATAAAGGTTTGCGATAAAAATCAAATCCCTACTGTTTCGCTGTTTGCTCAACCGTTTGTTCGCTCCAGCCACCGCCCAGCGCCTGGTAGAGATTGACCAGGCTGATGAGACGCGAATATTGGGCCTGGATAAGGTTCAGCCGCGCGCTGTCGAGCGTCTGCAATGTCACATTCATGTCCAGGGCGCTGTTCACGCCGGTTTGAAAACCGGCTTTGGTCAGGTCGTAGCTCTGCTGGTCGGTCTTGACCAGTTCCTGGTTTTGTGTGAGTTGCGATTCCACCGTCTCGCGCACCGCCAGGGCATCGGCCACTTCCTTGAACGCAGTTTGTACCGTGCTTTTGTAATTGGCCGCCTGGATCATTTTCGCCGCTTCATCGGCCTTCAGGTTATGATAGGCAGTTCCCATGTCAAAAATGGGCCAGACAATCTGCGGCGATAAATTCCATGCCCGCGCCCCGGGAGCAAACAAGCTCTGCAAGGTTGTGCTCGCCAACCCCGCCTGGCCCGTCAACGTAACGGTCGGGAAAAAAGCCGCGCGCGCGGCGCCGATGTTGGCGTTGGCTGCCTTGAGCTGGTGTTCGGCCTGGGCCACGTCTGGCCTGCGTTGCAGCAAATCCGATGGCAGTCCCGCCGGCACTTCGGCACAGATGTCCGGGTTAAACGGTGAGGACGGCTGCAATTCGGGAGGTAATGGGCCGCCGGCCAGCAGCGTCAGGTTGTCCGAGGCCTCGGCGAGTTGCTGCGCATAACCGGCCACCGCCGCGGTAGAGTTCTGCAACTGGATGGAGGCACTGTTCAAATCGAACTGCGAGGATTCTCCCGCCTCGAAACTGCGCTTGGTCAAATCATACGTCTGTTGCGCGGCATTGAGCATCTCACGCGCGATGGTCAATTGCTCAGCCGCCTCCTGCTCCGAGATATAAGCCGAACCAACCTGCGCCACCAAGGCAATTTGGGCGCTCCGGCGCGCTTCGTCCGTGGCCATGTAGGTTTCCAGCGCCTGCCGCGTCAGGCTGCGCACCCGGCCGAACAAATCCAGTTCATACTGGGTCATGGCGACATTTAAATTGTATTCGGTGTACTGGAGCGGAGGGGCCGTATTGGTGCCTCCGGTATAAACGTTAGGTGTGCGCGTGCGCTGGCCGCTGGCGCCCAGGTCCACAGTGGGCACCAAATTTGCCTGTTGGACGCGATAAAGCGATTTGGATTCCTGGACGTTATAAACAGATGCCAGTAGGTTTGGGTTGTTGGTCAGGGCGATGCGGATGACCTGCTGCAAACGTTGATCGCGAAAGAAATCGTGCCAGCCGATGTCCGCCGCCGGGACAGCCGCAGGAGTGGTTTCCGTCTTGGCGTAACCGGGCACGCTGGGCCAGTTCGTCGAAATATTGGACGCCGGCTGTTCATACTTCGGGATCATCGTGCACCCGGCCAAACCTAAAATGAAAAGTGCGGCCACCGGCGCGAACGCCAGCAGCAGAATTTTCCATGGCGAAAATTGGTTCATGGTTTTGGCGGGTTGTCGTTTTTGTTGTCACCACTGCCCGACACAATCGGTGTGCCCGGGGCGTGCAACCTGGCACGCTTGAAAATCCGGCGGATGGTCACGAAAAAGACCGGCACGAAGAAAATCGCCAGCGCCGTGGCTGAAATCATGCCGCCGATGACGCCGGTGCCCATGTCGTGCCGGCTGGCCGCGCCTGCACCGGTGCTCACCGCCATAGGCATGACGCCCAAAATGAATGCCAGCGACGTCATCAAAATGGGACGCAAACGCAAGCGCGCGCCGGTAAGTGTCGCCTCGATGAGACCCATGCCCTGCGCCTGCATGTCTTTGGCAAATTCCACGATGAGGATGGCGTTTTTGGCCGACAAACCGATGATGGTCAGCAAACCGACTTTGAAGAACACATCGTTCGGCAGACCGCGGCCCATGGCGCCAATAAGTGCGCCGAGTACGCCCAGAGGGATCACGAGAATCACCGCCACAGGAATGGACCAGCTTTCATAGAGCGCGGCCAATGCCAGGAAAACGACGACAATGGAGAGAGTCAGCAGCACGGGCGCCTGCTCGGAGGAGAGCAATTCCTCGTAAGACTGCCCCGTCCATTCGTAGCCGATGCCGGTGGGCAATTTCCCCACGAGCTTTTCCATTTCCTCCATCGCCTGGCCGATGCTCTTGCCCGGCTTGGCACCGCCCTGCATTTCCAGCGCAGGAAAACCGTTGAAGTGCTGCAGCGAAGGCGACGCATAAATCCAGCGCGTCCTCACAAACTCAGAAAGCGGCGCCATGTTCGTGCCGGCAGCCTGCACATAAACTTTGTCCAGGTCCTGCGGCAGCATCCGGTACGGCGCATCCAATTGGGCGACGACGTGCTGCACGCGATTGCCGTCGATGAAGTTGTTAATGTAATACGAGCCGAAGCAGGTCGTGAGGCTGGTGTTTAAATCCGCCGGCGAAACGCCCATCGCGGCAGCTTTGGTGAGGTCCACATCGATCTTTAACTCCGGCGTATCTTCGAGCGCCTGCATCTGGAGCCCCTGCACGACATTATTCGTGGCGGCCAGGGTCATCAATTGCCTGCGGGCGTCCATGAGTTTGTCATGGCCGAGTCCGCCCTGGTCTTCCAATTCAAGGTCGAACCCCGCCTGGATGCCCAGTTCGGGAATCGGCGGCGGATTAATGGGAATAACCAAAGCCTCGGGAATGCCGCTCAGCCCTATAAAGGCACGCCCAATTACCGCTGTTACATCGTTCGTGGGGCCGGGACGCTCGCGCCAGTCTTTCAAATGGACAAATGCCAGGGCCGAATTCTGGGCCTGGCCGCTGAAACTGAAACCGGCCACGTCAATGACGTCCTGCACCTGCGGCTGGCTAAAAAAGTAATGCTCCATTTTCTTGAGCACGTTCACCGTGCGCTCCTGCGTCGCGCCCACCGGCAATTGGATGAAGTTGATAAAATAACCCTGGTCTTCCACCGGGAGAAATGACGAAGGCAATTTGATAAAAAGCCAGCCCACACAGGCCACGATGAGCAGATAAACCACCAAATAAACCGGCGACCGTTTTAAAACGCTGCTGACCCATCCCTCATAACGGTGAGTCGTGGCGTCGAATTTCCGGTTGAACCAGCCCCAAAAACCCTTTTTGTGGATATGATGCCCCTTTTTAACCGGCGGCAGGAGCGAAGCGCATAATGCCGGCGTCAATGACATCGCCAGGAAAATCGAGAAAAGCATGCAAGCCACCAGGGACATGGAAAACTGCCGGTAAATCGCGCCGACCGACCCGCCGAAGAATGCCATGGGAATGAACACGGCCGTCAGCACCAGAGAAATTGCAATTAGCGCGCCGGTGATTTGTTCCATCGCCTTGCGGGTGGCGTCGCGCGGGGAAAGTCCTTCCTCATTCATGATGCGTTCCACGTTTTCCGTCACCACGATGGCGTCATCCACGAGGATGCCGATGGCCAGGACCAGCCCGAACAGCGTCAAAAGGTTGATCGAGAAGCCCAGCAGATTCATGAGCGCAAACGAGCCGAGCAATGCGACCGGCACCACGATCGTGGGAATGAAAGCGGTCCGGAGATTTTGCAGGAAGAAATAGAGGATGAGAAACACCATGATGATGGCCTCAATCAGTGTTTTGACGACTTCGTTAATGGAGGCGCGGATGAATTCGGTGGTATCATAGGGCCAGGTCACGACGACGCCCGGCGGGAAGAATTGGGAAAGTTGTTTCACCTTGGCGCGCACGGCATCGGCGGTTTTCAAGGCGTTGGCGCCGGGTTCCAGATGGATGCCGACGGCGGCACAAGGACGGCCGTTGGCCCGCACGCCAAACGTGTAATTCTGCCCGGCCAATTCAATCCGCGAGACGTCGCGCAAATAAACACGCGATCCGTTTGGGTTCACCCGCAAGACGATGTTGCCGAATTGATTCGGCGTATTAAGGGTGCTCTGGCCCTGCAGGGTAATGTTAATTTCCTGGCCGTTGACCGCGGGCAACATGCCCAATTGTCCCACCGGCACCTCGCTGTTTTGCGCCTGGACCGCGCTAATGATCGAGGCGGGAGAAATGGAATAGTCCTTGAGCTTGTTTGGATCCAGCCAGATGCGCATGGCATATTGCGAGCCAAACAAATCCGCTTCGCCCACGCCGCTCACACGGCTGACGGGATCAAACACGGTGGACTGGATGTAATTACCCAGCGCGATGGCGTCCATACTGCCGTTGGTGCTGGACAAGGTAAAAAACATCAGGAAATTGCGCGTGGACTTGGCGACCACTAATCCCTGCTGCTGCACGGTGGCCGGCAGGCTGGGGATGGCCAATTGCAATTTATTCTGCACGTTCACCTGGGCAATGTCCGGGTCGGTACCCGGTTCGAAATACAACGTTACTTGCGATTGTCCGCTCGAGCTGCTCGTGGAAGAGATGTATAATAAATGGTCCAGCCCGCTCATCTGCTCTTCGATCACCGCTGTGACGGTATTTTGCACCGTTTCAGCCGAAGCGCCCAGATAGCTCGCAGTAATGGAAATGGAGGGTGGCGCCACGCTGGGATATTCCGCCACCGGCAAATGCATGATGGCCATCACCCCCGCCAGCATGATGAACACAGAAATGACCCACGCAAATATCGGGCGATCTATGAAAAATTTTGGCATCGCGATGTCCCTTTTATTGTCCGCCCGATGGAGTATTCGTTTCGTCAACGGACACCGGTGTCACCGGCGCTCCCGGCATCGCTTTGAGCAGGCCGGCCACGATCACACGGTCTCCGGCTTTTAAGCCGGATTGGACCACCCAATTCGGCCCGACGGCCGCGCCAATCTGGATCGGCTGTGGTTGCACGATCCAATTCGTACTCACGGCAGTCACAATCATCACCGATGCAGAACCGTCCGGCCCGATCACCACACTTTGTTGAGGCACGAGAACCGCCTCTGGCGCGACCGCCTCCTCCAGTTTGCCTCTCGCATACATGCCTGGCAGCAGCCAGCCGTCCGGGTTCGGAAATTCTGCGCGCAAGGTCACCATGCCGCTCGACGGATCTACGGTGATGTCCTGGAACAAAAGTTTGCCCTCGCGTGAATACATTGTCCCATCCGGCAAGGCCAGGGTGACCCTGGCCTCTCCCGAGGGAAGCTCCTTCAAATGTCCCGCCTCCAGGTCCTTGCGCAGGTTCAACACATCCGCGCTCGACTCAGTGAAATCGAAATAAATCGGGTCCATCTGCTGGATGAGCGCCATTTGCGTGGCGGCGCTCTGGCTCACCAGTGCGCCTTCGGTGACCAGCGCCGCCCCAATCCGCCCGGAAATCGGCGCCGTCACCGTACAATAACCGAGATTAATCTGCGCGATTTCCAGCGACGCCTTGGCCTGGGCTGCCGCCGCCACTGCGTTGTCGTAGTTTTGTTTACTGACGGCGTTGATACCCACGAGCGGCTTGTAACGTTCCGCCAACAGTTGCGCCTGATTGAGGCTCGCTTTGGCGCTGTCCACCGTCGCCTGGTACGGCGCCGGATCAATTTCATAAAGGACCTGGCCATTCGTCACCGCCGAGCCCTGCTCAAATTCCCGGTGCAACACGATGCCATCCACACGCGCGTTTACCTGCGCAATCCGTTCGGGGTCAATGCGCCCGGGCAACTCCGTCGTGATGGGCAGGGGCTGCGGCTTGATGGTGATGATGTTCACTTCCGGCGGCGGCGGCTGTCCGGATCCGCCCTGCTGCTGGTGGCAGCCCGTGGCAAACAACAACGCCAAAAGAAAAATGGCGCTGAAATTTTCGAAGCGATTTTTGGTTGGCACGTTCATAATAAAAAGTTAACGCGAAACGGAGGCCCGCAGGCCCGCAGCGGTAAAGGTGACCAGGCGTTGGATCAATCCTTCCGCATCCAGCGTCTTGCGCAATTTCACCGGCAGATTTTTTTGTTTGCCGCAGGTCAGCAACGAATAATGGAGTGCGCCAACCATAAATTTGATGCGCCAGAATAATTCCTCCGGATCCAGCCCGGGCAACGCCCGCAAAAATGCCGCGTCAAAACGGCGGATGAGTTTTTCAAAATATGCGCGGACAATCTGCTCAATCTCGGTATTCGGCTCGCTCAGGCACCGGCCGGTCAGTTTCAAATACGTTTCGCTGTCCTGCCGCTGGTCAAAACCGCGTTCGACGGCGGGACGAATCATCGCCTCCAGGACGGCTTCCAGCTTCGGTGGTTTTTTGCCGGCTTTTTCTTCGACATGGTCGAGCAATTCCAGGCGGCGCGCATTCAACGGGCCGATGCAATGCTTAAAAACTTCCGCGGCCAGGCCGTACTTGGTGCCAAAATGATAATTGATCGCCGCGAGGTTGACCCCGGCCGCCTGCGTAATATCGCGGATGGAGACACCTTCAATGCCTCGCATCGCAAATAATTTCTCGGCGGCTTCGATCACCCGCTTCCTGGTCTCGGCCGAAGACGGCTCCTCGCTCTTCCCGGCCCCTTGTTTAACTGTCGATTTCAAACGAACGTATGAAACATGCATTCGAACAACTCCAGTCGTCAATACTTTTTTAAAAAAAGAAAAACAATTCCCTGACCCGTGGCGATGTCATGAATGTTTCTCCCTTGACGTTTCCGTCATCCGGCAGAACATAGCCACCCAGCCCATATGAATACGCCCTTTTTTAAAAATCGTTCGCGCCGCAAATTTTTACGTGATTTGTCGCTAGGCACTGCTGCGGCCGCCGCCGGTTTCGGGTTGGTGGGATGCTCAAAATCGCAGTCCGACCAGGTTGACTCCAATACCAATGCGCCTAACGCCACCGCTCCCAATGGCAAAAAGAAATTGGGCGTGGCCCTGCTGGGCCTGGGACGCTATGCCTCGGGCCAGCTTGCGCCAGCCCTGCAGGAAACCAATTTGTGCGAACTCAGGGGCGTCGTCAGCGGCCATCCCGATAAAGTCGCGCAATGGGCCGACCAATACGGTTTTCCCCAAAAGAATATCTATAACTACGATAACTTCGACAGCATCGCCCACAATCCGGACATTGATATCGTTTACGTTGTCACGCCGCCGGCATTGCATCCGGAATTTGTCATTCGCGCCGCGAAGGCCGGCAAACATGTTATATCCGAAAAACCCATGGCTACGTCCGTGGCCGATTGCCAGTCGATGATCGATGCCTGCAACAAGGCCGGCGTCAAATTTTCCATCGGCTACCGCATGCACTTTGACCCCTATATCAAAGAATTAATGCGCCTGCAACGCGACCAGGACTTCGGCGCTTTTACCAAAATGAACGGACAATTCGCCTTTGTGATGCAAACCCACGAGTGGCGCGTCGAAAAAAAGCTCGGCGGCGGCGGGGCGATGATGGACCTCGGCATCTACATTGTTCAGTCGGCCTGCATGGCCACCGGCCAGACACCGGTTGCCGTGACCGCCAATGAACCGCCAAAATTGCGCCCGGACTTTTTCAACGAGGTGGAGGAGACGATTAATTTCAATTTGGAGTTTCCCGATGGGGCCACACTGGATGCCTCCACGAGCTTTAACCAAAGCGGCGCGACCTTCCGCGCGGATGGTCCCAAAGGTTGGATTGATTTCCAGACGAGCGCTTACGGTTATCAGGTGGGCGATGTCGTGACCAGCCGCGGTCCGCTGAATTACCCGAACCCCGACCAACAGGCCTTGCAGATGGATGATTTTGCCGATTGCATCCTGTCCAATCGCCAAACGCCCGTGCCCGGCGAATTGGGATTACGCGATATCAAAATCATCAAAGCTGTGTACCAGGCCTCGGCCACAGGGAAACGCGTTACCGTATAATATAATCGTGGCAGGGCCGCGTTGCGTCACGGCCGTCCGGAGTTTTCTTGTTTCCTCCTTGACGTTTTTATCGTCTAACCGACCATAACAACCTGCCATCGTATGAACGCGCCTTTCTTCAAAAACCGATCCCGTCGAAGGTTTTTGCGCGACCTGTCGTTGGGCACCGCTGCGGTTGCCACCGGCTTTGGCCTTGTTGGTTGTAGGAAATCGCAACCGGAACAATCGGCCTCAAACAGCCAGGCTCCCAATAGCCAGAAGAAACTCGGCGTGGCCCTGCTGGGCCTGGGACGATATGCCACCAACGAACTGGCTCCTGCATTGCAACAAACGAATCTGTGCGAGTTGAGAGGCGTGGTCACCGGCCATCCCGAAAAAGCCGCGCAATGGGCGCAGCAATACAATCTGCCCCAAAAAAATATCTACAACTACGACAACTTTGACCGCATCGCCCACAACCCGGATATTGACATCGTTTATGTCGTCACACCGCCGGCGTTGCACCCGGCATTCGCCATCCGCGCCGCCAAGGCCGGCAAGCATGTCATTTCAGAAAAACCCATGGCCACGTCCGTCGCTGATTGCCAGGCGATGATAGACGCGTGCAAAAAGCATAACGTCAAATTGTCCATTGGTTATCGCATGCACTTCGACCCGTATTGCATCGAACTCATCCGGCTGCAACGCGAACAGGATTTTGGCGTGTTCATGAAAATGACCGGCGACCGCGGGTTTGTCTTCGGCCAGCCGGCCTGGCGCATCTGGAAAAAGCTCTCTGGCGGGGGGCCAATGATGGACCTGGGCATTTATATCATTCAGGGCGCGTGCATGGCCACGGGACAAACGCCCGTCGCCGTCACCGCGCACGAAGAACCCAAACAACGGCCGGAGTTTTTTACCGAGGTCGAAGAGACAATGGACTTCAATTTGGAATTCCCAGACGGCGCGGTTTTAAATGCTGTGACCAGTTTCAACCACAGTTCCGACACCTTTCACGCCGAGGGCAATAAAGGCTGGATCGATTTCCAGACGCATGCGTTCGGTTACCAGGTCGGCGACGTCGTGACCAGCCGCGGTCCGTTGGACTATCCGCACCCGTACCAGCAGGCCTTGCAAATGGACGATTTCGCCGATTGCGTCATAAACAATCGCGAAAGCCGCGTGCCCGGCGAAATGGGGTTGCGCGACATCAAAATTATCAAGGCCGTGTATCAGGCCTCGGCCACGGGTAAAAGGGTGAAGGTTTAAGCCGGTTGGTGAAATTTGCGCTTTGATTACTGGGTGGGGCGAGCGTACCTGCGAGCCGTCCTCCCCCTCTCCCAGCGGGAGAGGGCCGGGGTGAGGGAGAACTGTTGAGATAAAAAACTCGCCCCCTCTTCATTTCCAATTATTTTCTCTTCGTGCATTTGTCCCATCTGCGATTGCGGGATTTCCGCAACTACGCGCGGCTGGACGCGGATTTCGCGCCCGGCTTCCATCTTCTTTTGGGGGACAACGCCCAGGGCAAGACGAACATCCTCGAAGCGGTTTATCTCATGGCCACGCTGCGTTCCTTCCGGGGCGTCGGCGGCGCGCAAATGATCCGGCATGGCCAGCGCGGCTATTTTGTCGGCGGCCAAATCGTCGGCCGGGGCGAGCACGAAATAAAAATGTTCTGGTCCGCGAAAGAACGGAATCTCTCGCTGGATGGGCGGCCGGTAAAAAAACTGGCGGATTACTTCGGCGCACTGCGCGCCGTCGTTTTTTGCACGGAAGATTTGCAACTCGTCAAAGGCGCCGCGCGATCGCGCCGGCGCTTCCTTGATCTGCTGCTGGCGCAGACCAGTCCTGTTTATCTGCCGCTGCTCCAGCGTTACATGCATGCCGTGCGTGCGCGCAATGCCTTGCTCAAGAATCGTTCTTCTGATGAAGCCGCGCTCGACAGCTTTTCGCAGGAACTGATAAAACTGGGCGATGAAATCATCCGTGCCCGCCACGAGATTATTCCCAAATTTTCCCCGCTCGCGCGGCTGGCGTATCGCCGCATTTCCAATGACGCCGAGGAATTGCGCATCGAATATCGCCCCAGCGTGAAGAATGATTTCGCCGTGGAACTGGCACAATCGCGCGCGCGGGAACGGACCTTTCGCGCCACGCTCATCGGCCCGCACCGCGATGATTTGCAACTCTTGCTCAACGAAAAGGCCGCCGCGCAATTCGGCAGCGAAGGACAGAAACGCACCCTGGCCATCGCCTTAAAAATGGCGCAGGCGGAATTTCTCGGCGGTGTCCACGGCAGCGCGCCCATCCTGCTGATCGACGACGTCATGGGTGAACTGGACGTAAAACGCCGCAGCGGCTTTCTGCCCCTGCTGGAACAGGCCCGCAAAACCAGTGGCCAGGTCTTCATGACCGCCACCGAGGAAAACTGGCCGCGCGAACTGGGCAAAGATTTGCAGCGGTGGCACGTCCAGAATGGAACGTTGAAGCAGTAATTAACAACAGATTATCCACGTAGCATGAATTGGAATAAATCTTTCGTTTTTTTAATAGTATTTAACATCATTGCGCTTTTGATCTCATGCACCATGGATCCCCCAATCGCTGGATGGCCAATCTTCGTCGCCATAATTTTAGTAAATACGGTGTTTGGTATTTTCTGTAAAGGCAGGCAACGCTTTGGGGCCATTTTATTTATCATTATCGGGGGAATAGCGTTCATAAGAACAGCCGAGTGGCAGAAGACCCTTAACATGCGTATGGAGCAAATTCAGAAGGCAGCAGAGGATTATAGCAAAACAAATAGCCAGGTCGCTACGCCACCCCAAAAGTGAACTTACCTCGGCGAAGCCGCAAACTGAAAGCCCTGCAAGGGCGGCCGATGATAGCCCAGGGCAAAGTGCGAATCTGTGAGCGCGCCGCCCTGGGTAAGAGTCCCGCAAATTCAGCCGCTCTTTGCGAAGCCGCGCGATAGCGCGAAACTCATTCGCGGCTTGGACGTTACTATTGGCAGTAGCCTTCCGTTGCCTTTAATCTGTCTTCACGTAAATTCGCACAATTTCACGCAATTCTGTTCCGAATACTGGATATCTTCGCTGTCACGCTTTGTTCTTGAGCTGCTTTTCAAGTTCGGCGATACGCACGCGCAAAGGCGCGACCGCCTCTTCTACCTCGGCAACCGTGTAACGTGGCGTGATGTATTTCGGGCAATTCCAATCGTAGGACACCACATCGACCAGAAAAATCCGCTCCACGATGCCGCGCGCCTCCGGCCCGGCGAACTGTGCGACCAGTTCCGGATGCTCGCGTGCATCCACGACACGGGCGTGGCCCAGGATCTTCAGCCGCGTGCGCTGCGGATAATCCATGAGAAAAAGGCAGACGCGGTCGTTGCCGGTGAGATTGCCGGTAGACAGCATCTGGCGGTTGCCATTGTAATCGGCAAACGCAAGCTGCGTGGGACTAACGACGTGCAGGAATCCGGGCTGGCCCCCGCGGTGTTGCACATAAGGCCAGCCGGTTTCACTCACCGTGGCCATGTAGAATGAATCGCGTGATTGGATGAACTGCGCTTCATCATCCGTGAGCGTGTCGCGCTCCGGTTGCGGCGGCAGATTTTGCGCGCGGCCGAAATACTTCCTCTGCGCCGCCAGCACGTTCGGCGTAAATGCGAGTTCGAGGAATTTTCCGGCCATAGGTTTAAAAAAAATTTAGTGGTCAAAATACCGCTGTCTGCCAGCCTTCCGCAAGATAACGGCGCACACTCAAAAGACCGGGCGTGCCCGCGACCGCATTGTCCTTTTTTTCCGGCACGCCGCAAGCCTTCACGCTCTCAGTGGCGCCGAAGGCTGCCGCACAACCGCACGATGCGCCGACGACCGCTTCGCGTACGGAATTGTAAAGTGCGTTAAACGGGTGGCCTGCCTTCGTCATTTCACCAGGCCAACGGGTGCCTGCGCCGATAAAATTAACCTCCACCTCGTCACCCGCCTTCAGGCATTCCTGTGCCAGGGACAGCGCGTTAAAGGCGCGCCCGTTGGCCTCGTCAGTATTGGATTTGGGATCACTGATGATGATGATTGCAGTTTTCATTTTGTGTTTTCGTGTTTGTCATTATTGTTGTGTCGCTCACTTGTATTTCAAACGTGAGGTAACGTTTGCACGAAACTTTCGAACGCGAAAGCGGGCACAAAAACGTAGGGTACCCACAAACCGGTGTAAATTTATGACGGCCAGCGACAAAAAAACTTTGAAAATCATGCCGAAACTCAAGCCCGGCCGCGTGGACATGCTGCTGGAAGACGTGCTCGGCTGCCGCTGGACCATCAGCGTGCTGCGCGCGGTGAGCAACGGCGTGCACCGGCCCGGTGCATTGGAGCGGCACATCCAGGGCATTAGCGCGAAGGTGCTAAGCGACCGGCTGAAAAATTTTCAACACGCCGGAATCTTCGAACGGGTCGTGTTCCCGGAAATTCCCCCACGGGTCGAGTATCGCCTGACTCCCTTCGGGAAAAAATTTGGAAAACTTTTGCGCGAAGTGGAGAAGCTGCAGGCGGAGTTGAATTCTAAATAGCTTCGCTGAACAGGGGTACATTCGTATTGTTAGGCGGTGAAATCTAAACGAAATGGATTTCTTTGTGTTCTTTGTGTTCTTTGTGGTTAAATTTTAGCCATGCGAATTTTATCCGGCATCCAGCCCAGCGGCGCGTTGCATCTCGGCAATTACTTCGGGATGATGCGCCCCGCCATCGAGCTCCAGGACAAAGGCGAGGCGCTTTATTTTATCGCCGATTACCATTCGATGACGTCGCTGACCGATGCCAATGAACGGCGCAAAAATACGCAGGATGTCGCGCTGGATTTTCTCGCCTGCGGCCTCGACCCAAAAAAATCCGTCTTCTTTAAACAATCCGATGTGCCGGAAGTGACGGAACTTTCCTGGTTGCTCACCACGCTGACGCCGATGGCCATGCTGGAAAATGCGCACAGCTACAAAGATAAAATCGCCAAAGGCATCGCGCCTATGCATGGCCTCTTCGCCTACCCGGTGCTCATGGCCTCGGATATCTTGATTTACGATTCCAACGTCGTCCCCGTCGGCAAAGACCAGAAGCAGCACGTCGAAATCACACGCGACATCGCCATTAAATTTAACAATACCTACGGCGAGACGTTTGTCGTCCCCAAAGAACAGATTCGCGAAGACACCGCGGCCGTGCCCGGCACTGACGGCGATAAAATGTCCAAGAGCTACGGCAACACAATCGAGATTTTCGGCGATGAGAAAGCGATTCGCAAAAAAGTCATGGGCATCCAGATGGATTCACGCACACCGCAGGAACCCAAGCCTGACGCGGATAAAAATCTGGCGGTTCAACTTTTGAAACTGGTCGCGCCGGCGGACGTCGCGAAGGATTTTGAAAATCGCCTGCGTGCCGGCGGCCTCGGTTACGGTGATTTAAAGAAAGCCCTGTTCGAAAATTATTGGAACTATTTTGCCGACGCCCGGAAGAAGCGCGCCGAACTCGCCGCCAACCTGGACTATGTGAACAAAGTCCTCGCCGACGGCGCGGCCAAGGCTCGTTCCCTGGCACAGACGGTTTTGAAACGGGCGCGGAAAAATAGTGGATTGGAATGAATCCAATGTTAATGTTAAGCCTTAAGTCCCTGGCCTTCAACAATGTTAAGGATGCTTCCCACTTTGTTAAGGATAGTGTTAAGCCTTAAGTGCCTGAGAATCAACGATGTTAAGGATGTTAAGCCTTTCCCGCGAATATGTCATTTCATCCCAAACTTCCGGCCATGAATTTTCTTTGCGTCTTTGCGCCTTTGCGTGAGGCTGTGTTCCCATGACACACCAACGCTGGCTGCGCATCATCCCCGTCGCGCTGATCGCGTATACCATTTCCTACGTGGACCGCACAAATGTCTCGCTCGCGCTGGACCCGAAGATCTCCACGATGATGCACGACCTGGCGATGGACGACCGCATGAAGGGCCAGGCCGCGGGCATTTTCTTTCTCGGTTACGTTTTGCTGCAAACCTCCGGCGGTTACCTGGCCAATCGCTGGAGCGCGAAAAAGCTCGTCAGCATCTGCCTCATTTTCTGGGGCGCCTGCGCCGTTGGTTGCGGCCTGTCAAAAACCTTCGGCCAATTTGAAGTGATGCGCTTCCTGCTCGGCGTGGCCGAAAGCAGCGTGTTCCCCGCCATCGTGGTTTTGCTCGCGCACTGGTTTCCCCGCGCCGAACGCGCCCGCGCCAACGCATTCTGGAACCTCTGCCAGCCGCTCGCTGTCGCCGCCTCTGCGCCCATCACCGGCTGGCTGCTCGGCGCTTATAGCTGGAAAACGATGCTTATCCTGGAAGGCGCCCTGCCTTTCGTCTGGTTGCCCATCTGGTGGTTCTTTATCAGCGACCATCCGCGCGATGCCAAATGGATTTCACCCGAAGAACGCGAATTTCTGGAAACCACGTTGAAACGCGAAGCAACCGAACTGGAATCGCCGACGAAAACATCCCTGGTAAAATGGTTTTTGCATCCCGTCATTCCCTTGATGATGCTCATCAATTTCCTCCACAATTCTGAAGCGTACGGCTGCATGACGTTTTTTACCGACGGATTGAAGGCCAAACATTTCAGCCCGGTGCAATATGGTTTTCTCTTCGCTGCCCCTTACGCGGTCACCGCCGTCATTATGATTCTCAACTCGTGGCACTCGGATAAAACGCACGAACGCCGCGGGCACGTTGCCTTCGTTTACACCCTGAGCGGCGTGAGCCTCATCGTCAGCGTGCTGACCCGCGACCATTTTTGGCTTTCCTACGCCTTCATGTGCCTGGCCATACCCGGGCCTTACGCCGCGCTGGCACCGTTCTGGGCCATCCCCACCGAAACCATGCCCGGCAGCGTCTTTGGCCCGGTCATTGGCCTGGCCAACGCCATCGGCAACATCGGCGGTTTCGCCGGCCCTTACATCGTCGGCTGGCTGGCCACGCAATACCACAGCACCGCCATACCGTTCAACGTTCTTGGCGCAGGCATGTTGCTCGCCGCTGCCCTGGCGTTTCTACTCCCAAAGAAAAAACTCAGCCTTCCCGGTTAAGAACTTGAATTAGCTCCGCCACGATTTCCTCCGGTGACTTCTCAATGCTGAAAACCAACGCATCTGTCGGCGGCTCCAATGTGGCAAGCTGGCTTGCCAGCAATGCCGGTGGCATAAAATGGCCGCTGCGGTTTTTCATTCGCTCTTCAATCAACTTCTGCGGCCCAGTAAGGTAAACGAACTTAACACGCGCATCGCCTCCCTGGAGTTGTTCGCGATATTTCTCTTTTAGAGCCGAACACGTGACGGCTGCCAGCTCCTTTTTTGCCAGGGAATCAACGATGACTTTCCTCAATGCCTGCAGCCATTGTGCGCGGTCCTCGTCCGTTAAAGGAATTCCCTGGCGCATTTTGGCAATATTAGCCGGCGGATGAAAATCGTCTCCTTCGTAAAAGACTGCGTCGGTTTTTTCAGCGAACAATTTGGCAACGGTCGTCTTGCCCGTGCCAGAAACACCCATGAAAATCAAAACGAGCGGACGTTTCATATTATCTTCAATTTTCGGCGAACGGTTGGAATGAACTTAGGGATTTAACTCCTCGCGATGTGGTAAGTGGTCTCGATTCCAGCGGACCAAAGCGGCATCGCTCGTGTCTTCAAAAAGAAATTTCAACGTCGGCGATTCAACATGGCCATCGCAGAAAACAACGTTAGCATTGCCGTGGTGACGGGCAGCACTGCTCGAGTCGTCTTTGACTCCACCCGGCAAATCGTAAGTACGCCAAAGTCTTAGAAGCCCATCTAAAATGATATCGTCATGACCGGAAAACCCATCTCCAATGGCCATCATTCCACTTGGGTCCGCCACTTCTGTTTGCATCACTGGCGGAGCACTTGAGCTTTGCCTTTCCCCTCGATATTGAAAGCCAAGACCAAACGAATTAGTATTAGCCACGGCAGCCATCCCGCAGGAATTATAGCCATAAGAACTGTAAACTATTTTCACGGGCCCTTTGTTAAGGGTATTTGGAAACCAGTTTGGAGGCTCAACCGCCGCTGGACATTTCCAAATACCTTTGCTGCTATAGGAAGCCTCATGAGAATTGTGGTCATATCCCAGTTCATGATCCAAAGCCAAATCCCAGAAATCATAGTGATTTGGATAGCTGCCTTTGTCGTAATCCGGATTTTGTTCCAGTGGATAAACGTGGTTGTCTGAGACAAACATTTGCGTGGCGTGCCCAAGTTGCCGCAGATTATTGGTGCAATAAATTCCTCGCGCCATCCCCACCCCGCGAGTCAATGCCGCTAATAAAAGAGCGGCGAGAATCGCAATCACGGCAATGACGACCAGAAGTTCAGTCAAACTGAATGCTGAACGTTTCATGGCTTACATAATTTTCAATTTCGGCAAATCCTGCGAATCCACCAGCCCTACCGGCTCGCGCTTCGCGTTCACGACAATCAAATCGTCAATGTTCCGTTCGTCGAAAATTTTCAGCGCCTCCACCGCCAGGGCATTTTCCGAAATGCAAATCGGGTTCCGCGTCATCACTTTTTTCAGCGGCTGCGACAGAAGATTTTCGTCCGCGGCCATGTGGCGGCGAAAATCGCCGTCCGTAAAAACGCCTACCAATTTGCCGCGTCCGTCCACCACGCTCAAACTGCCCGAACGCGCCCGCGTCATCACCAGCAACGCTTCTTTCACGGATAAATCCTGGCTCGCGATCGCATTGCGATTTCCCGAACGCATGATATCGCCGACCCGCAGCAGCATCGCCCGGCCAATCGCGCCGGCGGGATGAAACCGGGCGTAGTCCTTCTGCTTGAAGCCGCGCGCCTGCAGCACGGCCATTGCCAGCGCATCGCCCAACACGAGCATCGCCGTAGTACTGCTCGTCGGCGCGAGATTGAACGGGCATGCTTCCTGGGGCACTTTGGTGTTCAATGAAATGTCGCTGTACTTTGCCAGCGCCGATTTCACATTGCCGGTGAACGAAATGATTTTGACGGAAAACCGTTTCAGTGCCGGGAGCAGGTTCAGCAATTCCTCCGACTCACCCGAATAACTCAACGCCAGGATCACGTCGCCGTCGTTCACGATTCCCAGGTCGCCGTGCAGCGCATCCACGCTGTTGAGAATCACGCTCATCGCGCCGGTGCTGGTGAACGTGGCGGCAATTTTTTGGCCGACATTTCCCGACTTGCCGATGCCCACGACCACGATTTTGCCTCGGCGTTTGACCGCTTCGATAATGGTATCGACAGCACGGTCAAAGGACGCGTCCAATTGTGTGCGCGCTTTTTTGAGCGCGGCAATTTCAATGTCAAACACCTGGCGCGCCCTGGCGAGATGGCTCATAGACGCAGGGTGCCCATAAAAGGGGCGAATTTCAACCGTGAAGAAAATCCGCTCGAGGGGGCCTAATGCGAAATCATCCCGATCGTGCCCAGCCACGTCTCTACCAACTGTGGCCATGCTTTAACGGGATCTTCCACGCGCCGCAGCCCAAACCCGTGCCCGCCCACCGCATACAAATGCATTTCCACAGGAACACCGGCTTTCTTCAGCGCAATGTAGTAAGTCAGCGCCTGTTCGACGTGGTCCACGTGGTCATCCTCGTTCATCACAATAAACGTCGTCGGAGTATTCGTGGTGACCGGAACGTTCGGGTTCAAATTTAAACCGTTGTCGCTGTCCCACAAATGTCCCGGGTAACAGGCAATGGCAAAATCCGGGCGGCAACTCTCCCGGTCTGCTGCATCGACGGCTGGATATAAACGCTTGTTAAAATGCGTGCTCGTTGCCGCAACCATGTGTCCCCCGGCAGAAAAGCCGATGACTCCAATCTTGTGCGGATTAATATGCCATTCCACAGCGTGCAGGCGTACCAGGCCCAGCGTCCGTTGCGCGTCCTCCAATGCCAGCGGTGTTGGCTCCGAATATGGTTCCGTTTTCGCAAGCGGCACACGATACTTCAAGAGCACCGCTGTGATGCCGCGTGAGTTCAGCCAATCACAAATCTCCGTGCCTTCCAGGTTCATGGCCAGCTCATTGTAACCACCGCCGGGAAGCACAACCATTGCCACGCCCGTATTCGTTCCGGTTGGTGGATAGACGGTCATCGTCGGTTGCGTCACATTACGAACCCAAACCAGCGGCTTGCCGTTGGGATATATTGTATTCGTGATATACTCCGGCGCCGGTACGCGTTGCAAGTTTGCGTCCGGTGGCGTGCCCGGCCAGATGGGGATTTGTGTATGTCCCGGCGAGGGCTGCCAGACTTCTGTTTGGGCGTTTAAACAGAAGCCTGCAAAAGCAATAAAGGCGGCGATTATAAAGGGCTTCATAGAAAATCCGGCCCTAGACTGGAGAGTTAAATGCCCGGCGGCGAGACTAATTCCTAACCCCTGCTTGAAGAAAATTGCTGCGAGACCAGCGAGAGCTTTTTGTTGTCGGCGCGGATGCGCGAAGCGAGCGTGCGCGCGGTGGCCTGCAAAAAGGGCGTGGCCAGCGCCGGCGCTTCACGGATGAGGCGGTAGAAATTTACCGCCGAAATCTTGACCAGCCGGCTGTCCACGTTGGCGATGATGTCTGCCGAACGGGGGCCGTTATCGAACAAGGCCATGTCGCCAAAGAAATCTCCCGTGGTAAAGGTCACCAGCACAGTCTCCTCCCCGGCAATCATCGTGCGCGCCCGGAGTTCTCCGCCCATGACGAGGTACATCGCATCGCCCACATCGCCCTGCTGAAATACCGCCGTGTGTTGCCCCACATTTTCCAGCTCCATGTAATCCGCCAGGTGCGCGAGCTGGGCATCTTTTAAATTGGCGAGAATTTTAATCCGGCGCAATGAAGCAGGCGTCAATTCACGCTGAATAAATTCGGTATCCAGTCTAAAATGCTCCTGGAGCTCCTTAAACTGGTTGGCTTTTCCCCAATTGCCGGCGGTTTTCTCGAAGACCCACGTGTCCGCCAGGACGCGCCCTTCGGCGATCCAGTCCAACAGCATCGGCAATTCCACCGGGCCGTAGGGCGAATTATCAATTCCCCAAATATAATAGGAGGCTGATTGCTCCATAATGGGAACTTACCAGCCTCCTCAATTTTGAAAAGTGTAAAATGGGACTTTGTACTACAGCAATCGGCCATTCCGGCTATTTCGTCTGCGCAAATAGCATAAATACCCGCGGGCCGCGGGCCGTGGTAATGGCAAATTGCTCTTCTTCGGCATTTTGCGGGATGGCCAGGCCGTCAGAATATTTGTCCGACACTGGTTTGCCGTCCGCGAGCAACATATAATGGTGCGTCTGGTTTCCGGGGATGCCCTCCAGCATGACGTGCCAGAGGCCCGACCCATCAGGGCTCAACGGAAGAGGCTGCCAATTGGAAAATGTCCCGGCCACTTGCACCTGGGTGGGCGCTTCCGGATGGCCATGCTCCTCCCAGCGAAAGACTTTGTTGTATGACTGTTTGCGTATTTCAGTGTTGTGTCTCATTTCTCTTGCTTGCTTCTAAGGACATTACGTCCGGTTAACTCTGCGGGGTGTTTGACCGCAAAACTGTTTTTGCGTTCGGAAATTATTCTGCGTTAGGGTAGGAGCCGAGGATTTTTACGAAATTGCAGTGTTCGCCCAAATTTTTAATGGCGCGGGCCACCTTTTTATCCTGCGCGTGGCCGTCGCAATCAATGAAAAAGAAATATTCCCACGCCTTGCGCTTGCTCGGGCGCGATTCGATCTTGGTTAAATTGATTTTGGCGCGGCGGAAGCATGACAACGCCTCGTGCAGCGCGCCGACCTTGTCCGTGACGCTGATCATCAGGCTCGTACGGTCCGCGCCCGTGGGCGGGCTGCATTGGCGGCCCAGCACGAGGAAACGCGTGGCGTTGGCCGCGTTGTCCTGGATGTTTTGCTCAAGGACGGGCAATCCATACTTCTCCGCGGCCAGTTCGGAGGTAATCGCGCCGGTGGGAACTTCCTGCTGGCTGCGTCCCACCACGGTTCTGCCAACTACGTTGCCCTGAATGAGCTGATACGTCGGCGCTTTGGCGCGTTCCGCTGAAATGGCATTGGAAAGCGTCTCAATGATTTCCACAGCCGGGAAATTCCGCTGTAGCCAATTCCGGCATTGCCCGCGAGTTTGCGGATGGACGTAGATCACTTTGATTTTTTCCCGCGGGAAACGGCTGGCGAAACAATGCGAGACCGGCAAAACGATTTGCGAAACGATCTTCAATTCGCTGTCCACAAACATATCGAGCGTATGCGTCACCACGCCTTCCGTGGAATTTTCAACTGGCACCACACCATAATCCGCCCGGCCCTTTTGCACCTCGGTAAAAACATCCGGGATAGTCCTTTGCGCCACGTATTTCAGGCTGGAACCGAAGCGGCGGACGGCGGCCTGGTGCGTGAACGTTGCTTCCGGGCCAAGATAGGCGATGCTTAAAGTCTTTTCGAGCGCCAGGGCGCTGGACATGATTTCGCGATAAATGGCGCGGATCTGGTCGCCCGTTATGGGGCCGGGATTAAGCTTAGCCACACGATCCAGTACGGCCCGTTCGCGGTGCGGGGCGTAAATCTCCTCGCCGGCCTTATGCTTGATTTCGCCGATCGCCAGGACATGACGCGTGCGCTCGCTCAAGAGCTTCACGAGCTGCTCGTCGAGCTTGTCTATGGCTTTGCGATGTTCGGGAATGTTCAACGTGAGTAAGAATGGGAGATTTTAAATGAATAATCAAGTTTGGGTCACAGATGTTTGAAGCAAATTAATGCAAATCGCCGCGAAAAAAGACGGCGCGTGCCGGTTCTTGTGCGCTTCCTTGACATACCCGCATTTAAACCCCATTTTTTCTGAAGAATGAGCGTGCATAATTTGTTCAATTCGTTGCAATCGTTTGATGCCGGAAACGGCAAGCAGGGGAAGCTTTATTCACTGCCTGCATTGGAAAAAAGCGGCATTGGCCCCATTTCGAAGCTGCCGGTTTCCATACGGCTGGTGCTGGAATCGGTCTTGCGCAATTGCGACGGCAAGAAAGTCAGCGAGGCCAACGTTCGCGAACTGGCTAATTGGAAAGCCAGTGAGACGCGCACGGCCGAAATCCCTTTCGTCGTGGCGCGGATCGTGTTGCAGGATTTCACGGGGGTGCCGCTGCTGGTGGACCTGGCGGCCATGCGCAGCGCGGCGGCGAAACTGGGTAAAAACCCGAAAATCATCGAGCCCCTGGTGCCCGTGGATTTGGTCGTGGACCATTCCGTGCAAGTGGATTTCTTTGGGACCGGCGACGCATTGCAGCGCAACCTCGAAATCGAATTTCAGCGCAATCGCGAGCGCTACCAGTTCCTGAAGTGGGGCATGCAGGCATTCGACACCTTCAAAGTGGTGCCGCCCGGCATCGGCATTGTTCACCAGGTCAATTTGGAATATTTGGCCAAAGGCGTCCTTTCATCCGGCGATGACGTTTATTATCCCGATACGCTCGTGGGCACGGACTCGCACACGACGATGATCAACGGCATTGGCATCGTGGGCTGGGGCGTCGGCGGCATTGAAGCCGAGGCGGGCATGCTCGGCCAGCCGGTTTATTTTCTCACACCGGACGTCGTAGGCGTGCACATGACGGGCAGTTTGAAGGAAGGTGTGACGGCAACGGATTTGGCGCTCACGGTGACGCAGCTTTTGCGCAAGGCCAAGGTGGTTGGCAAATTCGTCGAATTTTTCGGCCCCGGCGCAGCGGCGCTGCCGGTAGTAGACCGCGCAACCATTGCGAACATGGCGCCGGAATACGGCGCGACGATGGGCTTTTTCCCGATTGACGGCGAATGTATCAATTACCTGCGCGCCACGGGCCGCACTGAGGAACATTGCAAGCTGTACGAAAATTATTATCGCGCGCAAAACCTGTTTGGCATTCCCAAGAAAGGCGAAATCCAATATTCGCAGGAATTGGAGCTGGATTTGGGCACGGTCGTTCCGAGCGTGGCCGGGCCGAAACGCCCGCAGGACAAAATTGAGCTGCCGAAACTGAAGCAGGAATTTGTCACAACGTTTTCCAAGCCCGTCACCGAAAGCGGTTTTGGCAAACCGGCGAATGTGTTGAATGAAAAATTTTTCGTGGAAAGCCTGGATGGAAACGAATACGGCGGCGGCAGCCAGGAACCGGTTTCGCAATCAACCGCAGCGTTGCGTAATACGAATCCACTTACGGAATCGGAAATGGCGGGCAATCGCCCGACGCCGGACCCGGTGCGTGCCTTGCACGCAAAAATTTCCGGCGGGGAAATCCGCAACGGCTCGGTTCTGATTGCCGCCATCACCAGTTGCACCAACACAAGCAATCCGAGCGTGATGCTCGGGGCGGGTTTGCTGGCCAAAAAAGCCGTCGAACGGGGCATGCAGGTAAGTCCGCTGATCAAAACTTCGCTGGCGCCCGGATCACGCGTGGTGAGCGATTATTTGGACAAAGCCGGTTTGCAAAAATATCTCGATGCGCTGGGCTTTAACCTCGTGGGTTATGGTTGCACCACGTGCATTGGCAATTCTGGCCCGCTGCCGGCGCCGATTGATGAAGCGGTTTCCAAGCATGATTTGGTCGCCGCGGCGGTTTTGTCCGGCAACCGCAATTTCGAAGCGCGCATCCATCAAAACATCAAAGCAAATTTCCTGATGTCGCCGCCGCTGGTGGTGGCCTTCGCGCTGGCCGGGCGCGTGGACATTGACATGAGCAGCGAGCCGCTGGGCAAAGGCAAAGATGGCAAGGATGTTTACCTGCGGGACATTTGGCCGACCATGCAGGAAATCCGCGACCAGATGCGCACCGCATTGCAGCCGGAAGTTTTCCGGAAATTGTACCGCGACTTTGCGGAACAAAATCCAAAGTGGAACGAAATCCCCTCGAGCAAAGGGAACGTGTACGAATGGGACCGCAAATCTACGTACATCCAGGAACCGCCGTTCTTCGAAAACTTTTCGATGCAGGCCGGGCAAATCCAGGAAATCAAAGGCGCACGTGCCCTGGCGGTTTTCGGCGATAGCGTGACCACGGACCATATTTCTCCCGCGGGCTCGATTAAAAAGAGCGCACCTGCCGGGAAATATCTCATTGAAAATGGCGTAGCGCCGGAGGATTTCAACAGCTACGGCTCGCGCCGTGGCAATGACCGCGTGATGACGCGGGGGACATTCGCGAACGTGCGCATCAAAAACCTGATGGTGCCGGGCGTCGAAGGTGGCGTGACGAAGTATCAGCCGGGCGGCGAGCAAATAAGCATTTACGATGCGGCCATCAAATATCAAGCGGCGAAAATCCCGCTCGTGATTTTGGCGGGACAGGAGTACGGCACCGGCAGTTCGCGCGATTGGGCGGCCAAGGGAACGAACTTGTTGGGGGTGAAAGCCGTCGTGGCGCAAAGCTTCGAGCGCATTCATCGCAGCAATCTCGTGGGCATGGGCGTCCTGCCGTTACAATTTAAAGAAGGCGTTAATGCGCAAAGCCTTAAACTGGACGGCACGGAGACGTACGACGTGCTGGGCCTGAATGCCAATGTGAAACCGCAGCAGGATATGACGTTGCGCATTACGCGGGCAAACGGCCAGGTCGAAAATGTGAGCGTGATTTGCCGCATAGATACGCCGATTGAGATTGATTACTACCAGCACGGCGGCATTTTGCCTTACGTCCTGCGCCAATTAGTGGCCAAAGCTTAGAAGTGACCAAACCCGCTTGCGCCTGTCGCATTCTTGACTTAACTTCAAGGCCTGTGCGAGAATCGGTGACAACCCGCAAAGTCGCCAAAGCTGGTCTCTGGTCCTGTGTTTGGCGGCAACCAGAGGGGGAAGGCATAATTTGATGCCTGCCGACGCTCCGCCCTCGCCCACGGTGGTTCATATCCCCAGAATCCGCCGCAGTTGGAGGCTATTCGTCTTCTATTCCTCGGCACTGCTATTAACGGGCAGTGTCTCGCTGCTTTTTGCGGATTTGCTTTCGCGCACGGGCTGGTCAAATTCGCGGACGGTGCTGCTGGCGCTTTTCATCATCCTGTTTTTCCTGGCGGCGGTCGGCTGCATGCACGGCATATTCGGATTTATCCTGCGGGTATCCGGCGACCGTCTAAAGATTACGACCTTAAAAGACTATCGCACGGCGGACATTACCGGGAGCAGCACCGCCATTGTTTTTCCCGTTTACAATGAAAACGTCACCCGGGTTTATGAGGGGCTGCGAGCGACGTTTGAGTCCCTGCAAAAAACCGGCGAGATCGAGCATTTCGACTTCTTTATATTGAGCGATTCCACGGACCCGGACAAATGGGTGGAGGAAGAGCGCTGCTGGTACGAGTTGATTCGCGAACTGGATGCCCTGGGGAAAATTTACTATCGCCGCCGGCTGGATAACGAAGGCCGCAAGAGCGGGAATGTTCGCGATTTTCTAAATTCATGGGGCCGCCGCTATCGCTATTTCCTGGTATGCGACGCCGACAGTGTGATGCGCGGCGAAACGCTCGTGGACCTGGTGAAGCTGATGGAAACACACCCAACCGTGGGCATGGTCCAGACGGTTCCGGCGCTGGTGAACGCCGAGACGTTATTCGGCCGCATGCAGCAGTTTTCCAACCGCCTGTATGCCCCGGTCTTTATCGCCGGCTTGAATTTTTGGACGCTCGACATGGGAAATTATTGGGGGCACAACGCAATGATCCGGGTTGAGCCGTTTATGCAATTTTGCGACCTGCCCAGATTGCCAGGACACAAGCCATTCGGAGGACAAATTTTGAGCCACGATTTTGTGGAGGCGGCATTGCTGGTTCGTGAAAACCGTGGCGCCTGGCTGGCCTACGACCTGGAAGGCAGCTATGAGGAGACTCCGCAAGGCATGATTGAAAATGCGCAACGCGACCGGCGGTGGTGCCAGGGAAATTTGCAGCACAGCCTGGTGGTATTTTTCAAGGGACTGCGCGGCGTGAGCCGGCTGCATTTGATTTTTGGTATTTTTGGATACCTGGCCAGTCCCCTGTGGCTGGCGTTTTTAATCACGTTCAATTGGATTATCTGGTACCAGCAATTTACCGGCCTCTCAATCATCACAATGCATGCGCATTTTGTAAACTTGAGCGGCACAGCGCACGCCCTGCTTATCTTTACCGTTTGCATGGTCGTCCTCATGCTGCCGAAGTTCCTGGCATTGGTTGATTTGGCCCGCGACCCGGAGAGGCGTCGCGCTTTTGGCGGGATCGGCCGCACTACCGGTGGAGTCGTGCTGGAAACGGTTTTTTCCACGTTGCACGCGCCTTTACAAATGCTTTGGCACACCCGTTTTGTATTTACCAACCTGCTCGGAATGACGGTGGGCTGGAAAACGCAAAAACGCGCCGGCAGCACGACGTGGGCGTATGCTTTGCAACGCCATTGGGGCCATATATTAATTGGCGTTCTTTCCGGTTTATTTATGTGGGAGCTCAAACCTTCGCTGTTTTGGTGGTTCG
>DATJXK010000313.1:0-12196 GCA_035500235.1 Pseudomonadales bacterium | reverse complement strand
ACGGCTGCTGATGAGGCAATTGGGCTGCAATTGCCGCACATTATTCATAAAGGCCTCGGTCTCGTCGTGGCTCATTCCTCCCGGCATATCAAACCAAATCAGTCCGAGCGGCCCGTAATTGGAAAGCAATTCCTTGATTTGCGGCACCGACTTGGTTGCGTAATAGAGTTTGTAGTCCTTGTTAGTCTTGCTGAAGTCCCAGGTATTTCCACCACCATTGGGTTCATGCCAATCCAAAAACTGCGAATAATAAAATCCGAATTCCAATCCATCCTTTCGGCAGGCATTGGCAAGGTCCTTCATCGGGTCTTGATGATAGGGCGTAGCATCCACAATATTAAATGGCGATGCTTTTGAGTCGAACATGGCAAAACCTTCGTGATGTTTTGCCGTCACTACAAGATAACGAGCGCCGGATGCCTTGACAAAATCCGCCCAGGCAGCGGCGTCAAAGTTCGTTGGATCGAACGTCTTCGCGATTTTGGCGTATTGGGCCGCAGGAATTTTGGCCCGATTCATAATCCATTCGCCGGAACCATAATAAGATTTCCCCTGCCACTCATTACCCAATTCCGAATAAAGTCCCCAATGGATAAAAATGCCAAACTTCGCCTCACGAAACCATTGCGTATCGGGTTCCGCCGACGCAGAACGCAGCAGCAACACGCCGGCCAAAACGCTGGCCGCGCGGAATAACGACGATTTGAAGAAATTTATTTTCACTGGTCTTTGCCGTTTTCTAACTAACGCGGCGGGCGATTTGACGCCAAATCGCCCGCCAGCGAGACAGTCAATGTTCCGGCATTCGTGTGTTCAACATTACGGCACACGAATCAGATAGAAGTTTTGCGGCGCGTGTGGGTTCACCGTGTTCGTCACGTTGAATGCCGACCCTGAGAACGTATTGGTCGAAATCGGCGTCCAGTTGGAGAGCGGCGTCAGCAGATTGGTGCTCTCCAGCACGCTATACTGCTGGCCGGAAACGCCGTTCGTACCGCTGATGACCAATTGATTTCCAGACAACGTGATGCTGGTGATGCCCGGTTGCGGCACAAACGTACCGGCCACAATGCTTAACACACCGCTCGTGGCCAGATTGTTGGTGTTCCAGGCCAGGCCGTTCCCTGGCGTCGCCGGCACGATGCTGCTGAATGCACCGCTATAGCTGGCGCCGCCGAATATCTGGAAATTGTTGCCGACCGCGTACGAGCCGGAAATATTGGCCAGAATCAGCGTGCCGCCGTAGGTAATTGCTCCATTGGTTACGTTGATAAAGTCGTTTGTTGCGGCTCCCGGGTTCAGTTTGATGAAGGCGTTGCCTTGCAATGTCAGATCGTTGGAGAGTGTCAGCGAGCCGATGGCTGTGAAATTAGTGCCAGCTAAAATGGTTCCGCCCGCACTAACAATCACGTCGCCGTTGATACCGCCATTCCCCAGGAGGTTTTGGCCGCTGGGCACAGTCAGTGTTTGATCACTTTCCTGTGATGCATCCAAAACGGCATTGGCGGCGACGATAATGTTTGAGCTATTGAAGATGGAACCGTCTACCCCAAAGCCAAAGCCCAGTTCTAATGTGCCGGAGTTCACAAACGTATTGCCGGTATAAGTGCTGGCACTGCTGATCACCAACGGCAAGGTGCCGTTGACAATCAAATTACCCGAGCCGCCAATGACCCCCGTAATATACAACCACGGAGACGTGCCGCCAGTCACGCTGATGGTAGCGTTACCGTTTAAGGTGACATTTCCGGAAATGGCGTTGTTGCCGGCATCGCTCAGAAGTGTTGAGCCGTTGTTGAGCACGAGATTTTGGTAGAGTGGATACGCCGAGCCCAGGGTATTAAATTCCAGCGTGCCACCGTTCTCGACTGAGATCGTGCGGTTCGCCGTGCCGGAGCCAAACCAACCAGGGCTGTTTTGGGCGGTGCCAGCCAATTGCAGAGCCAAGGTTCCGTTCTGAACGTCAATATTTCCAATGCTGGAATCAATCGTACAGGTCACTAAAGCCACCATGTTGGTGCCCACTTTAGTCAGGTTGTGCGGGTGACCATCCGAGGTCGTTAGCAATGCATTCTGGGTCCCGTTTACACGGATGTCCCAGCGGCCGATACCACCAATCGTGGCATCGCCGGACAGTTTTACCGTATCCAGCGCATGCTGGTCTCCAGTAGTGGTGTAAACGCTATTAATAATCGCGCCGTTTCCGCCTACACCGGAGCCGGAAATAATCACCGGAACATTGCCGATACCCTGGTTGTTAAGATCAAGAGTACCTCCGTTCGTCACTACAGCGGTGCCGGCAGAGCCGAAAGCGTTGCCGTTGCCGACCTGCAGTGTACCGCCTTCGATATAGTTGGTGCCGGTATAATTTACATTTGCTCCGGAAAGAGTCAGCGTGCTGCTGCCTTGCTTAATGACCGTTACATTTCCAGAAATCTGGCCCGGACCGGCAATCGTATAATTCACTGAGCTGGAATTATCCGAAATCACTGCCGGCGAAACCACGACGCCGGAAGGTATGGTAACCAGATTGGTAACCCCCGCGACGGAATCGTCAAAGATTACGGTGTCTCCCTGGTAAAACACATCCTGCAGGCTTGTACCGAGGTTCAACCAGTTCGAAGCGCCGCCTAAATTCCACTGGTTGTTGGCCATGGCGATCGTGGCATCCCATTTCAAGTTCGCACCGGAGCCATTCAAGGTAACCGTGATTGGGCTCGAGCCTTGGTTCAGCGTTGCGTTGAAGTGCGTTCCTGTGATGACCGGATTCAGGCTGCCGCTCTTGCTGCCGCTGAAATTAACCAGCGTGTAAGTATTGCCCGGTACCGGCACCCCTTGGAAGTTCAACGCTACATTGTTATTGTTGGCCGTGAAACCACCATTCACTGACAGCAAGTCATTGATTCCACTGCCCACCGTCGTGTTGTTCCCGGCTAAATCGAAGGCCAGCGTCGCACCGGAAGACAAATTCAGTGCGCCGGAGGTAAACGTCGCCGGTGTTCCGCTCGAAGCGCTGGGCTGCACAACGCCTCCCGCATTGATCGCGCCGGAATTAGTGCCCGACCCGCCAACGGTGCTGCCCAGGGAGCTATTCACGCTGCCGGGAAGAACACCGTTCACCAGCAACGTTCCGCTACTCACGTTCACCACCCCGCTGAAAGTATTCGACGCGTTAAGCGACAAAACGGATGCCCCGTTCTCAGTGATTGTGCCCGAACCGGAAATAGCATTGGGAACAATCACGCTTCCGCTCCGGTCGATAATCAAATTGCCGTTGTCCAGAATGTTGCCCGTCGCCGGAATCGTGCCACTGGTGCCGCCGTTCCCGAATTGCACCGACCCGCTGTTGACATTGATGCCGCCGGCAAATGTATTGCCCGAATTGGTAAACAGAATCGTGCCGTTGCCATTCATGGTTAAAGCACCTGATCCGCCGACGCCAGCACCGGAGAATGAATAAGGCAGCGAGCTGTTATTGAACGTCATACCGGCGGGTGAAACCATAGCCGGAATATTTATGCCCGTCGGTCCGGTGGCCGTATCATTGAAAATCACTGCCGCGCCGTCAAAATAGGCGACCGGCGAACTTCCACTCAACCAATCAACGCTGGAAAAGTCCCAGCTGCCGTTGGCTGTACCTTGCCACACCAGTGAACTGACACTGGTCGGGCCGCTGGTCAGCACCAGGTCAATCGAGCTGTTCGCAGTGTTGTTGGAAATATAACCTTGATACGTGCCGGGAAGATTGCTGATTCCAATATTGAATGTACCGGCAATGGATCCATTGTAAGCAATAAGTGGAAATTGAGACGGATAAGTAATCGTCGTGGCCGGCACGGTGCTAATATTAATATAGTTCGTTGTTCCACTAAGAGTGAGGGCGGAAACCACGACGTTCGTCTGCAATCCGGAGACTGGCAATTGCAACGTCGCGCCGGAAAGAGTAATGGCCTTGAGCGGCGCTGTGGCTGTTCCAATAGAACCAAGCAAGCTGGAGATGCCCAGGAACCCGCCGGTCATGTTGATATTGGCCGTAGTATTCGCGCCGGCCACAACACCGTTGGTGATCGTGCTCGCCAGCACAGTTCCCCCGTTGATATTCAACGTGCCGGACGCGTAAGTGCTGCCGCTATTAGCCACATAGTAAGACAGGCAGATGGCATTGTTCGCGACCAGCACAGCCGAGCCGTTCACATTCATCGTTCCCGAAGGCGCGCTGCTTCCGCCAGTGGCTACGCGATATCCCAAATAAAGGGTATTCACATTGTTTGTCCCTTCATTAAATGTAAAAGTCCCCACGCCGTTGCCGGTGCCGGAACTCGCGCCTGATTCGCCTTCTCCAACGATTAAAGTGCTCACCAGGGCATTCAGGTAACCACCACTAAAATCAACGGTGCCTGCCGTACCGCTGCCTGTAGTCGACTGGTTTGAATTATCAGCCACTTTCCAGGTAGTGACGCGGCTGCCAGCGCCATTCGTGCCCGAAATATTCGCTACCGGAGCCAGATTGGTGAAAACCGGGGCGAACGCCAGCAACGCGCCAGAACCTTGTTTGTCTCCACCAATGGTAATGGTGTTAACATTGATGGTGTTCATAATCCCGAGGTACATGGGCACCTGAAGATTCGAACCATTGCCCAGATTCTGCCCCACCTCAATCTGCCCTTCATTTGAGTAAGCCTTTGGCGCATTTCCAATAAAGTTAATGATGTTCGTCTTAGCCAAATAGAGAATGCCTTTTTGCCGCGCTATCGCCTGGTTTGGGGTATTGTACTTACCCACTGTAATTCCTCCGATGCTGGCGTTGAGCATGTTCAAATTGGTCATAATCAATGTGGCCGAAGAAGCATTGCCCGCATCTCCCTGGCTGACATTAATGCCGGCAGAACCATTGCTCACCACTAACGTCCCTGCGCCGATAAAGGCGGCGTTCATTATATTGGTCCACGGAGTATTTCCCACCGTCAGATTGCCAAGAACACTCAGCGTCTGTCCCGCACCAATCTGGGTCGTGTGATAAAATCCTGCTCCGGTACTGACATTCGTATTGATGAATTGCAATGACGCGACCGTGCCGGCAAATCCACTATCCACGATGTTATCCACAGTTCCCGGGCTGCTGGCGGCAGTCGTATTGTTGGTAAAGATAACATTGGTGGCGGAACCTGGCACAACGCCACCCGACCAGTTTCCCGGCGTGGACCAATTTTGGTCGGCGCCACCGCCGGTCCACAGCTCCGTTTGCCCGGAGGCCATTTGCGTGGCCATGACACCAACAGCCAGGATTGCAAGTATATGATTATAACCAGGGATAGTTTTCATGTTATGGGTTCAGGGAGTTTCGGTGATAGTCAGGCCACTATAAAATTTTTGAGTTGCTACAAACAATCGCCCGTTCGGGTGGGGCGTGGTCTCTCTCAATTGTTACCCGGGTTGGTGCCAAAAGCAGGAAAGCAATAGCCGTTGGCGGCATAGCGCAAGTCACGAGGACATTTTGCCAGAGTCGTTGCCAGGCCATCGCTCGGTTTGCTCGAGGTATTCATGTCGTTGGCCAGCGTAATTGTTGCACTGTCCAGCCACTTATGCATTTCGGCATGGCCATCCACAAAAATAAATGTCTCGCCGGTGATATGATAAGCGGCCGGACCATCCCACCAGGTTAGGCCCGCCCAGTTATCGGCCGGATAAGTCGTACCCGTAATAGGAAGAGTCCATGAATTGATGTTTTCATTCACGGTATAGGATCCTGCCGACTGTGAACGCGGATCGTTTTCTTCAAGGAAGATATAAATGCTTGATGTATGATGTACGCTCGTATCCTTGACAAAAGAAGACTGCGGATAAGAAGCGGAAGAGGAACCATTCAAACCATTCGCCAGAGAATAACTATCAAAGGCCGTATATCCGGCTACGAAGGATCGGCGATCCGCCGCGCAATGCATTACGTTAGGATTTTTACAATAGGGATACAAGCCGCCCTGCATAAATCCCTCTTGATCCAGATATTGATTCAAAGCCTGGTTTTGTGACGGACTGGTCGAGATTTGAGAAGGAATGGTCGGCATGACAAAACCGGAGCCGGCAGGTGAAATGCGCCAATCAGTCTTGGCATTGCAGCCGGATCCGACGATATAGCCATTATTTTCGTCGGCATAAAGTTTCCATCCTGTGCCCAATTGTTTTTGGTTATCCAGGCATTCGACGATCAAGGCCTTTTGCCGGGCCGCTGCCAACACGGGCAGCAAAATCGCCGCCAAAATGGCAATGATGGCGATGACCACCAAAAGCTCGATCAACGTGAAGCCATCGTTTTTTACCCTGGAAATACGACCTGAGTTAGTCCTTCGGCTCGATGGCCAAATTATTAAACGTTTATGCGCAATAGACATTGGAGTAGTATGCTCCCAATATAGAACCATGGCTTATTGGCACAATCACCCATTCGGGCGAGAGCATAACCTTGCCTGTGGGATTAAGATTTGGATGATAACACAGCGTTAAAAACCCGTAATCGACCTTAGCTTGTACGGTTTCAGCGCATGAACAGAGTGGCTTATTTTGTAAAAATCCTTTGGCGGTGGCGTCATTTCCCCCTCGCCTGCCTGCTTGGTCTTTTCATTTCGTTCGAGGCCATGGCAGATGATGGGGACTGGTCATTGCAGTCATGGCTGTCCGACAACGGCCTGCCCAATAACAACGTCACCAGCCTGGCCCAGACAGACGATGGCTATCTGTGGGTGGCCACGACCGGCCATTTTGCGCGATTTGATGGCGTCCATTTTGAAGAGTTTACGCCGCACGACGCGCTGCCGGCCTTTAACGGTCCCCTCGGGCGCGTCAGCACTTTTCTAAAAGATTCGCAGGGAGGTCTTTGGCTGGCCATGATCCATGGCCCGATTGTTCGCCTTAAATCCGGGACCGCCCAAATCTTCACGAACAATCTGCCCGACTACATCGTGCAAGCTATGGTGGAAGATAAAGAAGGGGCCATATGGGTTACCTATCACGGCAACGTTGTTTGCCGCATCAAGGAGGGAAAAACCACACGGTTCACAAGTAACGATGGATTGCCCAATAGATACGATTGCACGTTGACCGTTGATCGCCTCGGCCGCATTTGGTTTGCAAAAGACGGCCAGGTCGGCCGATTTGATACCAATCACTTCAATGTATTAAATAAAACTCTTGGCCGTAATGTGCGCCTGGCATGCGCCACCACCGGCGGAATTTGGATTTGTTCCGGACGTGAACTTTTTAAATGCGATGACGCGGGCGTGGTCACATCCGCAGGCACTTTCCGTCCGGATGTTTCAGGCACCGACCCTACTTCCCTGCTTGAGGATAAGAGCGGCGCCGTCTGGATAGGTACGGCGGCCGATGGACTATTTCGTTTTGACGGTTCCATTTTTGAAAAAATTTCGTCCTCCCATCCTTACATCTCCAGCCTGTTACAGGACCGCGAAGGAAATCTCTGGGTTGGCACCGGCGGCGGCGGTTTAGACATGATCCGTCCAAGGGCGTTTACCCTTGAGAATGAAAAGACCGGGCTGCCTTTCGGCGCGGTGCAATCGGTGTGCCAGGACATAACCGGAAATATTTGGGCCACGACTGCAAGCGGACTGCTGGCCTGTCGCACCAATGAAAGCTGGTTTATCGTTTCTGCCGGCACCAATTGGCCCGGCGGGAGGGCAACCTGCGTAGCCGCAGATCGTGAAGGCGCAATTTGGATCGGCACCCAGAACCACGTATTGTATCGCCTTGACGGAGACCACTTCACTTCCTGGCGCACGCAGCAAGGCTTTTCAGGTCATGTCGTCCGCGGCCTCCTGGCAGATACTAATGGTGACGTGTGGATGGTTGAAGAAGAACCTGATGTCGTGCAACGCTTCCACGGCGGTCAATTTGATACCATCAACCTGCCGGCTGCCGCTGGCGTACCGCGTGGATTATGCAAAGACACCAAGGGGAATTTATGGATTGGGACTTCGAAAGGCTTTTTGCTCCGGATTGCCAATGGCATCATTAGCGATGAGACCACGAATGTTTCCCACTTCTATACTTCCATTCGCACCCTGGCAGTTACCCCGGATGGCAGTCTATGGATTGGCTACGCCGGCTGGGGCCTCGGCCGATTTAAAGACGGCCACTTTGCACGCATCTCCGGCCCGCAGGGATTATTTAACAGTTATTTATCCCAAATTGTCCCGGATGGCCAAGGATGGCTTTGGTTTGGTTCAGACCGTGGAATTTTCAAGGCAAAGGAGAACGATCTCGATGACGTAGCCGAAGGCCGTGCTCAAAGTGTGCTCTGCGTTCATTATGGCGAAGGCAATGCCCTGCCGAGCCTCCAGGCCAGTTTTGGCGTCACTCCAAACGTTCTTCATAGTTCCAATAACCGGCTCTGGTTCCCCACTTTAAGCGCATTGGCAGTGGTTGACCTCGATAATCTTCAGGAAGATTCGCAGCCCCCACCTGTATTGCTAAAGCAGGTCGTCATGGATGACAAAATAATCGCCTCCTACGGAGGTCCCATGCCTGTGACTGAAGGTATAGACCTCCGCGCAGCAGGAACAAAATTGCGTCTGCCTCCGAATCATCATCGCCTGGAATTTGATTTTACCGCGCTCTGTTTTAGTGCGCCGGAAAACGTCCACTTCCAATGCCGCCTGGTGGGGATTGATGACGATTGGGTCAACGTGACCGGGCCGTGGAACATCAGCTATTCACGGCTGGCGGCCGGCAATTATCAATTCCTCCTGCGCGCGCAAAATGGCGATACCCCTTGGAGCCAGGCCAGCGCCGTAAAATTGGACGTGCTGCCCTTCTTTTGGGAAACGTGGTGGTTCCGCTCCGCGACGCTGTTGCTTTTCACCGCGGCCATTATCGCCGTGGTGCGTTACGTTTCCTTCCGCCGGTTGCGAATGAAACTCCACACCCTGGAACAGCAAGCCGCCCTGGACAAGGAACGCTCTCGTATCGCCAAAGACATTCATGACGACCTCGGCGGAAGCCTCACCCAAATTAAATTGTTGTTTGAATTGACCCAGCGCAATCGCTCTACCCCGGATAAAGTGGAACGGCTCGGCCAGGAAGGCCTGGCCGCTACGCGGCAAATCATCAAGTCCATGGACGAAATCGTCTGGGCGGTCAACCCCCGCAACGATTCGCTTCCTCACCTGGTTGATTATCTGGGCCAGTTTGCGATTGAGTTCCTTTCCCGCGCCGGCATCCGGTGCCGTGTGGATTTGCCCGACTATCCCGTTGCCTGGGCCATCTCACCGGAAGTGCGGCATAATTTATTCCTCGCCGTGAAAGAAGCGCTGAACAACGTCATCCAACACGCCGGCGCGAACGAAGTCTGGCTGCGTATCACTGCCATCAATGACGTGCTGACAATCATCATTGAAGATAATGGCCATGGTTTTAACGGCAAAACCAACGGCGAATTTGCCGACGGCCTGCCCAATATGAGCCAGCGCATGGCTGAAATCGGCGGACGCTCCAACATCGAAAGCACTGCGGAAAAAGGAACCCGTGTTTTCCTCATTTTTCCCAAACCCAATTAATTATGCCCACGTTAACCACAACTTCAATTTCCTTGCCTGAAACCAGCTTGCCCGACAGCATAGCGGCAATGCCCATCTCCGTCTCCATCGTGGAAGATAATCCCGGCACGCGGAAGAACCTGGCAGCCCTCCTGAGTAGTGAACCGCAATTGCGCCTGCTCAATGCCTACGCCAACGGCGAAGAAGCCGTGCGCGGCATCACCTCCACCCAGCGCCCTGACGTGGTCGTCGCGGATATCAAGCTGCCCGGCATGAGCGGCATCGAATGTGTCGCGAAACTCAAAGCCGCCATTCCGGATTTGCGCGTCCTCATGCTCACCACTTACCAGGAATCCGATTTAATTTTCAATGCCCTGCGCGTTGGTGCGAATGGTTACTTGTTGAAAGAAATGCCTGCCGAGGAATTAATCACGGCCATCCAACAAGTTCATTCCGGCGGCGCGCCCATGTCCATGCAGATTGCGCGCAAAGTGGTCGCCTATTTCCATGAAATCAAGGAACCGCAACCCGACACCGCGAAACTGACCCAACGCGAACAGGAAATTCTCACATTGCTGGCCCAGGGTTACTTCTATAAGGAGATTGCGGACAAGTTGGGCATCAGCCTCAACACGATGAAATCGCACCAGCATTCCATCTATGAAAAACTTCATGTCCAATCGCGCACGGAAGCCACGTTAAAGTTTCTTGGGAGAGAGAGCCTAAAATAGTCACCAAAACCTGGGGAGAAACGTGTTAGCTGGGGGGCGGAATCGGCCAACTTTCACCATTACCTCTTGTTAAAATAACTCATTTTATTGGGTTACTCAAGCGTAACGAAGGGTAACAGTGCTGAACATTGGCGGTGCAAACGCGGTGGAAATCGGCCGATTCCGACCTCCGCCTCCACCCAATTTTATTGAAGTTTTGTGAAATAATGCCGGGCCAAAGGATTTTCAGAGATTTCATTTTCCAGCCAAAAATTCAAATACGGCACTGTCATATTCCTTTTGGCAGGGCGGAATGATGCCAACTTCCATCAACGCCGAGCCTCTGACAGTCTGGCCCTCAATGGCAAATTTTGATTTTTTGCCCTCGGGCAAATTCACCTCATGAATCAAATATTTTTTGCCGGGATCCAATCCCCGCAGGGCCAGTTTCACCGCCTGGGCATCCTCCAGTTGATACACGAACAGCACGGCGTGGGAGCGGTCAGATGAGACATAATCCAGTGCGGCCCTGGGATTATTGTACGGCGATTCGAGCCTGTATAAATCCCCCTGCTCCACCACATCGCGAATTTCATTTTTATAGAGCGCGATGGCTTGGGCCAACTGCCGGATTTCATCCGGGGAAAGTTTTCGCACATCCATATCCACCCCCAGAGCCCCGCTCATCGCCACGTCGAGACTGAACTTGAGCGGACGGTCGCCCATCCTGGTCACATGCGCTGCCATGGTTTCCGCAGGGAAAAAATGGCTAAAACCCCACTGGATTTTCACCCGGCTTACGGGGTCGGTATTGTCGCTGGGCCAAAAGGAATGGAAGTATTTCAACGAGCCGTAATCAACCCGGCCTCCACCACCCGAACACACCATGGCAACCACATTTGGAAAAACATTGGCCATGTTACTCATGACATTGTAAAGCGCCCAATTATATCGAATCAGCAATTCGGATTGTTCGTCCGCCGGCAGATACATTGAGCCGGGCTGGGTCACGAAACGGTTTGCATCCCATTTGGTGAAGGCAATACCCGGCGTGGAAAGTGTGTTGCTCACTGTTTCCCAAACGAAGTCCTGGACCTTCGGATTGCTCAAATCGAGATCCAATTGGTGACGGCTCAATAGTAATTGCCGATGAGGTTGCTGGAGCGCCCAGTCGGGATGTTTTTCAAAAAGATCACTATTCGGGTTGACCATTTCCGGCTCGATCCAAATCCCGAAATTAATTCCGCGCTTGTTGGCTTCGGCCGCCAGATAGGAAAGATCATGCGGCAATTTGTTTGTGTTGACCTGCCAGTCGCCCAACCCGGCATTATCATCATTGCGCGGATGCGCGTTGCCAAACCAGCCGTCATCGAGCAGGAAAGTGTCCGCGCCAATTGACTTTGCGCCGTCAAAGAGTGAAACGATTGTCTTTTCATCAAAATCAAATCCCGTGGCTTCCCAATTATTGAGCAGCACCGGACGCGGTTTGCTTCCATCGCGAATACCATACAGCCGCGCCCAATTATGGAAATTGCGACTCACTTGCCCTTTGCCGGAATTACTCCAGGTCCAGAGCATGGCCGGCGTCGTGAACATTTCCCCACTCTTTAATTTGTATTGGGTGGCAAATGGATTGATGCCGCACAGGGCATGCAGGCGGTTTTTGAAATCCACATCAAATTCCAGTTGATAGCTCCCGGACCACTCCAGCGAACCACCAACGGCTTCTCCCTGCTCCTCACCTGCAGGACGATTTAGCGACAAAATAAATGATGGAAATCCAAAGCGATCCGCACGCACGCCGATTTTTGAGTCCAGGATTTTTATCCCCGATCCCAGCCGCTCCTCTTCAAGAGTCGCTTCGGACCGATAATCACCATGAAATTGTGTGAGCCAGTAATCCTTCGCCTGGAACAGCAACGCGGAGGAGGCAAAACGCGA
>DATJXK010000312.1:0-5832 GCA_035500235.1 Pseudomonadales bacterium | reverse complement strand
GGGCAGACAGCGGCGGCTTGATTCAATGTGGCGATGAAATTGGTGTTGAAATAAGTAATCCGGCCGCGAACAAAGCTTTTGCTGGTGGAGTCCAGGCCGACATATTGCGGAATTTTGCTCACATCCACGGCGTTGGGCATCACTAAACTTCGAACCCCCTTGGCGTACAGGTTGGTGATGATGTTAAAGTGATTGGCAAGCGAGTGGCTGATATTGTTGTTCCACGCCGGAATGCTGGCGGCGGTGTAGGGCGGAGCAAATTGACTCAGGTCGCCGACAAAATCTGCATCACAGACCCAAACCACGAACAGGGCGCTGGCGACATCCGGCGGCGCGACGAAGCTGTTGACGTTCGCCACGGCATTCGAACTGTAATCGCCGAAGTAAGAATTGTTTTTGGCGGCGTCATAGACCAAACCTTGCCGTTGGGCCAGAACTTCGAGCCAAACGCGACCGTTGGAATAGCGGTGACCATAATAAAGTGGTCCGGTAAGAGAGTTGCCTGTGGTGGTGCAAACGCCGTCTCCAAAAGCGTAGAGTGCGGAAAAAAATGCTCTTACCGGCAGGCTTGCTAATGCCAGGAACAGAAATACAACAGCCAGCCGCAACCCATTTTCCATGGTCCCATATTACTTCACGACCGGACAAAGTAAAGCAACGCGGCGCCGGGTCGCCGGCGACCACATTGGGATGGAATGGCGGGGGATTTGCTTGCTCTGACACGCCGGTCATGAGTAACTGCGCCGCAGCTTGTGGTAGACACGGATGACTTGGAAATGCCGAAGCAACGAAATCTGGTGAAACTGCTGGCTGCCGGCTCATGCTGCTATTCGGCCTTGAGCGCGGCGGCGAATGGCTTTGGGCTGGCCGACCAGGATGCCTTTGCGACCGGACGCGGCGATGCCGTGGTGGCCACGGCGGATAATCCCTCCGCCATTTACTATAATCCGGCGGGCATCACCCAGCTCACCGGGAATAATCTTCGCGCTGGCCTGAACAGCCTCTATTATCAGCCCACGTTTCAACCGCCTGCCGGGCGGCCCAACAGCGGCCAGACCTATGACGAATCAGATAATTTTGCCTTCCTGCCCCAGTTCTTCTACACCTACACCGCCACCGGTGCGCCCTTGAGTTTTGGGCTGGGTGTTTATGCTCCCTACGGCGGCAACATGAGCTGGCCGCAGGACACGGGCTTTCGAACGGTGGCGATCAACGGTTCCCTGAAATACATAACGATTAATCCGGTGGTGGCGGTCAAGCTGTCACCGAGTCTTTCGGTCGGCGGCGGGGTCATGGTGAATTATGCAAAATTAAACATGTCGCAGGGCCTGCGCCCGGCACCGGCCCCGTTGACCAATTTTTTTAACTTCAGCGGCGACGGCTGGAGCTTTGGATACAATGCCGGGATCCTGTGGCAGCCGCACCCGAAAATTTCGTTCGGCGCCACCTTCCGCAGCTCGACGCGGATGAATTTTCAAGGCGAGACGGATTTTGAACAGCAACCCGTCCTGCCCAAGTCGGGCCGCGGCGCCAGCGCGGAGTTTACCTTTCCATTAACCACGGTTTTCGGGGTTTCCTACCGGCCAACACCCAAATGGAACCTGGAATTCGACGCAAACTACACGGACTGGAGCAGCTTTGACACGGTCACCATCCAGCAAACTCCGGCCCCTCCGTTTCCGGTAAAGCAAAATATTCCGGTGAACCTGAACTGGCAGGGAAGCTGGATGTATCAGTTTGGCGTGACGCGCTATTTTGACAACGGCTGGCATGTGAGCGGCGGCTATGTTTACAACGAAAACTCGGTGCCGGATGAGAACTACAGCCCGCTGGCGGCGGATTTGAACCGGGACTTTTTCAGTCTGGGCTTCGGATTTCAGGGCCAGACATTCAATTTCGACGTCGCCTATCAGTTCGGTTATGCGCCGAAAAATGATGTCAACGGCAGCACGCCGTCATCCACACCGGGACAGTTTGCCGGACAAAACGCCGACGGCAAATACGGCTTTACCAGCCAGGCGATCATCGTGTCGGCCGGGATGCACTTTTGACCGCGCCTTGGATTTGAGTCTCCGCGCCGGGCCATGCGCAGCAAATTTACCCAGTCCCTTTTTTGCAACGTCAATCTGCAAACTCAAATCAAAACGTGTAACGATAAGCGAACGAAAAGAGATGGACGTTGAAGGTGTATTGCCCGTCAAAGGCCGGGTTTTGATCGTTGGAGATATTGCGTTTGTTGTAGAAATCCAGGCCATAGGCAAATTCCAGGGAGTTGTGCCCGCTTTTCCAACCCATCCCGATGGTAATGACATTTTGATTGGCGTCGGGAATGGCCGGCGAAAAGGTCGAGTTGGGAACCGGGCTTTTATAATATTGATAACCTCCGCGAACAACCCAGTTGTCATTGATCTGCCAATCTCCGCCAAAGCCGGCCGTAAACGTATCCATCCAATTTTCGGGAATATTTTGCGACGGAACGCCCAAGGGATTGGCGCCAATGTGTATGGGAAGGTTTTCGAATCGTGAAAATTGCACCCATTCAAAATCGGTTTCCAAACGAACCGCATCACTGACCTGCAAACCGTAGCCGACGCTGACAATGGTTGGAAATTTAACTTCACTGCTGAAACTTGAACTGGGGTTGCCGGGATAATTGTTGAACTGCGATGTACCGCTGTAACTTATGTTCATTGGGGAGCGATAAGCAACCGCAAGGCGCTGCCGATCGGTGATCCGCCAGGTAATCCCCAGGTTGCCGCCATATCCTACGCCGTCGCCATCAACATTTGCCTGCAGGTCCGGAACGAACGGTGAAAGATACTGTTTGAACTGCAACTCCGACCACATGATGTCCAAGCCGACGCCCACGCTGACCTGGTCTCCCAATTTTACGGCAATGGTCGGATTGAAATTTATAGTGATCAGTTGTGAATAATATGGACTTTGATAAGTCAATACCCCGGCCGGTTGCCTAAAGGCGCTTGACCCGGTGTTCCACTCGTTGGCAAGCCCATAGGGCGTGGTGATGCCCAGCCCAACGGTAAACCGGTCATTCTGCAGGGGCATCGACATAAAAAAATTCGGCAGCCCCTTCCAGGGCTTTATGGTACTGGCAGATTGTCCGGACGATGAAGTGAAGTCAGAACTGATATAAACAACGGTCGGTGTGAGTTGGGCCTGGATGTTTGTCAGGTCAACCAGGTTGGCCGGGTTTTGTTGCACGGCCGACGAATCATCAACCTGCGCGATACGCCCGCCTGCCCGCCCGAGATTAAATGTGCCTGGTGGCGGATTGCGAAAACCTTCACCGTAGGCGATTGCAGTCAAGAATAACGCCACCAAGGCCAACCAGGGCCCCATGGCAATACGACTGGCGGCACTGCAATAGTGCACAATTGTTACATTCGTCTGACTTTTCATAGTTTCATTCATCCAACAGCGGCTGGACAACATCTGTCTCATGACTGGGCGCTTTTTGTCGTTTGCGTGAGTCAGATATGGAATTTCAAGCAGCAGCGATGCCAGTGACCTGTCAAATCGGACAAACCACGATAATCCCTTTGTTTTGGCGTGAAAAATGGTGCATCCTCCCTGCGAAATGGACATTTTGTTGAATGGAAACGGCAGTGCTCACGGCACTAAAAGCCAGGTCCGCCAGCCTGCAAAGGGCACGGCAAGGACCAAGGTTGAATCTTCACAGCGGTCCATCAAGGAAAACAAGGTCACATTCACGACGGCGGGCGGCCTTGAACTGCGCGGCACCCCGATCCGCACTACCCGTCATCTCGCCGTATTTGAGTTGTATGACCCCATTGACACGCCCAGAGTTTCTGAGGCACTGGAAGAATTAGAAATCATTTTCCAAGCCCGGGTCATTTATTCTGGTCGCGCGGTGGTGCGCAGCATCGTGGATCTGGGAACTAATGTTGTCTGCGAGGCCACTCTGAATGAATCATTCTGGAAGGATCTGGACCCAAATGCTGTGAGGCAATTCAACGGAGATTTAACCAGGGAATTCAGAAAATTCCTGGGCGAATGGCAGAAGATTCACAAGGTGTTGCCCGAATTCAAGGAAGCGGTTTCCGAAATCAGAATGTTTCTGACCGATTTGCGGCTTTGGCTGGAACAAATCGAACTTGAAATTCACTCGTCTCCAGCGATCCATCGCCCTCAACTGGAACGGGCTGTCATCGAACAGCTCGCCCCGCAAATTATTCCCGTGGTCAATACTTTGTTTGGAAAATTTGAGAAAGTCGCGGCGGACTTGACTGAAGATTCACGACCGGCCCATCGCAATTATATCCAGCGAAGCTTGCATCAAATTGTTTTGTGCGCCCCGTTTGCCAATCGCACTTATAAAAAACCACTGGGCTACCCGGGCGACTATGAAATGGTCAACATGATGAGCCGGGACCCGCAGGAGGGAACTTCACTTTTTTCAAAAATCTTCAACGTCTGGCTGCTTGAACAAGGATCTGCCGTGGCGCATCGCAACCGTTTGCGGGAGCTTTCCGCCCACATCGAGTCTGAAGCCATGCGTGTTTCGCGCTCGGGAAAAAAGGCGCGGATTTACAATTTTGCCTGCGGCCCGGCCATCGAGGTACAACATTTCCTGGAGAACTCCCTGCTTGGCGAGCAGGTTGAATTCACACTGGCAGATTTCAACAGTGAAACCCTCGAGCATACCAAACAGGTTATTCACAACATCAAGGACCGTTTGGGCCGTCGTACAATCGTCAGATTCCAGAAAAAAGCTGTCCACCAATTGTTCAAGGACAACCACAATATACCGCCTTCAAGAGATGGCAGGATCCGTGAGTACGATTTCATCTATTGTGCCGGGTTGTTCGATTACCTGACCGACCAAGTCTGCAAACAGCTTCTTAAAATTTTCCATGGTTGGTTGGCGCCCGGAGGCCAGTTGCTGGTGACCAACGTAACTCCCCTTACACCCAACCAAGGCAGTTTGGATCTGATTTTGGACTGGCACCTGATTTATCGCAACGCGGCAGAATTTGAACAGCTGTGCTCCGGCATCATCCCAAATGAAACAATCCGCGTCCGAAGCGATCACACGGGGGTTAACATATTCATGGAGGTGCGAAAACCCAATGACCATTGAAGAACAATACTTGAGCAAACCAGACTTTCGGGATGCCTTTCTAGCCAACGAACAGGAGGTTCGCATCAGCACCGGCAAACTCGCGTGCGCCCTGGTATTCGTTTTGATGCCGTTTGGTGTCACACTGGACCATTTCGTGTACCCGGATCGTCCGGATTTACTGCCGTTGTTCTGGAAATTTAGGCTGTTATGTTCAGTGTTAATTTTTTTCATTTGGTTGTTGCATTCAACCTCAATTGCCCGCAAACACTATCCAGTGGTTGGCTTGCCCATTGTCATCCTCCCCGCTTTTTTCATATCCCTGATGATTTATGAAACGAGCCCCTCATCTCCCTATTATGCCGGGCTTAATTTGATCATACTCGCCGTCAGTGCCGTAGGGCACTGGAGCAAATCGGAAACATTTATTGCGGTCGGGTCCATTGTCATAATGTATTTATCGGCATGTCTGTTCAACGGCCATGTGGATCCGAATCAATACGGCGCAATTTTCAATAATCTATATTTTTTGATTCTGACTGGCATCATCGCGGTTTGTGGCAACCACTTTTTCAACCGGCTTCGTTTTCGGGAGTTTACCTTGAATTACGAATTAAATCAAAACCGCAAGGCGCTTGAAACCAGCCTGGCGCAGCTCAAGCAAAACGAGGCGCAACTGGTCCATTCCGAAAAGCTGGCATCACTGGGCCGGATGAGCGCGGGCATCATCC
>DATJXK010000311.1:0-4319 GCA_035500235.1 Pseudomonadales bacterium | reverse complement strand
TACGCCGCAGCCGGTCATTAATGTGCCTCAACCTGTGATCAATACGCCACAGCCCGTCATTAATACGCCGCCCCCGGTCCGGACGACACCTCAGCCCGTAATTAACACGCCGCAGCCGATTATCAATAATCCGCCGCCAGGACAAAACGCGCCTCCCCCAGGGCAGAATAATCCTCCCCAATAGTAAACCTGAAACCATGACATGATTTATGAGAACACTCATTTTAAGTTCAATAATGGCCATCAGCTTCGCCGCAATTTGCGGCGCGGTTGATGGCGCTGGCAGCGCAGGAGCTGGAAGCGGCTCACCGGGCAACGGCGCCATTCCGGCCAATCCTGCGCCTGGGACTCCCATGCCTCAACCTGCACCCGGAGCGCCCCAACCGGCACCGGGAACTCCTATGCCCGGCGGGAACGAAAACAATCCGAACCTGGCCCCAGGAAATGGGGTCGGCGGAAACCAATACAATGGCAATAACCAGAACGGCATGAACGGTGGTGATACGAACAATGCCCCTGGTTATGCCAACACCAATTCATTGCCATGGACGACCAATCCGCCCTCCGGAAATCCAAACGGCAGCAGTGGTTCTCCGTATGCAAATCCGAATGCCACGGTTCCTGGTAATAATACTCCGCCATCCATTCGCTGAGGCTAGAGCGCCAAGGGGTATCCCCCGGGGGACCTTGAATAGGCTTGAATAGGTTTAAATAGCCTTTAATACCTTTGATTTTTTGCCTAGTCATACACAATTTTTCACCTTGCATGACCCTGCGGGACTTTGGTTCCGGTTTTGTTTTGCCACAGAGGCACTGAGGCCACAGAGCAATTTTCGGCCTGTTTTAGTTTGTTTTCGGTTTGTTTTTTCACCTGAAGGGTTGATTTGGGTTAATTCACCTTTGGATCTTACTTGCGACGCAATAAGGGAGAGCGGCCGCGCACCAGCGCGGCCGTACCATGTCTCACGACCTCCTAATGTCAAAGAGCAACGGGCATCTTACCACGAAATGTCGGGACGGGAACTGAAACTTGACTCCTAGTTGTTCACGCGGCGGTTGCGCTTGATGAATCGATAATCGGATGTTGACGCGTTCTAATGGGCTGGGAGATTCTGGTGAAAATGAAAATTAAATCTGGAAAAATTTCCGCGCTTTTGGTTTCAATGGCGCTGGTGGGTGCTTCCTCCTCTTTAAACAGTGCGGCTGCCGACGGCTGGACGACGCTCGGTGCCATGTCCGCGCCGACGTGGAGCGGCGGCACGCTGCTTTTTCACAACGACCAGGGCATGCTGGCCATCACGCCGCTTTCCGACGATGTCGTTCGTGTACGTTTCACTACCAACTCAGCTTTTGGCCGGGACCATTCTTACGCGGTTATCACCCACGATCTCGGCAAGCCGGATGTAAAAGCAGACATTCAATCAGCTTCGGCCACGCTCACCACGCCGTCTCTCAAGGTGACGGTGCAATATTCGCCGTTGCGCATTTCATTCGCCAATGCCGCAGGGGAGGTGATTGATGCCGATGATCCGGGGCGGGGGATTTCTTTGTGCGGAAGTGAATTTCGCGTGGCCAAACGGCTGGATGACGACCAGCATATTTATGGCCTGGGCGAGAAAATCGGCTCACTCGACAAGCGCGGCTGGAAACTGGGTGGCTATAATTTTGTGATGTGGAATTCGGACACGCCTGCTTACGATTCGAGTACCGATCCGCTCTATGTGTCGATCCCGTTTTTTATGGTCCTTCGCCAGGGCCAGGCGCATGGTATTTTTCTCGATAATACCTGGCGCAGTTTTTTCGACATTGGACGCGAGCAATCGGATTTGTTGACCTTCGGCGCGGAGGGCGGCGACCTGGATTATTATTTCATCAACGGCCCGGATCCAAAAAAGGTCATTGAACGCTATACAGATCTGACGGGCCGGATGCCGATGCCGCCGTTGTGGTCGCTCGGCTACAATCAATGCCGTTGGAGCTATTATCCCGAGTCGCGCGTGCGCCTGCTGGCGGACACGTTTCGCGAAAAGAAAATTCCCGCGGACGGCCTCTGGCTGGATATTCATTATCTGGACGGCTACAAACCGTTCACGTGGGATGCGGAGCGGTTTCCCGACCCGAAGAAAATGATTTCCGATTTGCGCGCGCAGGGATTTCATTTGGTAACGATTCTCGACGGCCATCCGCCGGCCTTGAAGGGTTATTCGGTTTATGATTCGGGGATTGCCGGGGATGATTTTATAAAATGGCCGGACGGGAAGGTTTATGAGGGGCCGGTTTGGCCGTCACAGGCACCGAAGGACCCGGCACCAAGTGTGTTTCCTGATTTCAGCCGGCCGGCCACGCGCGAATGGTGGGGTTCATTGTATAAAAGCCTGTTGGATGTGGGTGTCGCCGGCATTTGGAACGACATGAACGAACCGTCCGTTTTTAATACCCCGAGCGGCACCATGCCGCTGAATGTAGTTTTCGACAACGACGGCCAGCCGACGACGCATCGCGAACTTCACAATGCCTATGGCCAGCTGATGAGCCGTTCCACTTATGAAGGGCTCAGCCGATTACAGCCCGACGAACGCGCTTTTGTGCTGACGCGCGCCACATTCGCGGGCGGCCAGCGTTATTCGGCCCTTTGGACGGGTGATGCCACGGCCGATTGGGCGTCATTGCGCCAATCTGTTTCCATGCTGCTTGGCCTAGGCATTTCAGGATTTCCGTTTGTAGGCAGCGATATCGGCGGCTTTGTGCGCATGCCTTCGGCGGAGCTTTGCACCCGCTGGCTGCAGGTGGGCGTGTTCAGTCCGTTCATGCGGATGCACACGGAGAACGCGACGCCGGACAAAGAGCCGTGGTCGTTTGGCTGGCAGTACGAAAAAATCAACAAGCGCGCCATCGAATTGCGTTACGAATTGCTGCCGTACATCTACAATGAAATGCAGCAGGCCAGTGTGACGGGCGTGCCGGCTTTGCGTCCGCTTTTCCTGGAATATCCGCAGGTGGAAAATACGGCGACGATCGAAGACGAATTTCTTTTCGGCTCGGACCTGCTGGTGGCCCCGGTTTTGTGGGAAGGAGCCGAAACCCGCCACGTCTATCTTCCGCCGGGTGATTGGTATGATTATTGGACCGGAAAAAAATATGCGGGCAACACCACCATCCACGTGCCGGTCACAATCGATTCCATCCCGATGTATGTGCGCGGCGGCGGGTTTATTGCGCGCCAGCCCGTTGTCCAATACACGGGCGAAATGCCCGGCAACCCGTTGCAGGTACTAATTGCGCCGGCGGCTGAATCAGAATCTTCGTTGTACGAGGACGATGGCCACAGCTTGAAATATCAAAAGGGAGATTTTATGAAGCGCCGGTTTCATCAGGTGCGTGATGTTCAGTCAACGACCATCGAAATTTCGGCTCCCGATGGTTCTTATCGTCCGACTAAACGCGATTTGGTTTTGCAATTATGGATGGACCATGAACCGGCTTCGGTGACGGAGCAATTAAGCAATGGCGGGGAATCATCGATGTCACGTTTCACGCCGGAACAATTAGCGAAGGCGCCGGCAGGCTGGTCATACGCTGATGGCCTTCTGACCATAAAAGACAACGACCGTTTTGAAGCTGTCCACTTCAAGGCTGGGATGGGGCAGTAGTTGCTAAATCTTGAGGGGAGGGGACGGCTGCGCAGAAGGACACGCGTGTCGTGCAGTCCTACCACAAATTTCCACATCGCGCATCTGGCAGCGCAATATACGCCTTCCGTTTATATTAGCCGCCGACTTTGTTGCCATAAGTCAGTAGCAGCACAGCGGCAACCAGGATCACGAGGGCCATGCCGAGCACTGACTTGGTGATTCGGCGACAGCCGAACCATTCGCGGAGGAGCAAACCCACGAGGTTGCTGAAAAGCACGAGCATGATCATGTGTATGGCCCAACTCGTGAACGCAAATTTTTCACCTAATCGAACATGGCCGAGGTTGTAAAAGAAAAATTGGCCGTACCACAGAAAGCCGGTTAGCACGGCGAGACTGAAATTCATCGGCAGGGAAGCTTTCTCTGGTCCGGCGGGCAGTTCGACCAGTTCGCCGAGAGTTTTGTGGCGCATATGCAGCCAGAGGCAATATATGGCCGTGGTCAGGAACGCGCCGGTATTGGAAAAAATATAAACCACGTTGCCGCGAAAAACTCCCGCGCCGTGGAGAGCGGCAACGTCGGCAATGGGCTCGCCCTTGGCCAGTGCAATTCCATAAACAGCCGATAGCACGCCGGCCACAAGCGAAAGCAGCAATCCTTTTCCCAGTGAAAACTGGCCGATGGCAT
>DATJXK010000310.1:0-80675 GCA_035500235.1 Pseudomonadales bacterium | reverse complement strand
AATAAAAATCCGTTCGTAGAATCAAACGCCACGGTGCGAATGCCAAAAGCGGTCTCTTTTTGGTCAACGACTGTACCGTCGCTCTCAATCGTTGTGACCAGCTTGTAAAGACTGGGGGATTCCGGCGACCACAGGTCCGGTTTTGAAATGCGGGTCATTTCGTTTAGCTCTTTTTCCGAATTAGGGGGGAGTTCCATCTTTTGGCTCAGGGTGGTAATTTCCTCGCCGTCGGGCGACTGGATTTCGTTCTTCAAGGTTATCTTGGCGGCATTGGTTTGCCAGTTGAGCAATTTCAATTGGATATGAATTTCCGGCCGGCCCTTTGGGACATTATTTTTAAATTTGCTCCAAATAAAAATGCCGTCCGGCGCGATGGCTAGCGGCGCGGTTTTTACCAGCCACACATGCCGGTAAATCCCTGCGCCTTCGTAAAACCAGCCTTCAAACCGTGTCGCATCCACGCGCACGACCAGTTCATTTTTTCCGCCATAGTTTGCGTACTTGCTGATGTCGTAACGAAAACTGCTATAACCGCTCAAATGCCGGCCAAGACAATGGCCGTTCAGCCAGACGAGCGAATTGCGATAGATGCCGTCAAATTCCAGCCAAAGCGTTTTATCACGGTCTGATTCGGGCAAATCAAACGACCGCCGGTACCATGCGATGCTGTTGGTGACGTAATTCGTGCCGACGGGTTTGAAGCCGTGCCGGAGTTCCGCCTTGGGATCGAAAGGCAATTCCACCACCCAATCATGTGGCAAATTCAACTGCCGCCAGCCGCTGTCATCAAAGTCCGGTTGAACAAACGAAATATCGCCGCCGAGATTTGTCGCCACCGGGTCGGGAACATTCGCTTCACCTTCCTGCCCGATTTGCTCGACGCGTGTTTTGGACACATCAGCCACTTCGGGATAAAACAATTTGTTCCCGGCATCCGGCGCATCGCCTAAGTGAAACTTCCAGCCGAAATCAAACAACAATCGTTCGCGCGGCGAATCCTCTGCCGCACGGATAGAAAGGGAAGTGGCAAAGACAATGGCAATGAGAATGAAACGCAGGGATTTTCGCGTCATAAAGCCGGAAGTTTGAAAAACAGCAGACCCAAGCGCAATGAGAAATTAATGAAGATCCGTCGCTGCTACTTCTCACTTGCCCGTCCGGCTGGCTTATGGAAGATTTGGCAAACTAATTATGCGTACCATTTCTACAACCGTTTTGGTTTTGGCCGGAATACTGGGGAGCGCGGCATCTTTGATGGCAGGGGACGTGGACCTAAGCAAGCTTCCTCCTGATTCCACCCGTACCAATTTAACCTTTGACGCGGACATCAAACCCATGTTCCGGGTCTCTTGTTTTGCCTGTCACTCCGGTGCCAAGGCCGCAGGGGGATTGAATTTAACGACGCTGAGTGGCGTGCTCAAAGGCAGCAAAGATGGCCTGGTGCTTACGGCCGGCGATAGCGCTCACAGCCCGCTGGTGATTGCTATTTCGCGATTGGATCCGGACACGGCCATGCCGCCGAAGATGCACCGCCGTCCAACTGCACCTCCTTCAGCCGGCACGGGAGCTCCTCCTCCCGGCGGCGGTACGATTGTTCCTCCTCCTGGTAGTCCGCTGGAACCCCCGATGGATAGCTCCGGCGCTCCACACGGTTCTAACCTGAAGCCATTATCGGCTGAACAAGTCGGCCTCGTGCGCGCCTGGATTGACCAGGGATCGAATTAGCTTGCAAGTCAATCATAAAGCCATATCCGCAAGTGCTTTGCGTATTGTGGCCAAAATGTGACTCATCTTTTACAAAATCTTTATTGCCCCTTCATTGGGCTTGTGAAATAATTCACAATCTATGGCGCACGTTAAATTGCATATTCCCGGTCCGGTCGAAGTGAGCGAGAAAACTTTCAAGGCTCTTTGCTCGCCCATGATCGGTCATCGCGGCCAGGGCTTCAAAGACCTGTACGCAAAAATCCAACCCCAACTCCAGCAATTGCTCTCCACCAAACAATTGGTGTACCTGAGCACCTCCTCCGCGTGGGGTGTCATGGAAGGCGCGATCCGCAATGTCGTGTCCAAAAAAGTTTTGAACTGCATGTGCGGCGCGTTTTCGGACAAATGGTTCGACGTCTCGAAAAAATGCGGCAAGCAGGCCGACGCCTTGCAAGTGGATTGGGGTTCGCCCATCCGTGCCGAAGCGATCGATAAAAAACTCGCGACGGGTGAGTTCGACGCGCTGACGCTCATCCATAACGAGACCTCCACGGGCGTAATGAGCCCGCTGGCGGAAATCGCCGCGCTCAAGAAAAAATATCCCGACGTCATGTTCATCGTGGACGCGGTCAGCTCCATGACGGCGGTGCCGCTGAAGTTTGATGAACTGGGCATCGATGTGCTGCTGGCCGGCACGCAAAAAGCATTTGCCCTGCCGCCAGGCACGGCGGTATTTGTGGCTTCGCCGGCGGCGCTGGCCAAGGCAGCCACGATTAAGGATCGCGGTTACTATTTCGACTTCGTCGAGTTCCAAAAGAACGCGGAGCAGAGCATGACCCCGAGCACGCCGAGCATCCCGCACATCTATGCGCTCAGCTCCAAGCTGGACGACTTTTTCGCGGAAGGCCTCGAGGCGCGTTACGCGCGTCACAAAAAGACGAACCAGATGACGCGCGATTGGGCAAAGAAACATGGATTCAACCTGTTTCCGGAAGCTGGCTATGAGTCTATCTCGCTGACCTGCGTAAACAACGGCGCGAAGCCGGGTGGACGCACGGTGGACGTAGCAAAGCTGCAAAAGCTGACCAAAGACCAGGGCTTCCTGATTGACGGCGGCTACGGCAAAATCAAGGGCACCACCTTCCGTGTCTCCAACATGGGCGACGAAACGGAAGCGACCATGGGACAGTTGTTCACGGCCATGGATAAGGCCATGGCGTCACTGTAAGGCGGAAATAAAGATATCGTTGAAATGGCGGCCGGGCATTAGCTCGGCCGCCATTTGACTTGCTGTGTTCGTCTGATAACGTGCGGCCATGATTATCGGCGTGCCGAAGGAAATTAAGGAGCAGGAATATCGCGTAGCCATGCTGCCCAGCGGTGCCTATCAACTGACCAAACACGGGCACCAGGTCGTCGTCGAGCGCGGCGCAGGCGTCGGCTCAGGCTTTCCGGATTCAGAATATGAACAAGCCGGTGCGACACTCGTGGGTACGCACGCAGCGGTTTTTGAGAAAGCGGATCTGATTGTCAAAGTCAAAGAGCCGTTGGCGTCGGAGTATCCTCTGCTTCGCAAAGGGCAAATTCTTTTCACTTATCTGCACCTCGCGGCGGACCGCGCTTTGACGGAAGCGCTGATGAAATCGGGCGCCACCTGCATCGCCTACGAAACACTGGAAGTGAACCGGCGTCTGCCGTTGCTCGAACCGATGAGTGAGATTGCGGGACGCATGAGTGTGCTGGTGGGCGGTTATTTTTTGCAGAAACATTTTGGGGGGAGCGGGACGTTGCTGGGCGGTGTGCCGGGCGTGCTGCCGGGCAAGGTGGTGGTGCTGGGCGGCGGGACTTCCGGCATCAATGCGGCGCGCATGGCGCAGGGCATCGGTGCGGACGTGACCATCCTGGAAGTGGATTTGGAGCGGATGCGGTTTCTCGACATCACGCTACATACGGCGCACACGCTATACTCGAATGAGAGTCACTTGATGGAACTGCTGCCGGACGTGGATTTATTGATCGGTGCGGTGCTGGTGCCGGGCGCGCGCGCGCCGAAACTGATTACGCGCGCGATGCTGCGTCGCATGCGGCCGGGCAGTGTGCTGGTGGACATCGCGATTGACCAGGGCGGCTGCGCGGAGACGTCGCGGCCTACGACGCATCACGATCCGGTGTTTGTGGAAGAAGGCGTGACGCATTATTGCGTGGCGAATATGCCGGGTGCCTACGCGCGCACGGCCACGCAGGCGCTGACCAATGCGACGTTTCGGTACGTCGAAACGCTCGCGGATTTGGGGCTGGCTGAGGCGTCCCAGAAATTTCCCGCGCTCATCAGCGGCATCAATGTGAAGGACGGCAAGCTTACCAATAAACCCGTGGCTGAGGCGCATGGTCTGCCGCTGAATTAAATGACTCCACTCGAACCGCTGCAACAACTGGGAGGCTGCCGTGTGCGCTGGCGCGGGCGTGAACTGATTTATTTCTCCGGCTGCGATTATTTTCGGATGGCAGAACATCCGGCGGTGCTCAAGGCAACGATGGAAGGTGTGAAAAAGTATGGGCTGAATATCGCGGCGTCGCGGGTGACGACCGGTCATCATAAAATCTACGAGGTTTTGGAAAGGAAACTGGCGGCGTTTTTCAGCGCGGAGGATGCGTTGCTGGTGCCGACAGGATACATGACCGGAATCATTGTGGCGCAGGCGCTAGCAGGGAATTTTTCACATGCACTTTTGGATGAGCGGGCGCATCCGGCGTTGCTGGACGCAGCGGAGCAGTTGAATTGTCCGGTTGTGAAATTCAAACATCGCGATGTGGAGGATTTCAAGAGGGCGATTGCACGATGTGGCAGGGGCACGCGGCCAATCGTTTTGACGGACGGAATGTTTGCGTATGATGGTTCAGTCGTGCCGCTCAAATCATACCTTAAAATTTTGCCGCGCGACGGCATGGTTCTCGTGGATGACGCTCATGGTGCCGGTGTTTTAGGAATGAAAGGGCAGGGGACAGTGGAATTTGAAGGCGTCAGCCGGAAACAAATCATCCAATGCGTCACCTTGAGCAAAGCGTTCGGCGTTTTTGGCGGTGCGATTTTGGGGGCGAAGGAGATGCGAGAGAAAATTTTTGCGCACAGTCGGGCGTTTATCGGCAGTACGCCATTACCATTGCCCTTGGCGAATGCGGCTTTGCGATCATTGAAGATTTTGCGAACAAAAGGAAAAGGTTTGCGCAAAAAACTAAATCAGAACGCAAATTACGTGAAAGCAGCTTTGCGTAAGGCAGGCGTAGAGCTGCCTGAAGCATCCGGGCCCGTTATTCCTCTATTTGCAAAGAGTCCATTAAAGGCGGCGTTGTTAAAGAAACGTCTGCTGGCGGCGGGAATTCTTCCGCCATTCGTGAAGTATCCCGGTTTTAGTAGCGGCTATTTTCGCTTTGTAATTTCAAGCGGCCATAGTCAGGCGCAATTGGACAAATTGATAAAGGTGTTGAAGAATTCCTGATGGACAGGCTTGGAAAAAATCTGGGGAAATATCTGGGGGAGACCGTCGACATTCGTGCGGTGCTGGCAGAAATCGAAGCGGCGGCACAGCAGCAGGGGTGGACTTCGGAAACTTTTTACACCATAGGCGATTTCAAATTGTTCGCTTTGCACCGCGCCAGCCGTAATGAAACAAACCGGAAGCGGTTTTATGTTTCGACCGGTATTCATGGCGATGAACCGGCCGGCCCCCTTGCAGCGCTGAAGTTGTTGCAGGAAAATCGCTGGCCGGACAACCTGGAAATTTGGATGTGCCCCTGCCTGAATCCGATTGGTTTTACTCTTAATACGCGCGAGAATGCGAATGGCCTTGACCTGAATCGTGGTTATTTGAATGCCGTGGCGGAGGAAATTATCGCGCATATCGCATGGCTGGAGCGCCAACCTTTGTTTGATTTGTGCACATTATTGCACGAGGATTGGGAGTCCAATGGCTTTTATCTCTATGAACAAAATCCCGATGGGCGCCCCACGTTTGCCGAGAAAATGATCGAAGCCGTTGAAAAAGTTTGTCCAATCGACCGTTCGGAGATCATTGAAGGCCGCGAGGCCATAGGCGGAATTGTCCGCGCTAAAATCGATCCGCGATCGTGGCCGGCCTGGCCGGAAGCCTTTTATTTAATCATGAATAAAACGCGGCAAAGCTACACGGTGGAGGCGCCATCGGATTTCCCACTGACAACGCGAGTCAGCGCGCTCGCGGCGGCGGTGAATGCGGCAATTAACGGTTTATGAGTAATTTGAACGATGACTTGCTCCGGGCCGTGGAACTGGCTTTGGCCGGCGATTGGGAAGCTGCGCATCAACTTGTCCAGCGGTACGAAAGCGACGCCACGGCAGCGTGGATCCACGCCGTGCTGCATAAGCAGGAAGGCGACCTCGGAAACAGCCACTATTGGTATCGCCTGGCCGACCGCTTGGACCATTTTGACGATGAGCCGCGTGAGGAGTTGGCGGCTATTCAAGCCGGGCTCGAAAAGTAAATCACGTATAATTCTCCATCCCCGCGCACGAACAAACTGGATTGCGATCGCCGTAAACATTGTCCACGCGGCTGACGTGCGGCCAGAATTTGTATTCGAGCAGGCTTTTCGCGGGGAAAGCCGCTTGCTGGCGCGAGTAAGGACGGTCCCAACTGTCGCTGGCGATTTGATCGGCGGTATGCGGCGCGTTTTTGAGCGCGTTGTTTTTCGCATCGGCCGTGCCGCATTCCACCGCATTCATTTCAGCGTGGATCGAGATCATTGCATCGCAAAAGCGGTCGAGTTCGTATTTGGATTCGCTCTCGGTCGGTTCCACCATTAGCGTGCCGGCGACGGGCCAGCTTAGTGTTGGCGCATGGAAGCCATAATCCATGAGCCGCTTCGCGACATCCTCCGCAGTAACGCTTTTGAACGCGCGCAAATCCAAAATGCATTCGTGCGCGACGAGGCCGTTGCGACGATAGAGCGTTGGGAAATAATTTTCCAGCCGCTTGGAAATATAGTTCGCATTCAGGATGGCGTACTTAGTGGCATCAGTCAGACCGTTCGCGCCCATCATGGCGATATACATCCACGAAATTGGCAGGATGCCTGCACTGCCCCAAGGAGCCGCAGCAACGGGACCGACTGCAGAGGTTGAAGCGTGAGGCCCCGGGTGGCCGGGTAAAAAGGGAACAAGGTGTTTCGCCACGCCAATGGGCCCGACGCCTGGACCGCCACCGCCGTGGGGGATACAGAAGGTCTTGTGCAGGTTCAAATGGCAAACGTCCGCGCCGATGTCCCCCGGACGGCAAAGGCCGACCTGGGCGTTCATATTTGCGCCGTCCATATAAACCTGCCCGCCGTGAGCATGGACGATTTCGCAAATCTCGCGAATCGGTTCCTCAAACACGCCATGGGTGGAAGGGTAGGTGACCATGAGGCAAGACAGGTCTTTTTTATGAGCCTCGGCTTTAGCGCGGAGGTCGGGCACATCAATATTGCCGTTGGTATCGCAGGCCACGGCAACCACGCGCATTCCAGCCATGACGGCGCTGGCGGGATTCGTGCCGTGAGCAGACGTCGGAATCAGGCAAATGTTGCGATGGTTTTCCTTGCGTGATTCGTGCCAGGCGCGGATGGCCAATAAGCCGGCGTATTCGCCCTGCGAACCCGCATTGGGCTGCAAGGAAATGCCCGCAAAGCCGGTCACTTCTTTGAGCCAGGATTCTAATTGTTCAAAAAGCTTTTGGTAACCGTGGGTTTGTTCCAGTGGCGCGAAAGGATGGATCTTCGCGAACTCCGGCCACGAAACCGGATACATCTCTGCCGCGGCATTCAGCTTCATGGTGCAGGAGCCGAGCGGGATCATGGAAGCCGTGAGCGAGAGGTCGCGGGACTCGAGCCGCTTGATATAGCGGAGCATTTCAGTTTCGCTGTGATGCGCGCTGAAGACCTTGTGCGTTAGGAAAGAGGAAGTGCGATGATATGCGTGCCGCACGTTGTGAACCGTGTCTTCAGATACATTCCCCATATCAGCGATGGTGAAACTGACCGGCCGGTCGCCGTTAAAAATCTGCCAAATTTTTACGACGTCCTCGGCGGTCGTGGTTTCGTCCAGGGAGATGCAAATGGATTCTTTGCCAGCAACTCGAAAATTAAGCTGATGCGTTTTTGCAATTTTTAAAATCTTATCGGCCGACGGCTTGGTCGTTTCGACGCATAACGTGTCAAAAAAATGCTGTTCGTTGACCTTAAACCCAAGTTCATCCAGGCCGGCGGCTAACAGGCCGGTCAGGACCAATACGCGTTTGGCGATTTTTTTGAGACCTTCCGGCCCATGATAAACCGCATAGAACGCGGCCATGTTCGCCAGCAGCGCCTGGGCGGTGCAGATATTACTGGTGGCCTTTTCACGGCGGATGTGTTGCTCGCGCGTTTGCAGTGCGAGGCGTAAGGCAGGTTTGCCGCGAGTATCTTTGGAAACACCCACGATACGTCCGGGAATGAGGCGCTTAAACTCATCGCGCGTGGCGAAGAAGGCCGCGTGCGGGCCGCCGTAGCCCAGCGGCACGCCAAAGCGTTGCGCGCTGCCGACGGCGATGTCCGCGCCAAATTCGCCAGGCGGCTTAATGAGCGTCAGTGCCAGCAAATCCGTAGCGACGGTGACCAGCGCGCCGGCTTTGTGCGCGGCCTCAATAAAGTCTCCGTAGTCGTGAATCGCGCCAAACGTATCGGGATACTGTACGAGAGCGCCGAAAATGTTTTCAGTGAACTGAAACTTTTCGTGGTTGCCGACCACGATTTCTATGCCCAACGCTTTTGCGCGCGTGCGAACGACTTCAATATTTTGCGGATGACAATTTTCGGAAACAAAGAAAGTATTGCGTCCATCTTTAAGCGCCTGACTCATGGTCATGGCCTCGGCGCAAGCAGTGGCTTCGTCGAGCAAGGAAGCATTGGCGATCGGCAGCGCGGTCAAATCGGAAACCGTCGTTTGGAAATTCAACAGCGACTCGAGGCGGCCCTGGGAAATTTCCGCCTGGTAAGGGGTGTACTGGGTGTACCAACCGGGGTTTTCGAGAACGTTGCGCTGGATGACCGGCGGCGTGATACAATCGTAATAGCCCATGCCGATGAACGAGCGAAAAACTTTATTTTCTTCGGCGAGCTTTCTTAGATCTGACAGAGCTTCAAATTCACTTTTGGCCGCGGGCAGGTTTAATTTTTTCTCGAGCCGGATTTTTTTGGGAACGGCAGCGTCGGCGAGTTCATCCACATTTTTGAAACCAAACAAGGCGAGCATTTCTTTTGCTTCATGCTCGTTTGGCCCAATATGGCGATGAACAAATAAGTCAGGGTGCTTCAAATAACTGTCAGTAACATCCATTAAAAGAGCATAAAAATTCCAATCAAAAAAAGCGAGTGATTTTCACCAGGAAGTGCGCCTTTAATCAGGCAAAATGCCCGATTATTCCAACCACAACATATCGGGGTTTGCAAGGTAAATTTGCACAACTAATTGTATTTTTCAGTAAAAAAAACTTCAAATAAACATTGTATAAAAGTGCCGTTTTTTCTATAATTTTTCATCAAGTTTTCAACACTCGGAAACGAGGTTTTTTGATTAAATTTTATGGCAAATTCATCTGAGGCGGAGTCTGAATCTAAAGCGTCATTGACGGCGGTAAAAGGGAGTTACGGTTCGGCACAATTGGGAAAATTGGAGGGGCTGGAAGCAGTGCGAAAGAAGCCCGGCATGTATATCGGTGGCACCGATGAACGTGCGCTGCACCACTGCGTGAGCGAAGTCCTCGATAACTCGGTGGACGAACATCTCGCCGGTTATTGCGACAAAATTGACGTGACCATCCAGGTGGATGGCTCAATTTCAATCCGCGATAACGGCCGTGGCATTCCAGTGGACATCCATCCGCAATATGGCATTCCCGGCGTGGAGTTGGTGCTGACGACCCTGCACTCCGGCGGAAAGTACGGCCAGGGTGGTTATAAATTTTCCGGCGGTACCCACGGCGTGGGTGCGAAGTGCGTGAACGCGGTGAGCGAATGGTTTGAAGTGGAAGTCTCCCGCAGTGGTGAGGTCTATCACATGGAATTTGAGCGCGGCAAGACGACGCAAAAATTGCATGTCATCGGCAAAGCCAAAGGCACGGGCACGCTAATTACCTTCAAGCCTGACCCGGAAATCTTCCGGGATACGACGGAATTTAAAACCCCGATTATTGCGCAACGTTTGCGTGAGCTGGCGTTTTTGAATTCCGGCCTGGAAATTATCTTTACGGACGAACGCAATACGGACCTGAAGCCGGAAACGTTCCTCTACAAGGACGGCATCGAGCAATTTGTTAAGCAACTGAACAAAGGCAAAGAACCGTTGCATCCCAAGCCCATATCATTCCAAAAAGATACCAAAGAAAAATTGGACGATAAAGAGATCGAAGTGATTGTCGAAGTGGTTTTGCAATACAACGACAGCTACAACGACCAGGTGCTTTGCTACACGAATACGGTCCATAATCCGGACGGCGGCACGCACCTGAGCGGCTTCCGCAGCGCGGTGACACGCGCGATCAATCAATACGCCAAGTCGAACGAGTTGCTGAAGGAAAAAGACCCGCAAATCACGGGCGATGACGTGCGCGAAGGACTGACGGCGGTGATTTCCGTGAAGCACAGCGACCCAAAATTTGAATCGCAAACGAAAGTGAAATTGCTTTCGCCGGAAGTGGAGAGGATTACCGGCTCGATTACTTACGAAGGCTTGATGAGTTATTTTGATGCGAATCCGCCGATCGCGAAACGCATCATAGATAAAGGATTAAACGCCGCCCGCGCACGGGAGGCCGCGCGCAAGGCGCGGGAAGCGGTGCGTAAATCGGCGCTGACGGGCGGGGGATTGCCCGGAAAACTGGCGGATTGTTCCGATCGTGACCCAGTGAACACGGAGCTTTATATCGTCGAAGGTGATTCCGCCGGTGGCTCGGCCAAGCAGGGGCGCGACCGCAAGTTCCAGGCGATTCTACCGATTCGCGGCAAACTCATTAACGTGGAAAAAGCGCGCCTGGATAAAGTGCTCCAGAATAATGAAATCCGCACCATGATAACGGCCATTGGCACGGGCATTGGCAACGGTGAAGGGGAAGGAGCGTTCGACATCGGCAAACTGCGCTATCACAAAGTTATCATCATGACCGACGCCGACGTGGACGGCTCGCACATTCGCACGTTGTTGCTCACCTTTTTCTACCGGCAAATGCCGCAGCTAGTCCGCGACGGTTATGTGTATATCGCGCAGCCGCCGCTGTACTCGATGACGCGTAAGAAACGCACGGAGTACGTGGATGACGACGCGCAGTTGAATAAAATCCTCCTGCAAATAGGTACGGAGGAAGTGCGGCTGAAAAATCTTTCGGACGGGCGGGAGCTCGCACCGAAGCAGTTGGAAGAGATCCTGCAATTGCTGGAATCGCTGGATAAATATGCGAGGGTCATCCGCCGTCACGGCGGCGATTTTGCAGATTATATCGAGAAGCGGAGCCAGAAAGGAAACTATCCAGCGATGCTCATCAAAGTCCGCGATGGTAATAACGAAACCGTGCATTATTTTGAAGACCTCGATGAGGTGGGCAAATTTAAGGACGAAAATTCCGACCTCTTTGGTGACACTGAGATCAGGGAGAGGGCGGAAAAAAACCGCCTGCAGATACGCCGCGCCACGGAAGCGGATTTGCACCTGGAAAGCAAGGCGATCGCCGATTTGTTGGGCAAATTATCCAAAAAAGGTTTGGATGTGGAACATTACGCGGCCCAGGACAAGCCGTTGTTTGAACTGATTGAAGGCGAAGGCGACAAAGCCACGGCAACGGCGCTGTTTTCAATTCCTGAAATTTTGAGCGGGGTTAAAGCCGTTGGCAAAAAGGGCATCCAGATGACGCGGTTCAAAGGACTGGGCGAAATGGATGCAAAAGAGCTTTTTGAAACGACGATGAATCCGGACAAACGCAAGCTGCTACGCATCGATTTGACCGATGCGGTCGAGGCTGAGCAAATGTTTTCGCGGCTAATGGGTGAAGAAGTCGAGCCGCGCCGGCAGTTCATCGAAGACAATGCGCTCAACGTGCGCAACCTGGACGTTTAATTTTTAATTGGCGGTTACTGAAAAATTTATATGGCTGATTCCGAAACCCCGAATGATTTGCCGGTAGGCAACACGCCGTTGTTTGCCGCGGGAGAAAAAATCGCAAAGATCAACGTCGCGGACGAAATCAAAAATTCGTTTCTCGACTATTCCATGTCCGTGATCATTTCGCGCGCATTGCCGGATGCGCGGGATGGTTTGAAGCCTTCGCAACGCCGCATCCTGTACGCGATGCACGAACTTTCGCTCTACCCGGGACGCAAGCCTTACAAGTGCGCGAAGATTTGCGGTGATACCTCGGGCAATTACCATCCCCACGGCGAAGCCGTGATTTATCCGACGCTCGTCCATATGGCGCAACCGTGGGCCATGCGCGAGCGGCTGGTGGACGGCAAAGGCAATTTCGGCTCCATCGAAGACGATCCTCCGGCAGCCATGCGTTATACCGAGGCGCGGCTGACGCACCTGGGCGCGGCGCTGATGGAGGACATGGAAAAGGACACGGTGGATTTCGTCCCGAACTACGACGAACGCATGACCGAGCCGACCGTGTTTCCGTCGGCGTTTCCGAATCTCCTGGTCAATGGCGGCACGGGCATCGCTGTCGGCATGGCCACGAATATGCCGCCGCATAACCTCGGCGAAGTCATTGACGGCATCTGCGCGCAGATTGACAACCAGAACATCACCATCAAGGAATTGATGAAGTTCATCAAAGGCCCGGATTTTCCGACGGGCGGGATGATTTGCGGGGTTGAGGGGATTAAAAATTACTTTGAAACGGGCCGCGGCAGTTTGAAATTGCGCGGGCGGGTTGGCTCGGAGGAATTGAAGGGCAACCGCGAACAGCTCGTCATCACGGAGATTCCCTTCAATGTGAATCGCGCCGCGCTCGAAGAAAAAATCGCCGAGCTGGTGAATGAAAAAATCATCACGGAAATTTCCGCGATGCGCAATGAGTCGGACGAGAACACGCGGCTCGTGATGGAACTCAAGCGCGACGGCAATCCAAAAGTCGTCATCGCCAATCTTTACAAGCACACGCAATTGGAGGTTTCGTTCGCGGTCAATTCGCTGGCGATTGACCATGGCCGGCCGAAGACGCTCAATCTTAAAGACCTCATCCAATGCTATATCGAGCATCGCCGTGAAGTGGTCCTGCGCCGGACGCGCTTTGAATTGCGCAAGGCTGAGGAGCGTGCGGAGTTGCTGGAAGGTTATCTGGTGGCGCTGGCGAACCTGGACGAGTTTATCGCGATTATTCGCAAGTCCAAGACGCGCGATGAAGCGCGGGTGAAACTGCTGGCGTTTGAGTGGACGCAACAGCAAGTTGAACGCTGGGGGATCTTGATTCGCAGTGAAGAGCGGCTGGAGCAGGGGCGTTACGCCCTGACCGAGCGGCAGGTGGACGCGATTTTGGAATTGCGCCTGTATCAACTGACGGCGCTGGAAATTGACAAGGTGGAGAGCGAGTACAAGCAATTGCTCGAGCGCATTAAAGACCTGCTGGACATCCTGGCCAAGGAATCACGCGTGATGACCATCATCAAGAATGAGCTGACGATCATTAAAGAAAAATACGCCACGCCGCGGCTGACGCAAATTGTGCCGGACGAAGGCGAAATCGCCATCGAGGACTTGATTGTAAACGAGGGCGTCATTATCACCCTGACGCACAACGGTCTCATCAAGCGCACGAATGTTTCCAGCTATCGCGCGCAACGGCGCGGCGGCAAGGGCGTCATTGGCATGACAACCCGCGAAGCGGCCACTGAAGAGGATAAGGATTTCATCGAGCATCTCTTTACCGCAAGCACGCATGATTATCTCATGTTCTTCACGAACCTGGGGCGCGTCTATGTTGAACGCGTGCATGAAATTCCGGACATGGGCCGCGCCTCCAAAGGCCGGAGCATCGCGAATCTTTTGGAGTTGAAGCAGGGCGAGACCATCGCCGCGCTGATTCGCGTCCTTTCGAAGACCAATTCGAGCAAGGAAGATTCGACCTGGGAGCAGCCCGGCTACGTTTTCTTTGCGACGCGCGAGGGCACGGTGAAAAAAACTGCGCTTGCTGAGTTCGCCAATGTGCGTAAAGGCGGCATCATTGCCATTGGCATCGAGCAGGGAGACACGTTGATTGACGTGAAACTGACCACGGGTAATAACGAAGTTATTCTCATTACCCGCGATGGTATGAGCATCCGCTTTAATGAACACGAAAGTAATGAACCCGGAACGCCAAAGGGCGTTCGTGCAATGGGCCGTTCGGCTGCCGGTGTACGTGGCATCGATCTATATAAAGGCGACGCAGTTGTCGCGCTGGCTGTGGTAGTGGCTGATGCGAAACTGTTGGTGGCGGGCGAAAATGGCATCGGCAAGCGCACGGATTTCGAGGAGTACCGCGTCCAATCGCGCGGCGGCAAAGGCATTATCACGATGAAAACGGGTGAAAAAACCGGCGCGGTCGTTGGCGCTCTGACGGTAAAGGATAATGACGAACTGATGCTCATTACGTTCAAAGGCCAAATGGTGCGCATTTCTGTCAGCGGCATCCGTGAGGCCGGGCGTAATACCCAGGGTGTAAAACTTGTTGGTCTTGACGAAGGCGATAAATTGCAAGCGATTGCGCCAGTGGTCGGCGAGGATAAGGAAGATTCTGCAGGTGAAAACGAAGCAGCAACATGAGTTCAAAACAAAAAACCGACATAAAAAACCGATACGTCATCATTATGGCGGGCGGCAGGGGCGAGCGGTTCTGGCCGCTGAGCCGCGAGAAAATGCCCAAGCAATTACTCGCGCTTTTGGGTAAAAAATCGTTCCTGCAGGAAGCCGTCGAGCGTGTGCTGCCTTTGGTGCCGGCAAAGAATGTTTTTGTTATCACGAACGAAGCGCAATTGCCCGAAGTGCGCAAACAGCTTCCCAAAATTCCCAAAGCTAACCTGGTCGCCGAGCCGGTTGGGCGTGATACTTGTGCGGCGGTGACGTTAGGCGCGGCGCTGGTGGGTGCACGCTCAACCATGGGCGTTATGGCCGTATTACCAGCGGACCATGTGATTCCCGACGAGAAAAAATTCCAGCAAATTCTTGGCGACGCCTTTGATTTGGCGGCGCGAGGGCAGGCGATTGTGACCATCGGTATCAAGCCGACGGAGCCGGCGACTGGTTATGGCTACATCCGTGTCGGTAATGAATTGCCCACCCCGCAGGGCGCAAAGAAATATAAGACGACGTTTTTTAAGGCGGAGCAATTTGTCGAGAAACCGAATTTTGAGCGGGCCTTGGAGTATCTAAACAGCGGTCAATATCGCTGGAATGCGGGAATGTTTGTCTGGAGCTTTGTCACAGTTACCAACGGCCTTGAGAAACATCAGCCTGAAATGTTCGCCGCCTGCCAGCGATGGTTCAAGGTCGCAAACCAGCCCGCCAAACTCGCGAAAGTGCTGGCAAAGGAATATCCGGCCGTCAAAAAGGTTTCGATCGATTACGCGCTGATGGAACATGCGCAGAATGTCATCGTGGCCGATGGCGCATTTGAGTGGGACGACCTCGGCGCGTGGCCGGCATTGGCGCGGCATTTGAAAGCCGATGCCGAAGGTAACTGCGCCGTGGCGGATTTCATCCATGTGGACGCCGCGCGTAATATCATCTATGACGCGCGGACAAAAAATAAAACGCCCATTACCGTGGTAGGGCTGCGCGATTCCATTTTGGTCCAGACCGACGATGCCGTTCTTTTGGCGCATAAAAGCCAGGCGCAAAAAGTGAAGGAATTGGTCAGGAAACTGGGCGAAGATAGTAAGTTAAAGAAATTGGTTTAGTATGAGCGCGCCGTCCCAGGTCATGAGCCCGCAGCCGCCCGCGGCCATGAGCCTCGGCTCCCGCATTGCCCGGTACTTTGGCATTTATGCCGCGCTGTGGAGGACTTCGATCACGCGGGAAATGTCGTTCAAGGGCAATTTCATTCTCTGGATTATCGTCGAACTGCTTTGGTTTGGGTTGCAATTAAGCTTCGTGAGCGTCGTGTTTTCGCAAACCACCCGCATCGGGACATGGTCGGCCTGGGAAGTGGTGTTGCTGACCGGCGCGAGCAATTTCATCCAGCAGATTTACCAGGCATTTTTTCTCGTGAACTGCACCAACCTCTCCGAACTCGTGCGCACCGGTAAAATGGATTTCCTGCTCCTGCTGCCGATTAACACGCGCTTCGTGGTTTCGACACGGCAGGTGGACATCTCCTCCTTTGCCAATGCCGCCTTCGCCGCGTGTGTGATGGGATTTGCGGCGCATAAACTGCACCTGCACCCTTCGGCGGCGCAATTATTTGGCTTCGCCGCGTTGTGCGTCGTCGGGCTGATGATCCATTACTCGCTGATGTTTATGCTGGCGTCGGTGAGTTTCTGGACCGTGCGCGCCCAGGGCATCGTGTGGGGCTACTACAATTTATTTAACATCGCCCGCATGCCGGATGACGCGTTTCATCGCGGGCCGTTCAAAGCGGTATTTACTTTTGCCCTGCCGGTGCTGCTCGTTTCCAATGTTCCCGTGCGTGTGCTGGCGGATAAACTGGCTTCGCCGTCCGCGTGCGCCATTTTACTGGGACTGGGATTATTTTGGGCGGTCGTTTCCCACTGGTTTTGGCGGTTATCTCTCAAGCATTATACCAGCGCGAGCACGTAAAATTAGTGTTGCGTTGCATTTTCCTTCGCCTGTTGGACAATCTGGTCAAACGCATCCTTACCGCCAAACAGACTGTAATAATCCGGGGAAACTTTCGGGAGCAGCTCATTCAGCTTGTTCCATTGTTTGGCATAGAAGGCGTATCTGGCGTAATAAGCGACGCGTGAGGCGTCATCGGGATTGTCTCCCAGGTATCGTTCATAGGCCGAACTGATATCGGCCCAGACGTCCGGTTGCTGCCAATAGTTGGTGCGTTCCGAAGCATCAATAAATTCGTTGTAAATATTATAGTGCGCGTCTACCAGGATTAACGGCACGGTCCCACCCCACGCGGCATTGGTTACGCACTCGCGCCCAAATTCGAGCATGTCATTGACGGAACCGTACCATTTCGGCTCGATGTAAGTAAGCTTGCCGTTGCACGCGTCGTAATTATCCGGGTCATCCTTCATGGCCCGGTCAAACCACAGTTCCATCACGTCCCGGCCTTTGCCCTGGCCCAGTTCGACGTTGAGCATGGCGTTGGCGATCCGCGCGTCTTTGGGATCCAAATCCCATGCGTGATTCAATGCTTTATTCGCGACGTCCAGGTTTGCGTTAAATCCCTTCAAGCCCTCCGGGGTAATAGAATCAGCGTAACCATTCCCGCGATAAAGCCAGGCCAGTTGGGTATATGCCAGGCCTTTCAAAAGCCAGGCCATGGCTTCGTCCGGCCAATTGGCCATCAGCGGCTTTTCAATGGTATCATAATAGTTTTGGAATCCCTGGGGACTGCCGGGGAGCTGATAGATCATTTCTGAGCAGGCATCGTAGACTTCATTTGGCGGCGTTGTTTTGTCGTTCAGTACGGCTACAAGGTCCGAAGCGGCATCGCCCATCATTTGACGCCAAACGGTGTAATCAACGTTGGTGCCGTATCCGTACGTAAACATGAATTGCTGCGCGGCGCGGAGGGCGACGTAAAATTTGCGAATATCAGGATACTGGCTTTTCTGCATTTTGCCTTCCACCTCGACAAACGCATCTGAAAAGGCCTTGGGCGAGTTGGTCTGGCTCATGGCATTTTTGATATACAAGTAGCGGATCATCGGGTCGTCGCAACCCGCGTTTACGGCTGCCTCGCAATTCGTGCCGATAATTTCGCTCCAAGGCTCATACAGGTCTGTGACTCGTGCCCGGGTGCGGGCAAATTCGGTCAGTGCCCGCGTGGCTGGTTCGTCCCATCTGGAATCGGTGCTGCCGTTGTTTTGATAGGCAGTCACCAGTGTTTTCATGTTCCAATCGAGCTGGTTGGTTTGCGCCACTTCGGGGGAAATTTTTTTGGAAGAACCCGCGCCGCACCCGGCAAGAAAAATGGACGCGACGATCAGAAGTCCCATGCTGGTCAGTTTTGCCTTCATGCCCCAGTTAAACACTAAAATGATTCAAGTCAAGCAAGCCCACATGAAGTAAACGCATCAGCAAATCTTGAATCTGTCACCAGTCGTCTTTAATATCCACGCATGAAAAAATCCTCCTCATTCTTATCCATTGCCTTTGTCGCCCTTTCGCTCTTCGCTGGCGCGAGTGCCTTTGCCCAGGACACCAATCAAGCGCCCAACCCGGCCACCGTGCCTGCGTCACGCGGCAATTCTTCCTCCTGGCTTGCTCACCACGAAAGGCTGGTGCAGGAAGCGAAGCGCGACCGCATTGATTTGTTATTTCTCGGCGATTCGATTACCGATTTTTGGGTCCGTTCAGCTCCGCGCTACGGTACCAATGTCTGGGCCAAGTACTATGCGCCGCTGTACGCCGCCGATTTCGGCATTAGCGGCGACCAGACCCAGCACGTCATCTGGCGCATTGACCACGGTGAACTGGATGGCCTGCATCCCAAAGTGACCGTGTTGATGATCGGCACGAACAACTCCAGGGACAATTCACCGGAACAAATCGCCGGGGGCATCCGGGTAATTCTCGATAAAATCCAGGAAAAATGTCCCGACACGAAAATCCTGCTGCTGGGCGTTTTCCCGCGCAACCGCACGAACGATATCGCGGCGCAAATTGAAGCGCCGGCGAAGATTAACGCCATCATTTCGAAATATGCCGACGGCAACAAAATCGTGTTCCTTGATATCAATGAGAAGTTCCTTGGCCCGGACGGCAAAGTGCCCGCGGACATCATGCCCGATTTTCTGCATCCCAATGAACATGGCTACCAGATTTGGGCTGATGCTATGAACCCAACCCTGTTTCCCATGATGGGGATTTCGAAGTAATATCCTTCGCCAAACGAATTGGCTCCGGTAAAAAATAAAAAGCGCGGATAAGAAATATCCGCGCTTTTTTCCCTTGGCGTACTTACCGTCTCTTCACAGTTGATTCCACGAACAAGACTCTTATTGCGAGATTTGTGCCATAGCCTAAATTTGAGGAAATTCGGGAAAAAAGGCCGAAAAAAGCCAAAAAGGTCGACGGATTCAGGCATTTTGCACGACGGATTTTTTGCAAAATGCAACTCAGACAGAGCCCGGCAACGGTGGCGGCTGCTTGGCCGCGGCCGCCTTCTGGCTGGCGACTGCCTGCGTACCCAGGTTGACTAAAACCGCTTTTCGCAATTCAGGCGAAGGGCTGGAAGAATCAGGACCGCGGACGATGCCCATGACATTGCGTGTGACCTGGACCGGCGTAAGAATAAGGCCCCACGGAAAACCCCACCAGCCCAGGAGGAGTGAAAAACCAACTCCGCCGAGTTGACGTTTGGTGGCGCAGGAACGGCAACTGACTTGCGCCTTCGTCGTCCAGCGCGTCAAAACCAGCGCCGACCAGACTTCATGGATTCTATGGACGTCAATCGGGCCAAGGCCGCGGCATTGGGGGCAATTGCCCCGCCAGACTTCCTCAAGTTTGCGCTCGAGCACATCATTCGGGACGATCGAAGTATAGCTCAAAGCCCGAAAGTCCTGGTAACATCTGTTGTTGCAGAAACGCTGGGCGCCCGAGCGAACGCCGCCCATAAAAATCGTTGAATTGCACGAGGCGCATTTTGCCATAGTAAATTCCTTTCGAAGATTAAGGTTGAGTTTATTTTCGAAAGTTGCTGGACGTGAATAGTTATCTTATGTCTTCTGCGTTTCTTTGGCCCAGGCATCTTTTAGCGTGATAGTGCGGTTGAACACCAATTTGTCCGGGCGGGAATCTTTATCCAATGCGAAATAAGCCAGGCGCTCGAATTGATAGCGCGATTCCGCATGCGCGTCTTTCAATGACGGTTCGCATTTGGCGGTGATCACTTCGAGCGAGTGCGGGTTCAGGAATTGTTTGAAATCCCCATCGGCATCCGGTTCAGGCACGGTAAAGAGACGGTCATACAGGCGCACCTCGGCATCCACCGCATGCGCGGCGCTGACCCAATGGATGGTGCCCTTGATTTTGCGGTTCGACGTCGCCCCGCCGGTCTTGCTGTCGAGGTCGGCCGTGCAGCGCAGTTCCGTGATGTTTCCCGCCGCGTCTTTGACGACTTCTTCGCACTTGATGATGTAGGCGTATTTCAACCGCACTTCGCCACCCGGCTTGAGCCGGAAAAATTTGGGTGGCGCGACTTCCATGAAATCGTCGCGGTCAATGAACAGTTCGCGGCTGAAAGGAATTTTCCTCATGCCGGCGCCTTCATTCTCGGGATTATTGACCGCCTCCAGTTCCTCTGTTTTGCCTTCAGGGTAATTGGTGAGAACGACTTTGATCGGTCGCAACACGGCGAGCCGGCGCAGGGCACGCGAATTTAAATCTCCGCGAATGGCGTGCTCCAGGACGGACACATCGGTAACGCCGTTATATTTCGTGATACCGATGTTATAGGCGAAGGCGCGCAACGCTTCGGCGGGCACACCACGGCGGCGGATGCCGGAAATCGTGGGCATGCGGGGATCGTCCCAGCCGGTGACGATTTTCTCTTGCACGAGCTGGAGCAGCTTGCGTTTGCTCATCACAGTGTAACCAAGGCTGAGGCGCGCAAATTCGTATTGATGCGGCAGGGGACGCGGCAAATCCAGGCTTTCCAAAATCCAATCGTAGAGCGGGCGATGGACTTCAAATTCCAGCGTGCAAATCGAGTGCGTGATGCCCTCGATATAATCGCTCAGGCAATGCGCGAAGTCGTACATGGGATAGATGACCCACTTCGTGCCGATGTGATGATGCGCGGTATGGCGGATACGATAGAGCAGGGGATCGCGCAGCCAGATATTTGGCGAGGCCACGTCAATCTTCGCGCGGAGCGAGCATTTACCATCGGGAAATTCCCCGGCCTTCATGCGCGCGAACAGCGCCAGGTTTTCCTCCACGCTGCGGTTGCGGTGCGGCGATTCCTTGGCGTTACGGCGGTATTCGTCCGTTTCCTCCGGTGTCAGGTCGTCCACGTACGCCTTGCCCTTCTTGATGAGTGTCACGGCGTATTCGTAAAGCTGGTCAAAATAATCCGAGGCGTAGAACGGCTCGACCGCGCCGGCCTTGGTAACCGAAGGCAGGTAGAAATCCGGTTTGCCATTGGAAGAAATAGCATTGGGCGTTTTGCCTTTTTCCTTCAGGCCAAGATTATCATTGGCCCAGCCGGAGATGAGCCAGTTCACATCCTCGCAGATGGAGTCCACATATTCGACGTCCTCCTTGGTCGGATTTGTGTCATCCATGCGGAGATTGCAGGTGCCGCCGAACTCGCGGGCGATGCCGAAGTTCAGGCAGATGCTCTTGGCATGGCCGATATGAAGGTAGCCGTTGGGCTCAGGCGGAAAACGGGTATGGATGCGCGGATATTTCCGTTCGTTGAAATGTTTGGCCACGATATCGCGAATAAAATCCGACGGCCCTAAAGCTGTATCTTCAAGATTCATGTTTGCGGAATGCTAACAAAAGCGGGGGCAATTGTCCAAGTGAGTCGGATGGCGTCAAGGTCTGCATTCGCGCGGACCAATGCGCTTGCGTCCTGGAGTGCGGCGGCCAGGACGCCGCTTTTCTTGCGGCCAATATGCTTAAACCTTCGCGCGCGTACGCCCTCGCTATTTCGATTCCGGACGATTTAACATTCGTTAACTTGCGGAAAAACGATTCGGGCGTACGTTTGGGGCAAAGGAGCATTATGAACACAAATGTATTGGAAATAGGTGAAGCGTACCTGAACGCTTTAGGCACGCGCGACATCAACAAAATCACCTCCCTGGTGGACCCGAACATCTGGTTTAAAATGCCGATGACCGAGGTTTTTAACCGGAACGATTTCATCATGGCCGTCCGGCGCATGCAGGCCAACCTGCGGGAGTTGCATATTTTACACCGGTTCTCCTCCGGCAATACCGCAATGTTTATGTACGAAGCGACCTTCAATGACCCGGTAGGGGTGGTGCGAGCCACAAGTTTAATGACCATCGAAGGCGATAAAATCAAAGAGATAGAAATCATCTTCGACGCCCGGCCTTTTGAGCGGATATACGCGAAAGCTGAACCCTTGAGAAAGGCGGCATGAGGCTAGAATGCCTGAAGTAATCTGCGTTGAGCCAAAGAAAGTTTTTTGCTAATTACGTGGCGTGGATCCAATTGTGGTTCAACTTGCCAATGGCAATACATTCTTTTTTGGTATTGGAATGACAGTTGTTGCATTTGCCGTGCGACTTTTGGTGCACCAGCGGTTGTGGGTGATTCTGCTTACCGTCGTTTGGCTGCTTGGGATCAGCTTGGTAGTTCTTTCAGCAGCGCCAATATCGTATTGGTTATATGGACTTTGGTTTGCTCTCTGCATAGCGACAAGGGCTGCTTTCAATCTACACGTTTCAATTAGATCAAAAATATCTATCACAATAGTATTTGCGGTTTTTTCGCTGGTTGTTTGCCTGGTTGAGTTGCCATTTCACTTGGCTAAGACCATCCCGGTTTCAAAAAAACAAACGATTTATATTATTGGAGACTCAATCAGCGCGGGAATTCAGGAAAAGGAACGAACGTGGCCGGCGGTGCTGGAGGATTTATCCCAGTTGAAGGTCGTAAACCTGGCTGTTCCCGGTGCCACTCTTGAATCAGCGATGTATCAAGCCAATAAAATTACTGCCACCAATTCGCTGATCTTAGTGGAAATCGGGGGCAACGATTTGCTGGGGCATACTGACAGTCACACGTTTTACATCCAGCTTGATAAGCTCCTTGCCAATTTAGAAATCAAGAATTCGCGAGTGGTTATGTTTGAACTTCCATTGCTTCCGTTCTGGAATACATACGGAAGGGACCAAAGAATTCTAGCTGAAAAATATGGCGTTACATTGATTCCTAAAAATTATCTTGTCGAAGCTTTTGCCGGAAAAGGCAACACAATTGACGGTTTGCATTTGACCCAAAAAGGCCATGATGAATTGGCGGAGATGGTCCATAAATTATTAGTCACAAATGGACCCCAATGAATCATTGCCGGAATAAACAGTTACTGCTTCGTATCCGGTGAGTTTTGTGTGGTTAAATGCCGGCAAAGGTTGGTGAGCAGGCGGGAGCGACGTTCTGATGACAGTGAGCCAATTTTTCCCAGGAATACTGATTGCGGCAGTACCGCAAGGAATCCTAACCGGATAAGTGACGCTGCCTTTAGCCCGTCGCGGCAAATTCCTTGTCAATGGGTGTAATCATTTCATCAAAACTTTCGACACGTTGTTGGAGTTGGGTGCTGACGCCGCATACCAGAAAGTCTCCAAAGGGCGGAAGACGGCGGAGTAAAACAACGGGACGGTTTTTTATTTGGCCATCGGCCTGAGGCAACGGAGCGAGGGCGATGTCGCCTTCGTTCATGGACGCAAATCTGCGGCGGTGTATTCCGGTTCGTTATCGCTGTACGCCTTCGCCAATTGACCAGCAGAAAACTGCATCCATGTTTGGCGCTCATTTTCAGGTGGAAGAACGACTACAACCAATCGCGCATTGACGTCAATCTGGCAAGGTTCATCGAACTGAACCTTCTCACCGTCAAAATGAGCTGTTAATGCGACTGGTCTCATATGTGGCAATTTATCAGATTTCTCCCGCCGTCGCAACTCCGGGTTGCTCATGATTTACTTCTCCTGCACGAGGGGGCCGAACTGCCGCGTTTCAGGGTCGTAGGCGAAGAGTTCGGCGGTGGCGATTTTGAAGAACCAGCCGTGCAGGCTCAGGGAGCCGTCGCCGAGCCGATCCTGCACGCAGGGATAGCTGTGCAGGTTGTCGAGGCCGAAGAGAACGTTTTCCTGGGCAGCGGCAGTGCTGCGCGCCTCTTCGTCGTGCAGGTGCGCGTAATCTTTTTTCAACGTTTCAGTAACAGGCAGGGCGATCTTGAGCCAATCGCGCAAGTGGGGCGACCGGTCGCCGATGACCGGATGCCCGAGCAGCGCGCCAATGGCGCCGCATTGCGAATGACCGCAAATGACGATGTCATCCACGCGCAGGTTTTCGACGGCAAATTCGATGGCGGCAGCGGTAGAATTGGTATCGCCGATGGCCGAGGCCGGCGGGACGATGTTGCCGATGTTTTTGACGACGAACAAATCCCCGGGCTGGCTTTGCGTGATGAGTTCGGCCAGCACGCGGGAATCCGAGCAGGTGATGAAAAGGGTATGCGGGTTCTGCCCGTGTTGCGACAGCCGGCGAAAAAGCTTCTTATAATTTCCGAACTCATCGTTACGGAATTTATGGACGCCTTCGATAAGCTGTTGCACAAAAAATTAGGTCAGGTTCTTGTTTTTCGCGCGGGATTCTTCCGCGAGTTTGACTTTAAATTTATCGAGAGCAGCCTGAAGTTGGGCGTCGCCGGCGGCGAGGATTTGCACAGCCAGGAGCCCAGCGTTGCGGGCCGCGCCGATGCCGACGGTGGCCACGGGCACGCCCGGCGGCATTTGCACGATCGAAAGAAGAGAGTCGAGGCCCTTGAGCGATTTGCTTTCAATCGGCACGCCGATGATGGGCAGGGTGGTAAAGGCCGCGCTGACGCCGGGCAAATGCGCTGCGCCGCCCGCACCGGCAATGATCACTTTCAGGCCATTTTTGACGGCGTTACCGGCGTATTCTTCGAGGCCGCGCGGGTCGCGATGGGCGGAAATCACTTTGGCTTCGCTAGCGATGCCGAATTCAGTGAGGGCATCAGCCGCGAGTTTCATGGTGGGCCAGTCGGAATCGCTGCCCATCAAAATGCCCACGAGAGGTTTCTTGGATGAATTTGAATTGCTCATGTGGGGATAGTTTAGGGTTAAAAAAGAAAAATTAAAAATGAAAAAGCGGGTTGCGTATTGCGTGTTGCGTCAAGTAGCAGGGGAACGATCTGCAGTCTTGAGGATGACCCGCCTTCACCGAGCTTCGGCGCGGCTGCTCGCAAGCTCGCAGGGGCGAGGATGAGAATGAAAAGAAATTAGTCCTTCGGCAATTGCGAAGTATCCCAACCACCGCCGAGGTCCTGGATGAGTGTGACGGCGTCAGTCATTTGCTGGGTATAAAGCGTGGTGAGCGTTTGGCGATTGTTCAGGTAGCTGGTCTGCGCGATGACGACGTTAAGATAGCTGTCGATGCCGAGCTTATAGCGGTAGGTGGCGAGGTTCAGATATTTCAGCGAGGCATCAGCCGCGGCGTCCTGTTGCTTGATTTCTTTCTGGAGAATGCGCAAGGCAGAGAGGTTGTCTTCGACCGATTGGAAGGCAGAGAGGACGGTCTGGCGATATTGGGCGACGGTGGCATCGTAGGCGGCGCGGTATTGTTTGACGGCGGGATAAAGGGCGGCGTTGAAAATGGGCTGTGTAGCACTGGCGCCGATGGACCAGACCCCGCTGGACCAATTAAACAACGTAGCGGTGTTGGGCGCCTCAAGTCCGCCGGAGGCGCTCAGGGTGATGTTGGGGAAAAAGGCGGCCCGGGCGACGCCGATTTCAGCATTAGCGGAAGCGACGGCGCGTTCCGCCGAGGCGATGTCCGGACGGCGCTCGAGGAGCTGTGACGGTATGCTGAGCGGAATGCCCGGGGGATTCGTAGCTACCAACAAGGTGGAGGGAATGGAAAAGGACTCGGGCGGACGGCCAATCAGCACAGCGATGGCGTGTTCTAGTTGTGCGCGCAGGATGCGGAGATTGGTGGCTTGGGCTTCAGTGGTCCTTAACTGGGTTTCGGCCTGGGCCACGTCTTCGTCCGAATCAATGCCGGTTTTAAAAAGCACGGTGGTCAGTTGCACGGAATTACTGTACGCGCCGATGGTGTCGTCGTAGAGCCGGATCAAATCGTCCTGCCCGCGCAATTGGAAATAGTCCGAGGCAAGTTCGGACTGGGCGGTGAGCTTGGTGTTCTCAAGATCGGCGGCGGAGGCCTGGGCCGTGGCCGCGGCGGAGCGGACGGTGTTGCGCACGCGACCCCAGAAATCGGGCTGCCACGAACCATCGAGCGGAATGTCGTAGGTAGTAATGTCGCGGCTGCTGGAGAGCTGGAAACCACCGCTGTAAATGTGCGAGCGGGTGACGCTGGGAACAAGATTGGCCGTAGGGAGATATTGGGACTGGGCTTCCCGGACTTGTTCATGTGCCACCAGATAATCATCGAACGCGGCAATGACGTTTTGGTTGGAGATGGCGATCTGGTCTTCGAGGGCATCCAGGTTGGTGTCATTGAAGGTCACCCACCAGTTGCTGCGGATTATCGAGTCATTGGGCTGGGCGACCTGCCAGATGTTGGTGCCGGCGTTGTTCGTGGTGGAATTTTCCTTGAAGCCGGTGGGTGTTTCCACCGCAGGCGGCTCATAGTGCGGCGCGAAGTTGCAGCCGGCGCAGAACGCGGCAAAGGCAATGAGCAAAAGAATTTTTCCAAGATGCGTTTTCACAAATTTCATCGCGCGCCTCCTTCCGGAAGCCCGTAAGCCGGAGGCGGCAGAGTGGCGGGGTTCCGGTTTCTAAAATGGGATTGCCACCAGGCGCTCAGCCAAATACGAAAACGATCCAGGTAATAATAAACGACGGGTGTCGTATAGAGCGTGAGTATCTGGCTAAGCATGAGGCCGCCAACAATGGTAATGCCGAGCGGGCGGCGGAGTTCGGAACCGACACCGTTGCTGATGACCAGCGGCAATGCGCCAAACATGGCGGAGAGCGTGGTCATGAGAATGGGCCGGAAGCGAAGCAGGCATGCCTGGTAAATGGCTTCTTTGGAAGACAGGTGGTGTTCCCGCTCGGCGGACAAGGCAAAGTCCACCATGAGAATAGCATTTTTTTTCACGATGCCGATGAGCAGGATGAGGCCAATGGCGGCGATGATGCTTAAATCCGTATTAGACACCATGAGGGCCAGTAACGCACCGGCGGTGGCGGAAGGAATCGTTGAGATAATCGTAATTGGGTGAATGTAACTCTCATAAAGGATGCCGAGCACGATATAGACGGCCAGCAGGGCAATAGCGATGAGCAAAATTTCCATGAGGATGACGGATTGAAAGGCGGCCGCGTTACCGGCAAAACCAGTCTGGATGGAAGAAGGCATTTTTAAGCTTTCCACCAATTGATTCACTTCCCGGGTGGCATCGCTGAGCGAAACGCCGGGTGCGAGGTTGAAAGAAATGGTCGCGGAAGGAAACTGGCCGGTATGGTTGACGGCGATAGGCGCCACGGTGGGTTCGTAACGGGCAACGGCGCCCAGGGGAACCATGGCCGAGCTATTGGTGGCGTGGAGATAAATTTGGTTAAGACCCTGGGGACTTTGCCAGAACTGCGGTTCCACTTCCATGACGACGTGGTATTGGTTCAGCGGGCTGTACATGGTGGAAACGTCTTCCTGACCAAAAGCATCGTAGATGGTGCTGTCGAGGAGTTGCGCGGGAATGCCCAGGCGCGCGGCCGTGTTACGGTCGTAAACCAGTGAGGCCTGGAGGCCGTTGTTTTCCTGGTCGCTGTTGACGTCCGTGAACCCGCGCAATTTTTTCATCTTTTCGAGAAGGATCGGGCCCCATTTATCGATGTCGTCGAGGTTTTCGCTTTGGATGGAGTATTGATACATCGCGGCACTTTGGCGGCCGCCGACGCGGAGATCCTGGCCGGGCTGGACGAAGACCGAGGCGCCGGAGACGACGCCGAATTTCGGGCGCAGACGATTGACGACCTGGAGCGAGCTGACTTTTCGCTGTTGAAGCGGCTTAAGCGCCATGTAAATGAAGCCGTTGTTGGCCGGACCGCCGCCGCCGGTAAAGGCGATGACGCCCTGCACGGCGGGGTCATTGGTAGCAATGCGGGCAAAGCGCACGGTGACCTGTTGCATGGATTGATACGAAGCGTCCATGTCGCCCTGGATGCCGCCCAGGATGGTGCCGTTGTCTTGCGTGGGAAAAAATCCCTTGGGCACTTTGATAAAGAGAACGACGTTGGCGGCAATCGTGAGTATTAAAACGACGAGAGTAATGAGCGGATGCCGCAGGACCACCTGCAAGCTGAGCCGGTAACGTTCCAACAGCCACGCAAAGGCGTTCTCGCTCCAGTTATAGATTTTCCCGTGACGATTGTCTTTTTTAGTGCGGAACAGCCGGGAACACATCATCGGCGTGGTGGTCAGCGAAATGATCAGGGAGATCACGATGGCCGTGGAAAGCGTCACGGCAAATTCACGGAACAAACGGCCGACGAGACCGCCCATCAGCAAAATGGGCGTGAACACGGCGATGAGTGAAACGCTAATAGAAATGACCGTGAAGCCGACTTCCTGGGCGCCTTTCAACGCCGCTTGCATGGGCGACATCCCTTCCTCAACGTAACGGGAAATGTTTTCCACGACCACAATGGCATCGTCCACCACGAAGCCGGTGGAAATGGTCAGCGCCATCAAAGAGAGATTGTCGAGGCTGAAGCCGAATAGATACATGACGCCAAACGTGCCCACGAGGGAAACGGGAACGACGACGGCGGGAATCAGTGTCGTACGCGGGCTGCGCAAAAAAATGAATACAACGAGGATGACGAGGATGACGGCGATGACGAGTGTGCGCTGGACTTCAAAAACGGATGCACGAATGGTCGTGGAACGGTCGAGCATGACGGTCATGATGATCCCGACGGGGATGGACGCCTGGAGAGAAGGCAGCACGGCTTTGATGCCGTCCACAGTTTTAATGATGTTTGCGCCGGGCGCAGAAAAGATGATCAACGGGATGGCCGGCTTGCCGTTCATGTAACCGGCAGTGCGGATATTTTCGACGGAGTCGGACACCGTGGCGATATCGGACAATCTCACCGGCGAGCCGTTGGTATAGGCGACGACGAGCGGCTCGTAATCGGCGGCTTTAAACAATTGGTCGTTGGCGGAAATGTCCCGTGTGTTGTGTTCATCGGCCAACTGGCCTTTGGCGAGGTTGGCGTTTTGTTTGTTCAACATCGCGCGGACATCTTCGAGGCTCAGGCCGAAGCTATTTAACAACGTGGGATTCACATCCACGCGCACGGCGGGGAGCGCGCCACCACCGATGTTGACGTTGCCGACGCCCTGGATTTGGAGCAGGCGCTGTGCGATGATGGAATCGGCGGCGTCATACATTTTGCCGCGATCATAGATATCTGACGTAAGCGCGATAATCATGATCGGCGCGTTGGCCGGATTGACTTTATGATACGAGGGATTATCCGGAAGATTGGCAGGCAGATTGGCGCGGGCAGCATTGATGGCGGCCTGGACATCGCGCGCTGCGCCGTCAATGTCGCGGCTCAAATCAAATTGCAGGGTAATGCTGGTCGTGCCCAGGGCGCTCGAAGACGTCATTTCCGTGAGGCCGGCGATGTGGCCAAATTCGCGCTCGAGCGGCGCGGCCACGGCGGAGGCCATGATGGTCGGGCTGGCGCCGGGAAGCGAAGCGTTGACGTTGATGGTGGGGAAATCCACCTGGGGCAGGGGCGCGACGGGCAATTGCAAGTATGCCACGATGCCGGCCAGGGCAATGGCCGCCGTCAGCAGGGCGGTGCCGATGGGGCGTCGAATGAATGGGGCGGAAATGTTCATGGTATCGGGGTCGCGGGAAGGCCGCCTTCATTTTTTTCCTTCGCCGGCTCTGTCTTTGAAAATTTTGCCGCCAGTCGCCCGAAAAAGAGGTAGATCACCGGGGTGGTGAAAAGCGTGAGCGCCTGGCTAACGATCAGGCCGCCGACAATCACGATTCCCAGCGGCTTGCGCAGTTCGGAGCCGACGCCGTTGCCCAGGGCCAATGGCAACCCGCCAAACAGCGCGGCGAAAGTGGTCATCATGATCGGGCGAAAACGGAGCATGCACGCCTGGAAGATAGCTTCCTGCGGTGGCTTGCCTTCACGCCGTTCGGCATCGAGCGCAAAATCGATCATCATAATGGCATTCTTTGCGACGATACCGATGAGGAGAATCATGCCGATGAGGGCAACAATGCTGAGTTCCGTCCGGCAAATAATCAGTGCAAGAATAGCCCCGACACCAGCGGACGGCAGGGTGGAGAGAATGGTTATCGGATGAATGTAGCTCTCGTAAAGAACGCCCAGGATAATATAGACCGTGATGATCGCGGCGAGAATGAGGAGCGGTTCATTGGCGAGCGATTCCAGGAACGCCTCCGCTGTTCCCTGGAAAGACGGGATGACACTCAAAGGCATGTGCAACGAACTCACAACTTTCTGGATAGCGGTGGTGGCATCACTCAAAGCCACGCCCGGAGCGAGGTTGAACGAAATGGTGGCGGAGGGAAATTGTCCCTGGTGATTGATGGCCAGCGGAGCGCTGCCCGTTTCGAGGTGTGCGAAGGTGCTGAGCGGCACAGGGCCGCCGTTGGAATTAATATAAATTTCGCTGAGCATTTTGGGGTTGGCCTGGAACGCCGGCAACGCTTCCAAAATGACGTGGTATTGGTTTAATTGCGTGAAGAGGGTGTTAATCTGCCGCTGGCCGAAGGCGTCGTAGAGCGTGTTATCAATTTGCGAGGCCGTGATGCCCAGTCGCGAGGCAGTGACACGATCAATGACGATAGAAACCTGCAGGCCGTTGTTTTGCTGGTCGGTAGCGACGTCGCGCAATTCGGGCAGGTTTTTAAATTTACCCACGAGTGTGGCTGTCCAGGTGTTCAACTCATCCGCGCTGGCGTCTTCGAGCGTGTATTGGTATTGCGTGGCGCTGACGCGGTCTTCCACGCTCAAATCCTGCACGGGCTGCATGTAGAGAGTAATGCCTTCCACTTTGGTGAGAGCCGATTGTAAACGGCGGATGACGGCGCTCGCGTTGATTTTTCGTTCTGAGAGCGGCTTGAGATTGATGAGGATGCGCCCGCTGTTGAGTGTGGTATCAATGCCATCGGCCCCGATGAACGAGGTAAGATTTTGCACCGCCGGATCCTGGAGAATGACGTCCACCAGTTCCTGCTGCCGTTCCGCCATGGCGGAGAAAGAAATATCCTCGCGCGCTTCCGAAATGGCCTGGATCACGCCGGTGTCCTGCACCGGAATGAATCCTTTTGGCACAATCATGTAGAGCACAATGGTCAACACGAGAGTGGATGCGGCGATGAGCAGCGTCAGCGGCTGGTGTTGCAATACCCATTTCAGGCCGTTGCTGTAGGAATTAATGATGCGTTCATATACCCGCTCAGACGATTCATAAAAACGGCCGGGCTTGCGATCCTCTTTGGCCTTGAGCCAGAGTGAACACAGCATGGGTGTGAGCGTCAACGAAACGATGGCGGATAAGATGATGGTGATGCTGAGCGTGAGGGCAAATTCATGGAATAACCGTCCCACCACACCACCCATGAACAACAACGGAATTAATACCGCGATAAGCGAGATCGTCAGCGACATGATGGTGAAACCAATTTGGCCTGCGCCTTTGAGGGCGGCTTCCCGGGGTTTGTCGCCCATTTCAATGTAACGGAAAATATTTTCGATCATCACGATGGCGTCGTCCACGACGAAGCCTGTAGAAATGGTCAGGGCCATCAAAGAGAGGTTATCGAGGCTGAAGCCAAACAAAAACATGACGCCCAAGGTGCCGACCAGCGCGACCGGCACGGTCAGGCTGGGAATGGATGTGGCCCACAGGTCCCGCAGGAATAAAAAGATGGCCAGCACGACCAGAACGACAGTGATGCCCAGCGAGGTTTCAACATCCCTCACCGACGCGCGAATCGTCGTGGTGCGATCGGTGATAATCGAAACGTCTACGGATGCGGGCAGGTTGGCCTTAAGTTGCGGCAAAAGTTTTTTGATGCGATCCACCACCTGAATGATGTTCGCCCCGGGCTGGCGTTGGATGTTCAGGATGACCGCTGGAGTTTTATTCATCCAGGCCGCGAGCCGGTTGTTTTCCACATCATCCACCACGTGCGCCACGTCAGAAAGAATCACCGGCTGGCCATTTTGGTAGGCGACGACGAGGGAACTGTAATCCTTGCTGGTGGTGAGCTGGTCGTTGGCATTGATTTCGTAGGACTGTTTCGGGCCGTCGAAGTTGCCCAGGGCCTGGTTGATGCTGGCCTGGTTGAGCGTGTTGCGCAACGTTTCCAGGTTAATGCCGTAGGCCGACAGGGCAGTGGGGTTGGCCTGGATGCGCACGGCTGGTTTTTGCCCGCCGCTGATGGTGACGAGGCCGACGCCCATCACCTGGGAAATCTGTTGGGCGAGCCGGGTATCGGCAAGGTCTTCGATTTGGTTGAGCGGGTATGTTTTTGATGTGAGCGCCAGCGTGAGAATGGGAGTGTCCGCGGGATTGGACTTACTGTAAATAGGCGGATTGGGCAGGCCCGTGGGCAAATAAGATTGCGCGGCATTGATGGCGGCCTGGACTTCCTGCTCGGCTACATCAATGTCCAGCGTCAATACGAATTGCAGTGTGATGATGGAGGAGCCATCCGAACTGATGGAAGTCATTTGGTTCAATCCCGGCATTTCACCAAACTGTCGTTCGAGCGGTGCGGTGATGGCTGAGGCGGTGACATCCGGGCTGGCGCCGGGATAAAAAGTAACTACCTGGATCGTGGGATAATCCACTTGGGGCAGTGCCGAGACCGGTAGCTTGAAGTACGCGACAAATCCGGCCAATACCACGGCGATCATCAGCAGCGACGTCGCTACGGGCCGCAAAATGAATTGTCGGGACGGATTCACTGCGAATCTTTTTTATGGCGGCGGCCCTGTCCCTGTCCTTTTTCCTGTCCTTGCTCTTGCCCTTGTCCCTGTCCGCCCGTGGGGCGGATGGTAACGGAAGCGCCGTCGCTCAGGCGGTTAAAGTTGTCCGCCGCCACGACTGCGCCCGGGTCAAGGTTTACCTGCGAAACATTGCCGTCGGTGGCGCCTACAGTCACGGTATGCATCTCGACGGTTTGATTGGTTTGGCCCTCTGCGGCCGCCTTTAACAAATAGACGTAGGCAGAATCAGAATTGCGTTGAATAACCGAGTTGGGCAGGACAGTGATGTTGCTGAGCGTGTTCACCAGCAAGTGCACGTTGACGAACTGGTTGGGAAAAAGCGATTCGTCTTCGTTTGAACAAACGCCGCGAAGCTTGAGCGTGCCGGTGGCGGTATTGATTTGGTTATCGAGCGTTTGAAGAGTGCCGGTCGTAAGCTTGACCTGGTCTTCATGGTCATAGATGTCCATGGGAAGTTGTCCTTCCTTATGAAAGGCCGGGGCGATTTTAGGAATATCGTCTTCCGCCACGGTAAAAATTACGGTGATGGGCTGGAGCTGGGCTACGATGACCAGTGGCGTGGTGCCATTGGCCTGGACGATGTTGCCCGGGTCTACGAGGCGCAAACCGACACGGCCGTCAATGGGTGAAGTGATGTGCGTGTAGTCGAGGTTCACAATCGCGTTGCTCAGGTTGCCCTGGTCCACTTCGACTGTTCCCTGGTCTTCCTGGACGGTGGCGACCTGGGTTTCATATTGCTGTTGTGGGATGGCGTTGCTGGACATCGCCTCTTTGTAACGTCCCAGGTCGATTTTGGCATTATCGAGTGTGGCGGCGTCGTGCTGGAGTTGTCCCCGCGCCTGGTCCACTGCCGCCTGATATGGGCGCGAATCGATATCCACGAGCGGATCGCCAACATGAACACGCTGTCCTTCCTGGTAACTGACCTTGGTGATTTGTCCGGCGACGCGCGCCTCCACGGCCACGGTATTGACGGGTGTCACGATGCCGAGACCCTGCACGTAAACACCGATGCTGCCGGTCCCTGCCGTGGCGGTGCTGATCATCGTTGGCCCATTTGCCCCAAACCGGCCCTGTGACATCGCCCGTTCGGAATGGCGATGGGTGACCAGGGCAATCAGCAGGACCAGGACAACGACTGCGCCTAAAATCCAGGGCCAAATGCGCCGCGGCCGGTCATTCGGTTTCGGATACTGTGGAGGATTGGGGGAAGCAGGGGGCCGTGTTGGGTGTGCGTCATCCATAGAGCAACTTTTTCTTACCATTTATATATGACACAATAAAGTAATTTTGTGTCTGGGAAGAAGGAAGTGAGCTAGGGAGAGGAGACGGCGGAGATTTCTTCTTCATCCTTTTGGCTTTCACCAATTTAGGACGTTTGATCTGGACCTGAAAACGGCGCGCGCGAAACGCCCGCAACTTGATGGTCACAGGAGATGCGGGAGAGGGGCGCCGGTTTGATTTCATGGTTGGTTTAAAGTTCAGGCAGCCAGGTGTTTAACGGGTTTGGCCGGAAATTCGGCCAAAAGATCCTGGATAGTTCGCAGGAGAAGCTGAATATCCAAAGGTTTTTCCAAAAGCGCAGCCACGCCGCAATCTGCGGCACGCTGATGTTGGTGAGGCAAGGCCGTAATGATAACAACCGGTACCAGCGGGTGTGTGCTGTTCATCAACAGGAAAGCATCCCAGCCATCGCGGTCGGGCATATTTAAGTCGAGCAGAACCAGATCCGGCTGCTGGGAAATAAATTTCTCAGCCGCTTCCCGGCCCGTGGTGGCCAAAACAACATTATACTGTTCCAGTACCAGCACTTGCCCGAGCGTGTGGCGAATCGCCGCGTCATCGTCTGCCAGTAAGATTGTTTTCATAAAACCCGCCTTTCCTTAGCCCAAACCATGCCATTAAGAAGATTGCGGACTTGCAGGCATTTACGCTGGGGACCTTTCAGCCATCTGCCTACAGGCTTTGCAAACGTGCTCATTTTCTTTGCGTTTTTTTGCGGGAAACAGCTTTGCCCGGCTTATTCGCAGCCGGTGGCGGGGGAAGAGTGGGAACTACTGGTGCAGTCGCCGTAACGGGAACAGGTTGCGATTTAATGACCAGTGTAATCAGGGTGCCGAGCGCTAATAGCGCGACAATGACAGCGGCCAGGCTGACGAAGAATAAACCATTCGCGGGCTGGAACTTAAATTCAATGGTATGCGTCCCGGGCAACAAATAGACACCGCGCATGAGAAAATTGCAGCGCAACACTTTTTGCGGCGCGCCATCTACCAGCACTTTCCAATCCGGATGAAAATGATCACTCAAAAGCAGGACCGAAGGCGCCGGGGCATCGGCCTTTAACACGATGTCCTTGGGGGCGTAGCTGACATACTGGACAGCGTCATCTGGCGGATTCGCTACATTGGTTGAGGAATTGTCCGGGGCATCGCCGGCCACCAAAACACTGGCGTGCGGGTTAAAGTTGGTGCTGAACATTTCATCCAGCGTATCGGGAGCGTTGGTGTTGACCTGCCAATGGGTATAAAGCTTCGCACGGGGCAGCACAGAAGGAATCGAGAAAAGACCATAGATACCGACAGGGTCGATAGCGACTGTGATCTCGTCTATTTTGGTGGCGTTGAGGAGGCCCGGCTTGGGCACGATACTGAAGCGGGTCACAAGCTGGAGAGGATATTGGGGAAGCCGGGTATTCCAGAAATCGGAAAAACCTATGGGAGCGAAAAGATAACGGGTATTCGTCAACTGATAGGAGCGGGCAAAATGCGGCAAGGCGGCCACGCCGGTCTCTTTATTCAGTTCTTTCTGAAAGGCCGCAATATCCTCGGGGACGCGCGGCAACTCCATGACGTCGAAAGTCTGGATGTTATAGTAAGGAAATTGCTGTTCCATCCATTCAGCCTTGTAAAGCATCTTAAAAATGCTCATTTGGTTTGGCCAGGCAATGGGGGCAATCACCGCGCGGTTTTCATACGGTTTGTCGCGCAACATATCAATAATCGGATTGGAAGTGTACTTCTCGGGATAATTCCAATATGCGACCCACGGAGAATCCGCCAGGCCCAGGTCTGCCACCAGGAGTGTGCCGAGCAAAATAACCCCCGTGGCCGCACGTTTGCCGGCAAACGTGCCACTGAAAATCAACACGAGGAGAGCGGCCGCCAGGAAAAAAAACACCGCAAACCATATCGGCTGGGCAATACTAAAATCTGCGGTGATGGCCGCGGGCTGTTCCAGGTGCGCTGATTGCAAATACGTTACCAGTTGAGAACGATGTTGGGCATAGACATACCAGCCGATTAAACCGGCCACCCAAATTACAGCGCAGGCCCAGACCCAAATTTTTTCGAATAAGCCGGTTTTCTTCCACCAGCCGGTCAGCCCGCTTCGGTAGGCCATGGCGTCCGCGCCGGCGGGCTTCAGATATTTGCGCCACAGGCCGTCAATGCCGTAGGCGAATAATACCGTGAATCCGAAACTGAACAGGTAAAGGAATTTGGTCGGGTTGCGGATGGTTGAGAAATAAGGCAACGCATATAGCAATCGATAAAATGGCGCATAGTGCCCAAAAGATAATAGCAGGGATACAAATGTGAGCGCCGCCCAGAACCAAACCCATTTTCTTTGATAAGGACTAAAGACAGACTTATTTCGGCGAAAAGATTGCAAGGCGGCCCAGATGCCAACCAGGGCCAGGATTTGGCCGATGTAATTACCGCCACCGGAATAACGGAAAAAGGTCGTGGGAGGCGTTCCTTGTTGCCCATTGGCCAGGTATTTTTGCCACCCGGGATCCTGGCCGGTAATCCCCCAGTATTCCCCGCCGTTTGGTGTGTTCATGCGGTAACCAAAAAGGCCCGGCACGACGATTCCCAGCGCTTCCGTTTTGGGCAGGCTCCATTGCGTCGCCCAGCCCCAGCGATCTGCTTTAGTTTGGGCATCCTGTTGTGTTCCTTTTACTCCTTGAATGTCTGTAGCAATCAGGCCATGGATGGTTTGCACGGCTAAAAAGCCCGCAAAAAGGACGACCAGAATCAACCGGCCTGCGCCGGTGGCGAGGTTTTTCACCAGCGGGCCTTCGGCAATAAAGGATTGGTAAATGGCAAAGGCCGCGACGAGGACGCTAAAAATGGCCCCGACATCTGCGGCTTCAGTCACATCCATTCCAACAGCGAAACCGGCCAGGATTACCAGTAACCAACGGTGGCGCGAAGTGGTGTTCGATAACGCTGCCATGGCGAAAAAGACCATTCCGGCGGCAATGATCTGGGCGCCAAGACCCCAACAGGCCAGCGAGAAAAGAATGGAATTCAATATGGCCGCCAGGGCTCCCAATACGCAGGCCGCTGGCGATAAACGCAGTTCCCGGAAAAAAAACCATGCGCCGAGACCGAGGATGAAGAGCGATATCATCGCATAAAACTTGGAGAACAATACCGGTCCCAATAACCATAAGAGGCCAAAGCTGATGCCGGGAGGAGCGGAACCCTGGTTAAAGCCGACGTTGTTCAGGTCCATCCAACACCCAAAAAACCTGCCGGGCAGGCGGTGGCATTCGGTCATTAACCGGCCCAGTGGGCCGTCATTGGAAAAGAGGACCTGGCCTGGCACAAAAACGCCGTACATCATGATGATGAGAACGGCGCAAAGGATTACCAGGATGGTTCCGACTCCCCCCCTGGACATCCTCGCAACGACCGACGACCATTTCATACAACTGCCTGCTTGCTTGAGAGCAGGACGGGGCGAAAAGTGGACGATGCCGAGGTGCCGGATGTACTCCAGTGAGTAAGGTCGCGTTTCAATAGTTCGCTCAAGCGCTCAACTTCCGGGGCGAATTCCCGTTGGAGGGAATGGCGGAGATCGGGGTCGATTGGCCGGCGCGGCGCGGGCTGTTTATTCATTTCAGAAATATTGATTCCGACATTTTGTATCACACTAAAAATGGGTTTGGGCAGCCACGAGCGCAGGGCAATGGCAGTTCCGCGCACGAGCGGATCGTTCAAAACAGTCTTCATCAGCGGACTTTTCACCGAGACATTGGTATTGATCGGGCCAATGGGAATATCAACCGTGTCGGAAACACCCAGAAATCCCAAAGCGGTGCGATAGGTGCCAATGGTATCCGCCGCCAGGTCGTCGTAAATGATTACGTGCACGCGTTCACGGCCAAAGACGTCGAAGTATCGCCGGACTTGTTCTGAGAAAGTGACAACGGACCGGTAAGCCAGGCCTTGCACAAAATAGGTTTGGCGGGTAATGCTGCGCCCCTGACTGCGGTCTTTTTCCGCCTTCAACGCCTCCTCAAATGTGGGCAAATGCTCGTTGCCATCATAAAGGTACGAGTGATAGAGGGAATACAGCATGGAAACCGGCTCGCGAAGCAGGATAATGATGCGCGCATCCGGGCTGTAAGCTTTGATCTCGGCGGCGGCCTGGCGGGAATAAAGGTACCAGACGGAAGCCTCGCCTGTCCGGGTCTGGCCGTTCCATTTGCCGAACTCCGCCCGGTAGGCGTTGCTGTCCCTGCGAAAGAACTGCGGGCCAAATTGCAAATCGGCGCCGAAGAAATGCATTTCCTTCTGCGCCATATATATGTCGGGATGCCCCGCCAAATAGGCTGCTAAAGCCGTTGTTCCGCATTTTGGCGCGCCGACAATTAAAAAATCCGGTCTTTTTTCCGAAGACGATGTATTCGTTTGAGTGGCGCGCACCGAAAAATTATCTGATGGTATAGGCACAAATTATGCCCCAAGCGTTGCACGCCATTGCAAAAAGCATGCCATGTCAGGTTTTATAAGTATTTGCCAGAAACGCCCGCAAAATAGAAAATTGACGAATCCTCCCATTTGGTTTTTAGCATATTTTGTATGCTTTGGTGCTAAAATAATATGCTGTTCAAAACACCCTAAAATCCTAGGATTCTGAAAGTTTTGGTGGCGACGGAGCCTGTTTCATTTAACATTTCGCGCGCACTTATGAAGGTAAACATCAAATTCCGGCTGGCCGCCCTCGGCACGGCAGTGGGACTGATGGGCGCATTGATCGCTTTTATCACGATAAATTCGCAACGGGAGGCGTCTGAATTGCAGATGCGGTTAAGCCATTTGGATGTCGAGACATTCGGCATGGCCAACCAGTTCAGTACTTCGGTGCGCAATATCAACAATAACCTCATCAGTTATGGCATTAACCGCGACCCGACGACGTGGGATCGATGTGTGAAAGACAGCGGTGAGCTGGCGTCCTGGATTGAGGAACAAAAATCCAAGTTGCGCGATCCTTCGGAAAGAAATCTCCTGGCGCAGATTGAAGTCCAATATGGCGATTACCTGCGCACCATCGGCGAACTCCACCAGAAAATTCAGGCCTTGAGCCCGCAGGCCAGCATTTCCCTGGCTGATTACGCGCCAAGCCGGGCCAAAACACAGAAGATGTTTGATTTGAGCCGCAGCCTCTCCGCGCTTTCCTATCAATCGCGTGACGAACTTTTGGCCCAGGCGCATCACACGTTGTCCCAACTGCGATTTTCCATTCTTATATCATTGGGCCTGTTGTTCGTCTTTGGCGTGGCGCTTTCCGTGGAAGTTTACCGTGACCTCATCGGGCCGCTGCGGGTGAAGCTGGTGGAAAGCCAGGCGGTGGCCGAGCGGAGCGAAAAACTGGCGGCGCTGGGCCTTTTGGCAGCCGGCGTAGCCCACGAAATCCGGACGCCCCTGACCGCGATCAAGGCGGCCCTCTACATCCAAAAGAAAAAATTCCAACCCGGCTCGGCGGAATATGAAAACGTCAATGTCGTGGAAAGGGAAATCTTGCGGCTGGAACGCATCGTCAATAACTTCATTAGATTCGCGCGGCCGGCCGAACCGGAAACCGCAGTGCTGGACGTGGACGATTTGCTGCTCGAATTGCAGAATTTTTTTACGCCGCAGTTGGGCGACGCCAATATCCAATTAATCATGGAAATTCTTGAGCCGATGAAAATACGCGCGGATGCGGCGCAGATTAAGCAGGTGCTAATTAATTTGGTACAAAATGCCGCGGACAGCATCGGGCGCGATGGTAAAATCACGTTGCGCGCGCGCCCGGACCAGAAGCGCCTCGGAGCTAAAGAAATGTCTGTGGTCGCGCTCGAAGTGACCGACACCGGCAAAGGCATTGCGCCGGACGTGGAAAAACGATTGTTTGATCCGTTTTTCACCACAAAAGAAAACGGCAGCGGCCTGGGCCTGTCCATCGCCGCGCAGATTGTCCAGAAGCATGGCGGCGAGTTGCAGTATCAAACGTTGGTGAACCACGGTACGACGTTCGGTATTATTCTGCCGCGGCTGACAGCATGAATAAGGGCACAAAAATATTGTTGATTGACGATGATCCGGGCATCCGCGACACGCTGAAACGGGTGCTCGCGGAAGAAGGTTGCGAGGTGGTCATGGAAAGCCGGGGCGATAACGGCCTCGCGCGCGCGGGTGAAGAAACTTTCAATGTCGTCATTACCGATTTGAAAATGCCGGGCATAAGCGGACTGGAATTGGTCAGCCAATTGCACGAGGCCCAACCGCGCCTGCCCATCATCCTCGTCACGGCCTTTGGCACGACGCAGACCGCGATCGAGGCCACGAAGTTGGGTGCGTATGATTATCTTCTCAAGCCGTTCAATATCCCGCAGTTGCTCGAATTGATTCGCCGCGCGGTGGACAGCAACCGCCTGATGTCCGAGCCGGTGGTGCTGGGCGAAGCCGAAACCGGGCGCGATTCGATTATCGGCAAAAGCCCGGCGATGCAGGAAATTTACAAAGAGATCGGGCGCATTGCGTCCAAGCCGGTGAACGTGCTGATTCGCGGCGAGACCGGCACGGGCAAAGAATTAATCGCGCGCGCGATTTACCAGCACAGTGACCGTGCCAACGCGCCGTTCATCGCCATCAACTGCGCGGCCATTCCCGAGACGCTGCTGGAGAGCGAATTGTTTGGGCACGAGCGCGGCGCTTTTACCGGCGCGGAAGCACGGCGGATTGGCCGCTTTGAACAAGCGGATCGCGGCACTATTTTCCTCGATGAAATCGGTGACATGTCGCCCGGCACCCAGGTGAAATTGATGCGTGTGCTCCAGGAAAAAACTCTGCAACGGCTCGGCGGCAAGGAAACGATACCCGTGGACGTGCGTGTGCTGGCGGCCACGCATCGCGATTTGGAAACGGCTATCCGCCAGAAGCAATTTCGCGAAGACCTTTATTACCGGCTCAACGTAGTGATGATTACGCTCCCGCCGCTTCGCACCCGGCGTGAGGACGTTCCTGATCTGGTTCATTATTTTCTCCAGAAACATGGGCCCGAACTGGGCAACGCGCAGCCGGGCATCGTGCCCGAAGCCATGGAACTGCTCCAGGCGCAGACCTGGCCGGGCAACGTGCGCGAGCTGGAAAATATCGTGCGCAAGGCGCTCTTGCACGCGCGGAGTTATTCTGTCAATACCGATCACGTGCAGGCTGCGCTCAACAAAGCGAGCGGCGCGGCGTATTCCCCGGCCAAACCGTTTGGCGAATATGTGGATGAATTGCTGGCCGGAGCGCGGCGCGGCGACGTGGCCGATGCGCATGCGTGCGTGCTCGAAGCGGCGGAACGGGAATTGTTCGCGCGCGCCATCCAGCAGGCCGCCGGCAACCAGGCCAAGGCTGCCCGCTGGCTCGGCGTTTCGCGCATAACCATGAAAGCCAAGCTCGTGCAGTTCGGCCTTTACCAGGGTAAAGAGCAGGACCTGGAAAACTAAATCATGGTGGTGCGATATCCTTTAAGCTTTCAAGACGCCGGCGAATTCAATTTTGCCCTTGCCTTATCAATCCATGGTTGGAGAAGTCCGGTTTCCATTTCGTCATGCTGGATGGCGTTTTCCCATGACGCCATGGCCTTGGCATATTTTCCCTGGATGAAATAAAACAATCCCAGGTTGTCATAGTTTTCTTTGGAATCGGGGCCTTCAAGTTGAATGGATTTTTTGCAGTCGTCGAGTGCCCCTGAAACATCGCCGCTGGAATAACGCGCCCATGCTCGGATGCCATAAAGGAGCCCGTTATGGGGAGCCATTTGGATGGCCCGAGTAGTGTCCTTAATGGCGTTGGTAAAATCGCCCTGGGCCCATTCGCACAAACCGCGATTACAATATGCAGGATAAAATTCAGGGTTAAGTTGAATCGCCTTGTCGAAGTCGGCCATGGCGCCGGAGTAGTCGCCGGTCATCGTTTTGAAAGTGCCGCGTGCCCCGTAGGCGCCGCAACTGGCCGGCTCCATCTTAATGGCCCGGTTGAAATCTGACAGTCCTTCATTGGTATCGCCTTTCCGGCATTTCAAAATGCCCCGTGCAACATAGGCTTGATAATTTGTCGGCGAGAGTTCGATGACCTTGTTGAGGTCGGCTATCGCCCAGTCGGTATGATCCATCTTCCGTTCGGCATAGGCCCGTTCCTCATAAACGTAAAAAGGGACATTGGTGGTAAAGAGGTTAATCGCTTTGGTGAGATCGATCACGGCTTTGGAGTATTCGCCCTGCCTTTCTTCGATTTCACCGCGGAAGCCGTAGGCCGGGAGACAATTCAGGTCAAGCTTGATGGCCTTGTTGAAATCAGCCAGCGCGCTGTTGGTTTCGTGGATCTCAGTTTTGATAAAGCCGCGATTGCAATAACTCATGCCGACGGACGGGCGGATTTCGATGGCCTTGTTAACGTCTGCCAGAGCAGCGTCAAAATTGCCTTTCTTCGCTTGTATCCTGGCGCGTTTATCATAGGCCACAAAGTCCTCGGGATTCCAGGTTATCTCCCGGGTATAGGCCGCCAGGGCGGTGTCGAGGTCACCTCTGGCCGCCGCCGCATCTCCCTCCTTCATTTCAGATGGATTACCGTAAGCCCGGCTGGAGATTGCCAGCAACAGAACAAAGGCAAGCGACAAGATATTTATTTTCATGGCGTTACACTGTGGCGTGACAATGTTTAACGTGTGAAAAAGTTCGAGGCAAGTTTTGAAAAGCTCTGTGACGTTAACATTCATGGCAGGGATGCCTGCGACAATGGTGTTGGGCAAGTGCAACTTCTCCCCTAAAATGGGGATTGGTTGAGGCAAGTGAAGATGCCAGTTTAATGAAAATCCGCCGGTTAATGAACTGCTCTTGCTTAAAAATATTACTCTTCGTGCTGCTTTTGCTGTGGAGTTATATCACCAATGCCGGCCAGCGGAGTCCAGACCAGGTGTTGCTGGTCTTCAATGCCAACAGTCCGGTCTCCAAAGCAATTGCGGAGGATTATGCCGGCAAACGTGGGGTGACCAACATCCTTTCTATCCGATGCCGGGATTCCGCCGTAAGCACGGAAAATGAAAGCATTTCGCTGGGTGATTATCAGCAATCCATTGAAACGCCGGTTCGCGCCTACCTGGCAGTTCACACGAATATTGATTTTATTGTGCTCACGAAAGGAGTGCCTATTCGCATCAGGGGAGCGTCGATGGGAAGTTGTGATCAAATTGGCGACCGCCATTATTCCGACCAAAGCGCTTTCCACGCGGGGCGCCCTTCAGTTGATAGCACCCTGGCAGCGCTGGATTATACGAATCTGCCCAGAGCTTTGGTGATCAACATTACTGGATCGGGCGCCACCGGCTTCGCTTTATCGAATCGCTATTGGAACGCGACGGAACCTTTTTCTCACGCCAAATTTGGCGGTTATCTGGTGACCCGATTGGATGCATATACGCAGGCAGGCGCGGAAGCGCTGGTGACGCAGGCCATGGAAGCCGAAAAAGGCATGACCAATGGAAAAGTACTCTTCGACGTCCAGCCGATTTTTGGGTTGGGCGATAAGGCCTCCCAACCGTCGCCTATTAGGGGAACGCTCATCCTGCGGGAATCGCCCTGGGATGAATATAACGCGGACATGCGGCACGCTCATGACGTGATATCGCAGCGGGGAATACCCGACGAATTGGACTTAAGCGAAACGTTTGTGGGACACAGGACCAATTTATTGGGATACTTTTCCTGGGGCAGTAACGACGCCAAGTATTCGCCAAAGGCTTATCAAACTCTTTTCTTTGCGCCCGGCTCCATCAGTGATACCGCGGTATCCACCTGTGCCCGAACATTTTTACCAACGCAAGGCGGACAGTCCCTGCTGATTGATTTGATTGCCCATGGACTGACCTGTGGAAAGGGTTATGTGGATGAACCTCTGCTCCAGGCCATGGCATCGCCCACCATCCTGATGGATCGTTATACTTCCGGTTATACCATGGCGGAAAGTTTTTACGCCGCCTCCCGGTTTGTCGGGTGGGAGGATATTGTGGTAGGCGATCCTTTGTGCTGTCCTTACGTTAAACCTTAAAGGAGTCAGTCCTGACTTAAACTCTTTGGAGAATTGCCGCCATTAATGGCTCCAAAAATCTGCGCGCAGATCAGGCTCATGCCGAGGATGCCCAGGCCCAGGGCGATGGCGTCGGGCAGGGCTCGGAGATTGAAATTGCCCACGTGGAAAACCAGGCAGTAGCCGATGAGGAGATTCGCAAAGCCCCAGAGCACATTGACAGTGGCGGAAGACAGGCCGCGTCCAGGAGGTTTGGCAAATGGGCTCTGGAACGGGCGTCCCATGAGGCCGCTGACGAGGTGTGGGATGGCATTGGTGAAAAACATGCCGCCGAAAAAGTAAGCAATGCAGTAAAGCCATTCCATAAACGAATCTCCTTTTAGTTTGTGGTTACAATCGAATCGTGGCCAAGTCAAGTGCATCCGTTCAAATGCCGGAACGAATGGCGGGACAGTTGCCATCTCATGTGATAAGATTCTGTCAGCTTGAAAACCCTGAAAATCCTTTGCGTCGCCGTAGTCAACGTCTTCATGGTCGCAGGTTTTTTATTTTCTGCGTTTTACGCTGCAGGGCAGGGGACTGACTATCCGGCCTTAAGAATTGCTTCTTTGGGGACGAATACATTCGCTTTTACCGTTACCAATGGCGTTAGCGGCGGAAGCTATGAAATTTTTTGGACGCCGGTACTCGGAGATACGGTGGATTATCCGTGGAGGCGGATTGCCGCGGGAAGCCTCGGCCAAACGAATTTCGTGGTGGCTTCTGGCGCTGCTTCGGGAGGCTTTTTTGCGGCAAAGGTGATGCCATCATGGGAAGTGAATTCCGGTTTGGTAGCATGGTGGAGAGCAAATGAGATTGGTCTCCATAACGGCGATACGGTTACGAACTGGATAGACCGCTACGGGAATGTGCTGCACGGCAGCGCCACCTTCGATGTGTCCGGCATGAATGGATACAACGCCGTGGATTTTAACCGAAGCGCAAATAACACGCTCAGCAACTCGGTGGTCCTCGCAGGCAATCCATCGCTGACGAATTGCGGCACGCTATTCGCCATGTTTGCGTGGCCTCACCCGGCGACCCTGCCGGGCGGCGAGGCGATCATGAGTTGCAGCATGAGCAACAATGCGGCGTATTTCATGCTGACGCCGACGCCCACAACCATTTATGGAATGAATTTCCTGGATGATTCATGGGTCTACAATGGCTCCTTTTCTGCCGGAAACATTGTTTTCGATTCACATCCTTATGATGATGAGCATCTGTACCTCATGACGTGGACGAATGGCCAATGGCAGGATTACCTGGACGGCAAGGTGATAAATAATTATCCCAACGGCGGGTACTCAGGCATTCCGGGTTTTCCCGTTTCAATCGTGGGCATGTTGAAGATCGGAAATGATTTTGATGATACCTGGCCATTCCAGGGTTCTATTTCCGAAATTGGCATGGCCACAAATTATTGGAAGTTTCCGGAAGTCGACCAGGCGGCCAATGATATATTAAAGTCGTGCGGTATGCTGCGCCCGGCCATCGTGCTTCACGGCGATAGCATGACGTTTGGCGGTAACGCTTCCTACCTGGGTGGTTTGACTGATTACCTCTCGACCAATTTTCCCGGATGGACGATTGATAATTGCGCCATACCCGGCGCCGGCAGCGCTGTCATTCTCTCCAACTTCCTGTTTATGGCCAGCTACTCCACGGCCGGCACAAACAAGGCGATTGATTTCTTTTGGGACAACGTGAACCTCGACGTTCTGGGTAATGTCACCAACAACCTTTATGCGGATGCGAACGCAGCAGCGGCTCACGGCAAAATTCCCGTGTTGGTCATACCTCCTTCAAATCCGGTTACCGATACCAACGGTGAACGGTTTGCCTTTGAGAATATGATGACCAATAATTCCGGGGCGTTTCAATTCACCTGCAATCTTTCGTTAAATCCCAACGTCGGCTATTCGAATGCATGGACCAACGGGATTTATTATCAACCTGTCGGCGGTCCGCATTTCACGAACGCCGGCAACGCGGCTATTAGCGCCCAGTTCATTTCAACTATTGAGCAGATTATGGGGCGTTAGCGGAAGGTTATCGTTAATGTAACACTTTAAGTTATTGGCAATCAACGATGTAACACTTGCTGCTGGCGTTGTAACACTTTGTGTAACAGGTTAAACATCTGATAATCAACAATGTAACACTTGTAATACCTTTCCCGCGATATATACATATTGCCACTGCGTTCCCACCATCAACAATCAACTATCAGCCATCAACAAATTAACTTGTCCGGTTTTAACCCAAACCGGCATTTATAAGTAGATGCAGGCAATGGATGACATGGCTTTGCTGCGCGAATATGCCTCGCGCCGTTCTGACGATGCATTTGCGGAACTGGTTTCGCGGCGCATCAATTTCGTGCATTCGGCGGCGTTGCGACAGGTGCGCGATCCGCATCTGGCGGAAGAAGTCACCCAGGCGGTCTTCATTATCCTGGCGCAGAAGGCGGGAAAGATTTCTGATAAAACGATTTTAACCGGCTGGCTTTTCCGGACCACGCGCTTCGCCGCGCTGGCGCAAATGCGCGCCGAGGCTAAACGCCGTCAACGCGAACTGGAGGCGCACATGCAAAATGAAGTTGAATCCTCCACGGATGAAGCCTGGGGCCAAATTGCGCCGCTGCTGGATGAAGCGCTCGCCCGGTTGGGTGAGAAGGACCGCCAGGCTGTGTTGCTGCGGTTCTTCGACAATAAAAGCCTGGCGGAAGTCGGGACGGCCATGGGTTTGGGCGAAGACACAGCCCGCAAACGCGTGAGCCGGGCATTGGAGAAACTTAGAAGGATTTTTGCCAAGCGCGGTGTTGTTTCCACGACTGCGGTCATTGCCGGATTGATTTCCGCGAATTCTGTCCAGGCCGCGCCCATCGGTTTGGCGACTACGATTGCTGCAACGGCCGTGAAAGGGTCGGTCGGTGCGGTTTCCACCCTTACCCTTGTGAAAGGAACACTAAAGATTATGACATACGCAAAAATAAAATTCGCCGTGAGCATTGCCGCGGCAGTATTGCTCACCGCCGGCGTGGTAAACGTGGCTGTTTCCAGCGTGACGGTGCCTGCGGATAAAACCTCCGCCGGCGAAGCCACGACGCAGGAAACCACCTATGCCAACGAAGTGATGAAATCGCTGGCGGATGAGGATTACCAGGCATTCATCGCCGATGGCGACCGCGGCCTGAAGTCCATTAAGGAATCTCAATTCAAAGCACTATGCGTCCAGCGTTCGCCCCAATTGAAGGGCGGCTACCATGTGGTTTTCCTGGGCGTGTTGACGCAGAACGGCATGCGCATTTCGCTCTGGAAGATTTCCTACGATGACGGCAGCGACGACGACCTGCTGCACCTGGGGGTCAACGGCGGCAAAATCTCCGGCGCATTGTTGAGTCCGCCGTTTGCGTGATTCAGAAGCTCGGGTTCGGTTTCGCGCGCAATGCGGCCAGATGGGAGGCGTTAGGCTGCGTGCCCATCACGCCGAGGCAACTTGGATCCTGGTAGAAATAGAAAAACCGGCCCGAGCTGGATACGGTATAGTCGTAGGTATTGTAAAAGTACAGGTCCTCGAACCGGTGCCATTGGACCGAACCGCTAATGGTAGCCGTGTTGCCGCCGTCAGGAAATTGGGTGTGCGGGCGCTGGTGGGGAATTTTGCCGGTAATTTCACCCTGCCAGCCTGCGCCCGGAACATAAACCACCGGATCGGCGGCAATGGCGTATGCCGGCTTGGAAGAGCTGGTTTTTACCGGGCTGGCGGACTTGATTTCACTGGCGTAAGGATTGTACCACCAGGAAACGCCTCCAAGATATTGGTAGCCGATTTGCCATTGCGGGGTTGGTGTGGCGGAGGGGTTATAGGAGATGGCTCCCTGGCCCAGTTCGGGACAGGTCCAAACGCACGGTGACCCCGCCAGGCCGTTCGTTAACGAAATATTAACGGTGGCGGTCGCGATAGCGTCAGCCTGATTGACCGCATGTTGATTATATTTGCCGGGGGTCGTTTCCGTGGCCCCGCTGAGAGGACGGCAGGAAACGACGTAATCCCTGTTGTCCCCGGCATAGATAATCATGCCGACGGCGATTTGCCGCAGATTATTGGAGCAGGTCGCGCGCATTCCGCGCTCTTTAGCCTGGGCAAGAACCGGCAGCAAAATGGCGGCGAGAATGGCAATAATAGCGATAACGACGAGGAGTTCGATGAGGGTAAAACCGCAGCGCTGGTTGGCTACCCGTTTTTGTTCAGGTGGAAACATGGGTTGTATGGGATACAACCAAATTTCCAATGTTTTGCGCGGTTTTTCTATAGTATATACGTTCTACTTTAATCCTACGTAGTGCCCAGTCCCCGGGCGATTCGATGCCCTGAAACCTGCCTTAATGCGGCCAGAAAACCAGCGGCTTTGGCCATGGTTTCGTCATATTCGGCTTCCGGTTTGGAATCGGCCACGATGCCCGCGCCGACGTTAAAATGAACCTTGTCAGCCATGCAAATGGCGGTGCGGATGGTAATGCTCAACTGGCTTTCGCGGTTGAACCCGAGGTAGCCATGACAGCCGCAGTAAGGCCCGCGCGAGACGGGCTCCAGCTCGTCAATGATTTCCATGGCGCGAAATTTCGGCGCGCCGGTGATACTGCCGCCGGGGAAACAGGAGGCCAACGCGGCAAAATGCGTGATGTCTTTCCGCAGCCGGCCTTCGACCGTAGAAACGAGGTGCTGCACTTGCGCGAATTTTTCCAGCCGGGCGAGTTCGGGGACCTGCACAGTGCCGAATTCACAAACTTTACCGAGGTCGTTGCGCAGCAAATCGGTAATCATGACCAGTTCGGCGAGCTCCTTGCCGCTGGTTTGCAGTTCGTAGGCGAGTTGCGCGTCGCGCGTAGGCTCGGCGTGGCGCGGCCGGGTGCCTTTGATGGGCCGCGTGATAATATGCGAGCCGCTGAGCCGGAGAAATTGCTCGGGCGATGACGACACGACCTGGAAATCTCCGCAATCCAGATACGCGGCGAACGGGGCAGGGGACACGGCGGTCAATCGTTGGAAAAATTCCCATCCGCTAATGGCGCATGATGTGGTGAGCCGTTGCGAAAGGTTGACCTGATAGATATTGCCGGAATGAATATAATTCTGTGCGCGCTGGACGCTGCTAATAAATTCATCCCGCGAAAGGTTCGAGCAGATTTCAGGCGAAGGCGCGGAGAAGGATTCGCCCTCCCGCATCTTTGTATCCCCCTGTGCGGGTTCCGGACTTTGCAGTTCGTTTTCCCATGCGTGATACTTTTCACGCGCCCGCTTTTCGCTGCGTGAGCCGTCAGCGTCCAGGCCGGTGGAAACGACGAAAGTTTTTCCGAGTTGATGATCGAAAACGAGGAGGCTGTCGTAAAAACCCACATGGCAATCGGGCAGTTCCAAATCGTTCAGCGCGCGGCGCGGAAGCTTTGGCTCAGTGAAGTTTTTTAAATCGTAGCCCCAGAACCCAAAGCAGCCGCCGAGCGGAAAAGGAAAATCCACTTCCTCGAGCAATTCAAACCGTGACATCAAGGCATCGAGGATCTGCCATGGATTGCCGAATTGGACGTGGGGAATGTTGGATTCGGGTTGGATAATTTCACAACGGGAGCCAAAGGAGCGGAAGATTAAAAATGGATTTGCCGCGAGAAATGAATAACGGGAAGCCTCTCCGCTGCCGCGCAATAATACGACGCCGGACTGGTGCCCGACGAGGGATTCGGGCGAACAGGCCGTTTCTATCTCCACAATCAGCGGACGCATCGGAGGGAAAGTAAATCACGAAAAGGCGCATTCGCCAGCCGAAACGCGCCAGAAAGCTTACTGGTAAAGCGGAACTCGCTTAGCGATGACCACCGCCCATGCCGCCGCCGCCATGGAAACCTCCACCCGTGGTCATGCCCCCACCGTGATAGCCGCCACCCGTAGTCATGCCATGATAGCCTGAACTGCCACCCCATGTGCCGCCGCCGTGATAGCCTCCACCATAGTAGCCGCCACCACCGTGCCAGCCGCCATAATAGCCGCCATGCCAGCCCGGAGGACAATAGTACCCACCACGATAATAGCAGCCGCCATAATAGCCGCCGTAGAAGGAGAAGGTCACCGGCCAATAGTAATAGGGATAATACGGATAAGAGTAATATACGGGATAAGAATATTGGGACGCCCAGGCATTGTAGTTGGCCGTTTGCGAATCCGGAACCACATACACACTGGACGGAGCAGCCGTGGTCGGTTGAACGACGGCGGTGGATTGCTGGGGCGCTGGGTTTTGACCGTAATTTTGCGGCGGTGTCTGCGCAGCAATGTTGGCGGCTACATGGGCGCTTTGGTTCAACATGGCATTAAGGACATTGTCCGAAACACCCTGCTGTTTCAGGTAAATGATCTGGTCGGCATTAAGCCCGTACATAGTGGTGGAACTTTGCACGTACGCGATAATGGTGGAATCACTGACCTTGGCCTGGGTGAGCTGCAAAACTTGCGAGGTAGCCGGAGAAAGGTAAGGCCCTGCTGTAGCCTGGGTATTGGGCATCAGCGGTGGCGGCGTTGCTTCCGGGGTGGTAGCCGCCGGCGTTGCCTGACCGAAAACGTTTAGAGCAAACATGGCTGCCCCGAATATCGCGAGGGTAAGAGCTGTTTTTTGGAAGCCTTGAGTTTTCATAACTTCACTCTTTCTCTTATATCCAACACCATAACGTCAACTCTGTTGCGGGGCATGTCAAGCCGAACAACCTGCATATTAGACGTGTTTAAAGGCAATTAGGTTCAATCATGCAAACGCCTGTGGCAGAGCAGCGGGCGGGCCGGCGCGGCGTTCATAATCCAAAATGCAATCTATGGCCTCTTGCGGCTTGTCCACGATGGTGACGAGGTCCAGGTCGTTGGGGCCAATAAAGCCGTGTTTGTCGCGCATTTCGGCTTTTGCCCATTTTAAGAGGCCGGTCCAATATTCCTTGCCGTAGAGAATGAGGGGAAAATGCGGGATGCGTTCGGTTTGGACCAGGGTGATTACTTCAAAGAATTCGTCGAGCGTCCCAAACCCGCCGGGCATGAAAATAAAGCCGAGGCTGTATTTGACGAAACAAACCTTGCGCGCAAAGAAATAATGAAAATGAATCGGAACATTGGAATAGCGATTACCGGATTGCTCGTGGGGCAGTTCGATGTTCAGGCCCACGGATTTTCCACCGCTTTTCATGGCGCCTTTGTTGGCGGCCTCCATGATGCCCGGGCCGCCGCCGGTGATGACGGCGAGCTTATGCTTGGCCAGACCTTTGCCGATGGCCTCGGCGGCATGATAATATTTATCGGAGGGTTTCACCCGCGCGGAACCGAAAATGGTCACCGCCGGGCCGGCTTGAGACATCGTTTGGAACGAATCCACGAACTCGGCCATAATCCGGAAAATGCGCCAGGGATCTTCGTGAATGAAGTAGTCGGAATTGTTCATGCAGCAAATTAAAAATGAAAAATTAAAAATGAAAAAGCAAAATGTGCAGCCAAGGACTTGAACTTGTTTCTTGGTGTTGTCGTGATAAGGAGTTAAATTATAGTTATGTCGCATGCGGACTTTGTTCATCTTCATTTGCACACCGAGTTTTCATTGCTCGATGGCGCCTGCCGTTTGGACCGTCTGATGGACAAGGCGCATGAACTGAACTTTCCCGCACTGGCGATTACCGACCACGGCGCGCTTTACGGCGCAATTGATTTTTATAAAGCTGCCCGAGAAAAGGGCATCAAACCTATCATTGGCTGCGAAGTTTACGTGGCGCCCGGTTCGCGACTGGATAAGAAAACCGGCACGGGCGGGCGCGATGTTTACCATCACCTGGGCCTGCTGGCGAAGGACGAAACCGGTTACAAGAACCTTATCAAGCTCGTCACGGACGCGCACCTGAAAGGCTATTATTACAAGCCGCGCATTGATAAAGAAATACTCGCGGCGCACAAGGACGGCCTCATAGCCATGTCCGGCTGCCTGGCCAGTGAAATTCCCGATCTCATTCTGAAAGACCAGATTGATAAGGCGCGCGATACGGTGGATTGGTTCAAGCAAACGCTCGGCGCGGAAAATTTTTATCTGGAATTGCAAAACCACGGCATCCCGGAGCAGGCGAAGGTCAACCGCCATTTGATCCATTGGTCGAAGGAATTCGGCCTCAAACTCGTGGCGACGAACGATGTCCATTACATCCGGAAGGGGGATTCGCACGCGCACGATTGCCTGGTTTGCATCGGCACGCAGGATTTGCTGAGCAATCCCAAGCGCATGAGCGCCGGCTATGCTCCGGAACAATTTTATCTGCGTTCGGCCGAGGAAATGAAGGCGCGTTTTTCCGAAGCGCCGGAAGCGGTCACCAACACCGTGGAAGTCGCGGCCATGTGCAATATCGAATTGCAAGTGGACGGCAAGAACTTGCATTTTCCCGTCTTCGATCCGCCGGAGCATTTCACGCGCGAAGGTTATTTGCGCAAGCTGCTCGCCGACGGCCTCCTGAAACGCTATGGCATGCATACGCGCGCGGAAGGCGATAAATTTATCGTTGAGAAAGTGGACGACCCGAAGCAGTTGCCGACGTTCCAGGGTTCCGAAGAAGAAGCGGTTAAACACGTCCTTGACCGGCTGGACCTGGAACTCAAGGTCATCGAGAAAACCGGCTTCCTGAGTTACTTCCTGATCGTCGGTGATTTTGTGCGTTACGGGCGCGAGCACGGCATCTCCTGCGTGGCGCGCGGAAGCGCCGCCGGTTCGCTGGTCACTTACCTTCTTGAGATCGCGAACGTTGACCCGATTCGCTATGGCCTGCTGTTCGAGCGCTTCCTTAATCCTGAGCGTGTCAATCCACCGGATATCGACATTGATTTTGCGGACGACCGTCGCGCTGACGTCATCAAATATGTGCGCGAGAGATACGGGCACGATGCCGTGGCGCAAATCATCACGTTCGGCACCTTGGGCGCGAAGAGCGTCGTGCGCGACGTCTCACGCGTGATGGGCCTGAGCTATGGCGATGGCGACCGGCTGGCGAAAATGATTCCGAACGATTTGAAAATGACGCTGGAAAAAGCGCTCAAGCAATCGCCGGAACTCAAAACCGCCTACGACACCGAGGAAGTCACGCGTGAGCTGATTGATACCGCGCTCATTCTTGAAGATTTGACGCGCAACTCGAGCGTCCATGCCGCGGGCGTAGTCATCGGCGACCAGCCGCTCGTGAACCTGTTGCCGCTCAAACAGGACGAGGATGGCACGCTGGTCACGCAATATGCGATGAATCCCGTGGGCGATCTTGGGCTGCTCAAAATGGATTTCCTGGGATTAAAAACCCTGACAGTCATTCGCAACGCGTGCGAAATGGCCAAGCGTACGCAGGGCGCTGACATTGACATTGATCATTTGCCGCTGGACGACAAGAAAACGTACGACTTGCTGAACCGTGCGGAAACATTGGGCATCTTCCAATTGGAATCAGGCGGCATGCGCGATTTGTGCCGCAAATTCCAGATCGGTTCCGTGGAACATATCACGGCGCTGGTGGCATTGTATCGCCCCGGCCCGATGGACCTGATTCCGGAATTTATCAAACGGCGTCATGGCGAGGTGAAAATCGAGTACGATCATCCGTTGCTGGAGCCGATTTCCAGCGAGACTTACGGCATTTTGATTTATCAGGAACAGGTGATGCAGGCGGCGCAGGCGCTGGCTGGTTACACCCTCGGAGCGGCAGACATTTTGCGGCGCGCGATGGGTAAAAAGAAGGTTGAGGAAATGCAGAAGCAGCGCGAGAAATTCGTCAAGGGCTGCGCTGAGAAGAATAAAATTTCCGCCGCCAAGGCGAACCAGATTTTCGATTTGCTCGAAAAATTCGCCGGTTACGGCTTCAATAAATCGCACGCCGCCGCCTATGCCATCGTGGCGTACCAGACCGCCTACCTGAAGGCGAATTTCCCGGTCGAGTTTTTCTGCGCCATGATGACGAACGACATGGCCGACACGGAGAAATTGAGCCGGTACATTGATGAAGCGCACGAGTTTGGCATCGAAGTGCTGCAGCCGGACGTGAATGAGAGCGGTGTTTATTTTGAGCCCGCGGGCGGCAGTCCGGAAATGAATGGCAAGCGCAACATTCGTTTCGGCATGGCGGCCATCAAAAACGTCGGGGAAGTGGCCGTCCACGCTCTTTTGAAAGAGCGCAACGAGAACGGGAAATTCAAATCGCTCTCCGATTTATGCGAGCGGGTGGAAGGGCGCACTGTCAACCGCCGGGCACTGGAAGCGCTCATCAAATGCGGTGCGTGTGATTGTTTCGGCCAAACCCGCGCGACAATGTTTTCGCAAATTGACCGCGTGCTGGCGCGCGCGGCGGGCATCCAATCCGACAAGCAAAAAGGGCAAAGCTCTCTCTTCGGTACGCTGGAAGAAAAAGCGGACTCCAAAGTTGAAGTGGAAAAGGGCCTGCCCGAATGGCCACAGCACGAGTTGCTGGCTTATGAAAAGGAACTGCTCGGGTTTTATGTGACCGGCCATCCCTTGACGCCGTACGTTCCGCTTTTGAAAAAATACGCGCTGGCCAATACGCGCCAGCTCGCGGAATTGCCCAATCGCAGCATGACGCGCATCGGCGGATTGATTGCCGCCGTGCAAAACGGCATTTCCAAAAAGTCCGGCAAGCCATACTCCATGGTTACCCTCGAAGATTTAGAGGGCACCGTGCAGTTGCTTTGCATGAATGAGAATTATGAGAAGTTCCGCGCCCTGTTCCAGGTAAACAAAGCCATTCTCGTGACCGGCGAAGTCAACGTGGGCGATGAGCGCCCGAAAATTTTCCCACAGGAAATAATGGCGCTGGAGGATGCGCCGAAGAAATTCACGAAACAGGTCCATTTGCGGTTGCAGTCCGCACATTTGCAGCCGGCGCAACTGGAATCCGTGCGCGACCTGGTGGTGGCGCATCCTGGCAAATGCCCGCTATTTTTGTGCTTTATGCAGCCGGCGGGCCAAATCTATTTCATGGAAGCCAACGAGCGTTATTCCGTGACGCCCTCCATGAAATTGCAGCATGACGCCGACACGCAGTTCGGCGAGGGAACATATTATGCCAAGGTGGATGCGACGCTGCCGGAACGGCAATCGCGCTGGCCGCGCAAGGGGGAATCTAATGGCAACGGCAACGGTAATGGAGATGAGTAAACTGCATTCCTATGGAAACCCCAAGGCCACCATTGCCTCCGTTTGACGCGCAAACCGCCGCCCAAAAAGTTCGCCTGGCGGAAGACGCCTGGAATTCGCGTGATCCGCAGAAAGTGGCGCTCGCTTACACGGTGGACAGCGCCTGGCGCAATCGTTCAGAGTTCCTGGCCGGGCGCGAAGCTATCGTCCAGTTTTTGACGCGCAAATGGAACCGGGAACTGGATTACCGCCTGATTAAAGAGCTTTGGACCTTCCAGGAAAACCGCATCGCCGTCCGGTTTGCTTATGAATGGCATGATGATTCCGGCAACTGGTTTCGCTCCTATGGAAACGAAAATTGGGAGTTTGACGGGCACGGTTACATGCGCCGCCGGATTGCCAGCATCAATGATTTGCCAATCTGCGAGAACGAACGAAAATATCACTGGCCATTGGGCCGCCGTCCGGACACGCATCCGGGGCTTGCTGAACTTGGCCTTTAAATTTTGTTAAAGGCACGGACAGGGAATGTCCACGTAATCCTCGTTCAACGACCGCAGAAACGCCGCCACGGGAACTACTGCATTGGTATCGATTAAAATGCCGGACAGCCTTGGGTCGCCATTTCTCACGAGACCGGCCCGGGCTTTGATCGAGAAGTTTGCGTAAAAATTAACGACGTCTTCAATGGTATCCATGCGGCCGGTGTGGAAGTAAGGTTCGGAGCTGGCGAGATCCCGAACGGTAGGTGTTTTGAAAAGCCCGATCGTGTAGGGCAGCACGGAAGCCGTCGTATCGAGCGATACCCGATAAAATTTTCCCGCCAGTCCAGGGTTCACACTATCCGGCCAACTAAAATCGCCCGACCCGTCCAGCGTGTTGGTGGCGGCAATCTGCCATTGGCTTAATGGCAGCGTTAGATTTGTCGAAGTTAAAACGTAGCAAGTCCAGCCGGGACTGCCATTGGTGCCACTCAAAGTGAGAGATTTTCCATTTATTGTGGCGCTGATTTGTGGAGGTGACAGGCCGCCGGGTATCAATTGCGGGGCGATCTGTTGCAATCCGGGCTGGGGAGCGGGAAAATCAGTGTTCGCAAAAACATTCCAAAGGCCAAGGTCAACGAACCCCGGATTGCCGGTTGATGGCGGTGTTTCGAATGTTCCCAGGGCATAAGGATGATTGGTCGTTGGGGGAAGCCAGGCGTTGTAATTCGTTTGCCGTTGTGCCAGGGAAGGCACGGATAACGCAGTGAAGGCTCCATTCCCAAAAATAGAATCGTATTCCTCCTGCGCGGTGCCGGTATTATGAAATATGAAATCACTGAAAGCAGGCGGTGCATGGCAGGCCACACAATTCCCAATTTCTGTTCCCGCAACGATGCTGTTTGAAAGTGAAAAGAAAATCTTCAACCCCGCCAGCTCGTTGGTGCCAAACTGGAAAAGCTGGTTTTGTGTCATGAAACTGCCGTCCGCCGGGTCAGTGACATATTGCGTATTGGTCAGGCTGTTGATGAGTTGCAACAAACGCTGGCTGTAATGGATGGGGGTTTCGTTCAGGTTTGGCTGTCGCGGCAGGCCGTTCTTAATCAGAAAGGCGTCATATGGCGATCCGTTAAACAGGCCATTCGTGTCCTGGGAAAAAACCAGCGTGCTCAAGTAGGCCTGCATCAAAGCGGCGACGTTTTGGACGATTTGATAGTCGCTCACATAGTTCGGGCTATTGGTATCAGTGACAGACACGTTCATGCGATATTTAGGGGAGATCAAATATTGGAAAGGTATGCCCGCCAGCCCTTCAAACGCCACCGTGTAGGAATAGCCGCCGTATTGTTGTGCCAGGCCGCCACTGCCGTTGTCGCCCCGAATGATATGGGCGATGTGATGGATGGCCGTTTCATATTGCCACGGCTGCCAGCCGAAATTTCGCCCGGTCAAAGTGCCTACCACCAAATCCTGTGGCGTGGCGAATTGACCGTCGAAATGCAGGAATAAAGGAGTGGAGCGGGGGAGCAAAGCATCCACGAGCGGCATCGCATTGCGCGTCGTGACCAGGTGGCCATCGCCGATATCGGGAATCGGGCTGCGCTGGGCGAAATCGCAATACGTCCGGTTGCCGGTATCGAAAGAGGGAAGGATATCATTGTTGTTCTCCTCTTCTTCCACTGTGTGGCATTGCCGGCAATTCATCGAATAACCAGAAAAAGGACCAGGCAAAGGCCCATAAATGCTGGCTTCATTGCTGACTACCGAATCGCCATTGGTCAATAGGGCATTGGCATTGCCTCCCGAATTGGTGAAAAAAAACTCCGCAAACCGCGTTTCTAAAAAAAGCCGCTCCCCGATATTGGCCGACCCGTTTAAAAAATCATTATCGGCGCCCTGACAGGAAAGAAGGCCCGTCAATCCCAGTCCCGTCATTGCCAGCGCAACCAGTAGATTTTGAAGGCACGTTTTAATGGTCGCAGAAATTCGCCGGTCACGGCACCAACATTACCCGGTAAAAGCGTTGCGGGCTCGACAGGCTTGAGTCAGTGGTGGTGACGGTGCTGTTGGTGGCCGTAATGGGATTGCCCAGGTTCAGCCAGTTTCCGGCAGTCAAATTAGTCGAGTATTGCAACTGATAAATCATGCCCGAGGTTGCGCTCCAGGTCAGGTTGATTGAACTGCCGGCGTTGGACACGGATTTAAAGGACAACGGCTGTACCGCCATGACGCTAACGTCATCCAGGCCCAGGTAGGAATCGTCGTCCCGGAAACCAAATTGAATCACCGTACTGGTCCCGGTGGCTGTGACCATGAAGGTTAAGTTAGTCCAGCCGGTCACCGGCATGTTAACCTCGTCAAAAAGCGTCGTGCCGTTCCAGGCAATGCTGCATTCGTTGGGAGTGACGCCGTCCGGGCTATTGACCCAGCTTGAAAATAAATACTGTTGCCCGGGGATGGTCGTGAGCGTTTGGAACAGGTAAGCATTCAAGCCAACCTCTCCCATATACGCGGCATACGTTCCTGAGTGAGGCGAAAATTCGGGGTAGTCGCTGCTGTTGCCTACAAAATTAAAAGTGCCCCCATCCCCGTTCAAATTCCAACCTGTGAAATTGCCGGTTTCAAAACCACCGTTTTGGACCAGTTGCAGTTGCGGCGCAATAATTTGCAAGGTAATTGCCCGGCTCTGGACTACCTGGTCGCTCACATTCGTAAATAGAAGCGTATTGGTGTAGATGCCGTCGGCGAGGTTGGTGGCGCTGGAATTTAAACTGGCAGTTACGATGGTCGAACCGCCCGAGGCCAGCACGCCATTTGTCCGCGAAAGGCTTAACCATGAGGCGATGGGGCCGACCGTCCAATTCAAGCTTGATGGGCCAAGATTGGTCAGTGTCAGGCTGTTGGAAGACGGCGTGAACGGACCGCCGGTAGGTCCTGTGAACGCAAGGTTGGTACTGGAAATTTGCAGGGTATCAGGGGAATAAACAAACGTCATCGGAGCTGAGGCATTGCCATTGGCGGTCACTACGAGCGAATACACTCCCTGGGGAAAGTTGTTCGGCAGCACAAAATCGGTGCTGACGATGTTGTTGCTGGTCATGACGCTGGTGCTGCTCCAGTTAATTGTGCGCGCATAATAAACTACGCCCGTGACAGAATTCGTCATCCGCACCAGAGGATAATTGCTGGCCATCTGGGCGTCATCCCCGTAGGCGGCGCCTTCGGAAATGCCGTTAAAGAGAGTACCGGTCAGGTGATAGGAGCCGTCGCCATTTGTGCTAAGGTTATTAATGACGGGCTGGCCGGCGGACAGGGGAGTGCCGCCTGGCTGGTAAACATAAAGTCGCGAGCTGCTGGTTGAGAGCAGCACCGTGCCATCCGGCAAATCCAGCATGCGCATGGCATATGAAACTTCGTTAAAGGTTTGTCCAGACGGCCCGTTGACCTCGGTGAATGAATTAGCCACCGGATCATATTCATAAAAATAGGTGGGATTGCCGAAAATCGTTTGCGTCAAAGTAAAGAGAACTTTCCCATTCACTTCCATGGCTCCGGGCGCATCGGCAGTGACCATGGAATTGGGAAGAACAGGCCCGGCTGTCCATGTTCCTGAGTTCGTATTGCCGGAAGGAGTATATAACGCGGTGTTGCCTGTTCCGCCTACAAAGAGAGCTTTGCCATTGGGTAACAAAAATGCCGGTCCCATTTCACCGTTGGTGACGTCATAAATACTTACTGGCACGGTCGAGTCGTTGACCCACTGGTTAAGTGAGGGAATGAAACGTTCGGAGTCCGTGCCAAAGGGGTCAATCGTCAAAATGCTGTTGTCGGGTAGTTTCACCCACGAAGCTTCATCCTGGTCGTCGCCTCGATATAACGTTGGTCCAATGGACCAATTCTGGCCGGCGGTGTTCCAAATTAAGGTTTCGCCGTAATTGGCAGGCGTTACCGGGGCCACCAGCACATTGCCGCTGGGCAGTATTTCGGAACATGAATCATAAAATGAATTTAAGCCGGGGGTGTTAGGCAAAACAGTCCAGGTGTTGAGCTGTGGGTTATAAATTTCCGCATTAGTTGTGCCCGGGCCGGAAAATAAATCGGGCGCATATTCACCGCCGGCGACAAATACCTGGCCGTTGGTGAGCACTTGCGAGGAAAAATAAAGCCGCGTGTAATTCATGGCAGCGAGGGTCGTCCAGGTGCCGTTGATATAACTTCCGTGGGAATCAGGGGTTAAACGATACCAGCCGCTGCCGCTGCCATTATTTCCGGCGGTGGCCATGACCGTTCCGTCCGGCAACAAGAGCATCGTATCAATAAAATCCGGAGCGCGGTTATTCAACTGGGTCCAGGTGCCTGCCATTGCGGAATGCACTGATAAGAATATCCCGGCTATCGCTGCCAACAGCCAAAAACTTGTTCGGAATAATGAAAGTGCCGTGTTCCGTTCTGAATTATGACGCATAGAGATAGCAGTCTCCTTTTGGAGTGGTAGTGATTTTCGTTCGGTAAACGGAATAACGCCAATTATAACGCAAATAAAGGGGATATTCAATTAAAAAGTAACTCGCCATGCCCGTAAAACGGGCAAAATGAATCCCGCTGAGGTACTTAAACTTACAATATATTTGCCGCCAGCTCGGCCAGCTCGGAACGCTCACCTTTTTGCAGCTCGATGTGCGCGGCGATGGCCTGGTCACGAAAACGGCTGACAACATAATTGAAACCGTTCGATGACGAGTCCACGTACGGATTATCAATCTGATAAGGGTCGCCAGTGAAAACAATTTTCGTCCCATTGCCGACACGCGTAATAATCGTTTTGGCTTCGAGTGGCGTGAGGTTTTGCGCCTCGTCAATAATCATGAATTGATTGGCAATGCTGCGACCGCGAATGTAGCTCAATGCCTCTACCACAATGCTGCCGCTGCGCATCAGGTCGCCACTGCGGCGGTGGTCGTGGCCCATGTTCAAGTCGCTCAACATTTCCAGCGCGTCATGAATCGGTTGCATCCACGGCGCGAGTTTTTCTTCCAGCGAGCCGGGCAAAAACCCGAGTTCTTTACCCATGGAAATGGTCGGGCGCGCCACCACCAGCCGGCGGAATTCGCGATCATTGACCACGCGTTTCAGGCCGGCGGCCATGGCGAGCAGGGTTTTTCCCGTGCCGGCTTTGCCCATGAGCGTCACGAGCTTGATGCGGTCATCCAGTAGCGAATCAAGCGCGAAATGTTGTTCGCGGTTCCGGGGTTTGATTCCCCATACGCCGTCGCGGCAATCACTAATCGGGATCAGCTTGGTGCCGGTCGCGTCCACTTTGGTCAGCGCGGCTTTTTTGGGATTCGATTCATCCGTGAGCGTGCAATACTCGTTCGGAAAATATTTTTTGCCATTTTCCAGGTACAATTCGTTTTTGGCGCGGAACTCGGTCATCTTTTCCGTGGGCACGGACAGTTCGATCATGCCGGTGTAAAGATCGGTAATGGAGACGTGATCGTTTTCGTAATCCTCAGCCTGCAAACCCAGGGCGTCGGCCTTGATACGCAAGTTGATGTCTTTGGAAACGAGGACCGTGGGATTGTTCGGCTGGGCTTTTTGGACACCGGCGGCCAGCATGAGGATGCGATTATCCACGCTATCGCTGGCCAGTATGGCATGGCCATTTTTCTCCACGCCATTTTTATGGAAAATAATTTTCAGCTGCCCGCCGTTGGGCAATTTGACGCCTTCGCTCAAATGGCCTTCCTCACGGAATCCATCAAGCATGCGGGAAACGGAGCGCGCGTTTTGGCCCAGTTCAGTGGATTCGCGTTTAAAACGGTCCATTTCCTCGATCACTTCGATCGGGATAAGGACACTGTTTTCAGCGAAGTTTAACAGCGAGTGGGGGTCGTGCAGAAGAACGTTCGTATCGAGAATGTAGTTTTTCACGGAAAAAAAGATCAATTATTTATACCGGCAAGTTGTATATCGGAAATAGTCATCGGTTGCTGAAGTCGATTAAAGCATAGATTAGTACGGTTGAACATAGGTGCGCGGAAGATTTGACACGAATTTCACAAACAGGTTCACATCCGTCACATTCATTCATCATCGAAGTCCCTGATTTTTACTTTGGCCATCGTCGCGTGCCACTTTCGGATTTCCTTGTGGCGAACCGGCAATTTGTAATGGCCTGAATAAAGGAAATTTTCCAGCATCCCGAATAAATCGAAATCCACGAAACGCGGGCGCTGGTCCAGCAGGAACGGCTGGTGCGATAAAATAATTTCAAACGGCACCAGGATATCTTCCAGTTTTTTGACCCAGGCCTTTTGGTCCTTGCGCCATTGCTCCAGGCAGCCCCGGCCAAATTTCCGTTCCTTGAATCGAAGATATTGCAACTGGTCTTTTACCGGGGCGTTTTCCTTATAATAAATATCGTTCAGGCGAAATGTGCAGCCTTCAACGTCATTTTCCACGAAGCGCCAAAGGACAGATTGCACCCCTCGCCAGCGCGCGGGGAAAAGCTCCAAATCCAGCTCTTCATCCAGGTATTTGGCGATCACCTGGGAATCGTCATTCACCTCGAAGATGACCCGCTGGCCGTCGCGTATGATCGGCAGGCCATAATAGCGCTGTTTGGTCAGCTTCCAGACGAGGGTGCGGTCCTGCGCGGGAATGTTTTTTATTTTGAACGGCTTGCCAGAAAATTCCAGTATCCGCCGCTGTACCAGGCAGTACGGGCTCCAGGGAAACTGAATCAATTCGATCATGTCAAAAAGGTCACGTGCCGATACCCGCACTTTAGGAGCCTCGAGGCGCGATGACAAGCCCGAATTATTTTTTCGTGAAGACCTTTTGCTGGGACAACCAGCCGGGGCTTTGTCACGGTATTGTCACAATTCCGTTGCGTAATTGTCATCCCGCTGATTCAATGTGTTCCTGCCCGGCGGCTGTGGGTTAAAATGGATTCCAACAGAAAAGCGTGGCTTGCAGGTCAAGCCCGGGCAAAAGCTGGTTCTTTCAATAAAATGAAGAAAACTATATTGCCAATTATTGCCGCCACTATCGCGATTTGCGCCGTTTCCTGCTCCAAACAATCCGCCTCTCCGGCTGAATCCACCAATTCCACCGCCTCGTCCGCGCCGGGGCAAATGCTCATCAATGGCGCCGGTTCCACGTTTGACGACCCGGCCTTTGCCAAATGGTTTGAAGCCTACAAAGCAGTGAATCCGAACGTGCAATTCAATTACCAGCCCATCGGTTCCGGCGCCGGTCAGAAGCAATTGCTCAATCAAACAGTCGACTTCGGCGCTTCGGACGCGCCCATGTCCGATGACTCCATGGCTGGTGCCCCCGGGAAAATCCTGCATGTGCCGGTCGTTGCCGGTGGTGTCGCCATCATCTACAATTTGCCGGACAATCCCCAGCTCAAGCTGGATGGCGACACGCTCGCCGGGATTTATTTGGGGACCATCACCAACTGGAATGATTCCAAAATTGCCGCGCTTAACGCGGGCGTGAACCTGCCCAATTTGCCAATCGTCCCCGTTCATCGCTCTGATGGCAGCGGAACCACCTTCATTTTTACGGACTATTTGACCACTGTGAACGATGCCTGGGCCAATTCAGTGAAGAAAGGCACTGCCGTGCAATGGCCGGCGGGCATCGGCATCGGCGCCAAAGGCAGCGCCGGGGTCGCCGGACAGGTCCGCCAGCTTTCCGGGGGAATTGGTTATGCCGAGTTGGCTTACGCCGATCAAAATAAAATTCCGTATGCCAATATGAAGAACGCCGCCGGCAATTTTGTTTCGCCCGCCCCGGATTCCGTCACCGCGGCGCTCGCGACGGCAAAAATTCCGGATGATTTCCGTTTTTCCATGGTCAATGCCTCGGGAGATAAATCTTATCCGATTGCCGGCGCAAGCTGGGTATTGATCTATCAACAGCAAAAGACGGGGAAGGGTAAAGAACTTACGGCCTTTTTGAAATGGGCCATCACGGACGGCCAGAAACTCTCGCCCTCCCTGGACTACGCGCCGCTTCCGGACGAAGTGCAACAGCGCGAATTGAAGCTGCTGGATACGGTCACCTACTGATCTTACTGTCGCGGAAAATGTGAACGTCACCGGAAATAACGTGAAAAAGAATTCTTCGGGCGTTTCTCATTTTGGCGATGACGCATTCAAGTGGCTCACGTTGCTGATGGCGTGTTCGGTTTTCGTGCTCATCGCCCTGATTGGCTTTGAGCTCTTCAATGGGGCCAGGCCTTCCATTCACAAATTCGGGTTCCACTTCCTCATCAGCAGCAGTTGGGACCCGGTAAATGATGTATTTGGCGCCTTGCCCTATATCTTTGGGACCCTGGTTACGTCCTTTATCGCGCTTTTGATTGCCGTTCCCTTGAGCATTGCCACGGCGGTTTTTCTCACGGAATTGGCGCCACTCTGGTTGCGCCAGCCGCTCATCATGTTTATCGAATTGCTGGCGGCGATTCCTAGCGTCATTTTGGGATTCTGGGGTTTTTACGTGATGGTGCCATGGCTGCATGACCATGTTTATCCCTTTTTGCGCAGTGGTGGCGGCTTTTTACCATTCTTTCAAGGGCCCGACCACGGCCCGTGCATCCTGTCCGCGGGAATTATTCTGGCCGTAATGATTATTCCCATCATCACTTCGGTTTCGCGCGAAATTCTCCGGTCCGTTCCCGGGCTGCAACGTGAAGCGGCCTATGCGCTGGGAGCCACGCGCTGGGAAGTCACCCGCATCGCTGTTTTGAGCTATGCGAAAAGAGGCCTGTTCGGCGCTGTCATCCTTGGGCTCGGCCGTGCCCTGGGCGAAACGATGGCGGTCACCATGCTGATCGGCAATGCGCCGTACATTGGGGCGTCGGTCTTTGCGGCCGGACAGACGCTTGCGAGCGTGATTGCCAACGAATTTACTGAAGCGACTGATCCAATGTACTCCGGCGCGCTCTTTGAAGTCGGCCTGGTCTTGCTGGGAGTCACTTTGCTGGTCAATGCGCTCGCCCGGTTGCTTTTAGTCACCTTCGCCGGCCCGAGGATGAAACCGCAGAACTAATTTATCGTGATCGCCGCCAACCATAAAGCCAGGCAGATCAAAGACGTGCTGATGCAGGTCGGCGCTTGTGTGTGTGCTATTCTCGTCGTCGCGCCGCTGGTCTTAATTTTCTATCACCTCATTAAATTGGGCTTCAGTTCGATCAACTGGGAGTTTTTCACTCAACTGCCCAAAGCGGTCGGCGAAACCGGTGGCGGCATGGGCAATGCCATCGTTGGCACATTCATTCTCCTGGGGCAGGCGGCTATAATTGGAGTGCCGGTAGGTGTGCTCGGCGGCGTTTTCCTGTCTGAATACGGCACCCCGAAGTTCAACTGGTGGCTTCGTTTTGCCGCGGACATTTTAAACGGCGTGCCTTCGATTGTCTGGGGCCTGGTGGTTTATGGCTTGGTGGTGATACCGATGCACGGTTTTTCGGCCCTGGCCGGCGGCATCGTCCTCGGGTTAATGATGATTCCGCTGGTGATGCGAACGACTGAAGAAGTTTTGCATTTGGTCCCTGCCGGTTATCGCGAGGCCGCGCTGGCGTTGGGGGTTTCCAAATGGAAAACCGTCCTGCAAATTGTCGTGCGTACCGCGCTTAAGGGAATTGTTACCGGCGTCCTCCTGGCCATTGCACGTGTGTCCGGGGAAACTGCCCCGTTGCTCTTTACCGCGTTGGGCAACAACACCTGGGCGCAAAACCTCAAGCAGCCGATTGCCGCGCTGCCACTGCAAATTTTCAATTACGCCATGTCGCCCTACGACGACTGGCACCGCCAGGCGTGGGCCGCCGCGCTTGTTTTGCTTTTGCTCGTCCTTTTCATTAACATTGGTGTACGATTTTTGACGCGGGACCGGTGGAAGAGCAAAGTATGACTTCCGCCACTATCAATTACGAAACGATGGAACAAAAACCGATCACCACGGCGCTGGCCGTCCGCAACCTGTCCGTTTTCTTCGGGACCAACCAGGTGCTGAAGAGCGTTTCCCTGGACATTGCGCCTCGTGCCGTCACGGCCATTATCGGGCCAAGCGGCTGTGGCAAGTCCACCTTCCTTCGCGCTCTCAACCGGATGCATGAGCTTAATCCGGATGCGCGCATGACGGGGGAGATCCAATTGTTTGGCGACGATATTTATGCGCGCACGGTCGAGCCGGTGGTCGTCCGCCGCCGCGTCGGGATGGTGTTTCAAAAATCCAATCCTTTTCCCACCATGACGATTTCTGAAAACGTCACCGTGGGCCTGCGCCTGAACGGTGTGCGGGACAAAAAACTCCTCGCCGAGCGTACGGAGCAATCGTTGCGCATGGCCGCGCTTTGGGACGAAGTAAAAGACCGCTTGAACACTGCCGCGATCAGCCTGTCCGGCGGGCAACAACAGCGCCTTTGCATCGCTCGCGCTTTGGCCGTGCAGCCTGAAGTGCTGCTCATGGACGAACCGGCTTCCGCCCTGGACCCGCTGGCCACGTCCAAGATTGAGGATTTGATTTTGGATTTGAAAAAGAGTTACACCATCGTCATCGTGACTCACAATATGCAGCAGGCCGCGCGGGCGTCTGATTTCACCGCTTTTTTTTATCTCGGCGAACTGGTCGAGTTCGGCACGACGACAAAAATTTTCACGAGTCCTTCGCAAAAACGGACGGAGGATTACGTGACGGGAAGGTTCGGTTGAGAATTAGTTTGGCCTGCATTTGCAATTGCTAAAAGCAGTGGCACATTAAATGCGGTCATAGGTATTGATAAAATTTTAATATGGAAAATAACAGCGAAGTGAGCCTGGAAATGTTGAAGCAGAAATTGCTGACCATGGCCAGCCATGCGGAAACCGCCGTCAATGAAGCGCTCCAGGCGCTCCAGACGCGCGATACCGACCTCGCTTTGCGCGTTAAGGAAAAGGACCGCGTCATTGACTACCTGGAAGTGGAGATTGACGACCTGGTGATCCAGCTTCTGACGCGTGCGCCGCTCGCCAGCAACCTGCGCCTGGTGACCATCGCGATGAAAATTTCGCAGGACCTGGAACGCATCGGTGATGAGGCGACTAAAATCGCCAAGCGCGCCCGCGACCTGGCGGAAGAACCGCCCGTCAAAATCGTCCTGGATTTGCCGCGCATGGCCCGGCTGGCGCTCGACATGCTGAAGGACGCCCTGGACGCCTTCGTGAACCGCGATTCCGCTGCCGCCCGGGCGGTGATTCCGCGCGACAAGGAAGTGGATGCCTTGAACAAGCACATTCACAACCTCCTGGCGCAGCACATGGTTGAACATACGGACACCATCGCCCGCTGCCTTCATTTGATGGTGGTTTCGAAAAGCCTTGAGCGTATTGCCGACCATGCCACGAACGTGGCCGAGGACGTTGTTTATCTTTGTGAAGCTCAGGACATCCGGCACACCGGCATGAAGAGCCAGCCCGTTCTCGCCTAAGTCTCCTAAGAGCTTATTTTTAGACGAGCTCTAAAGTTTATTTCCGGGTCTCAATGGATGCCCGGCAAGAAATTCCGCCGCGCTCATGCGGCGACCGCCTTCACGCTGCAATTCCAGGATATTCAAAGCATCTTTGCCGCAGGCGATAGTAATCCCCTGTGAATCTGCGGAAATGATTTCCTCCGGGTTACCCGTCTTTTGAACCACTTCAGCTTTCCAGATTTTTAATAAATTCTGTTTCGGCACGGACTTTAGAAAAGTAAAGGCTCCCGGCCATGGCATGAAAGCGCGCAAACGGTTTAAAATAGTTTGTGCCGGAAGTTTCCAGTCAATCTGTCCGTCTTCTTTTTTTATCTTGGGCGCATACGTCGCGGGTTCCGGTTGCGGTGTCGGCTGAATCTTCCCGCTGACATAACCCGGAATGGTTTCCAGCAAAAGTTCCGCGCCGAGCTGAGCGAGCCGGTCGTAAAGGATCGCTGAATCGTCCTGGGCCGAAATCGGAGTTCGCTTTTGGGTTAGCATGGGCCCGGTATCCATGCCGGCGTCCAGTTTCATGATGGTGACGCCGGTCTCCGTTTCGCCGTTGGCAATGGCCCACTGAATGGGCGCTGCCCCGCGATACTTCGGGAGCAGTGAAGTATGGACATTCAGGCAGCCAAACCGCGGCAAATCCAAAATCGCCGGCGGCAGAATATGGCCATAGGCAACGACCACAATAAGGTCGGGCTGCAACTCTTTTAATTGAGAAATGAAATGCTCATCACGGGCTTTCGGCGGTTGCAGCACCGGAATGTTGAATTTCTCCGCCAGCACTTTTACCGGCGGGGCTTGCAGTTTCAGTTCGCGGCCATGGGGTTTGTCCGGCTGGGTGACGACGCCGACAATTTCGATAGTGGGATAGACATCTTGCCTGTCTCCGGACAGGCTGGAAGCCTGTCCCACTAGTTTTTCTAAGCTGGCACAGGACAATTCCGCCGTGCCCATGAAAATGATTTTTAACCCGTTCATGACAGCCGGACGTACCGGCAGGTCCAAAAGAATGAAGCGGACACGCGCGCCGCGCTACTTGTTTTTCAGTTTCACCACCTGTTTGAGAATGCGCAAAAACGTCTCCGAGGGTGAATCGTCCGTGTTGATGTTATGCAGGAGCTTCTTTCCGTAGAAATCCAGGACCGGCCGCGTTTCCTTTTCGTAAACCTTTAGTCGTTCGCGAATGACATCCAGGTTGGCGTCGTCCAGGCGGTTGTCCTTGAGCGCACGGCGTTGCAGCCGCGCCACTAAATTTTCCAGCTTGGCTGACGTGAGGTAAAGCACGGCGACGACATCGAGCGTGTCATCCAGGATTTCCGCCTGCCGGACGTTGCGCGGAATGCCATCGAGCACGAGCGTGTCGAGTTCGGGGTGAAAATGCCCCATCTGCGTACTGCCGCTGATTGTCTTGCGCCAAAGTTCAATCGTCGGTTCATCAGGCACCAGCCTGCCCTTGCTGGAATATTGCAGAAAAACTTTGCCCAATTCCGTGTCCGGCCGCAGCGTCCGGAACACGTCCCCGCACGCGCAATGGTAAAAACCTGGAATAGTGCCGAGAATGCGCCCGTGCGTTCCTTTGCCGGAACCCGGCGCGCCGAACATGAGTATGGTCCTGTATTTCACGCGTCCTTGTGTTTGAGTTGCATCTCCTGAATTTCACCGAACGATATCATCACTTCCTGCCGTGAGGCTCCCGACACGACTTCAAAATGTGCGTCATTGGCTGAAATGCGCGTAATGCGGTCAGCCACGTACTGGCCTTTCCCCGTTTTAATGACCAGGACCATGTCTTTGTTCGCCCCGGTCCGCACCATGCCGAAGAACCCGGAAAATTTAGTTTCAATAAACCGCTTGTTGAAGGTGAATTGTCCGCGCTGGAAAACTTCCGGTGCAGGATACGATGGCGCAGCGGGGGCGGCTGCTGCCGGCGATGGCGTCGTCGTTTTCCAGCCCGAGGATGCGGCAGTTACCTGGACCGATTCGGTCGTTTGCGTTTGGGCCGCGGGCACGCCCGCAGGCGCGATGGCTTCCGGCGGCGCACCTGTTTCCGTTTGCATATCTTCTTCCGTTGCGCCCGGCGGAATAAGCGTCGGCATGGAGAGGAAAATAATCGGTCCTACAATCGGCAACACCGCCGAGAGGCCCATTACCACGGCCGGTGGCCGGGCGCGAAAAACCGCGACTTCATACCCGGCATAAATGTTCGCCCCGTAAATCAACAGAATGACAATGATTCCCAGTGATGACGAAAAAAGCCCGCCAATGACGGAGCCCTTGGGCGGAAGTTCCAGCCGCGCGACATTATGCACATGCACTTCCGTTGCGGTATGCACCGGCGGCGGCGTTTCGATAAATGGCTCGGCATAGGAGGCTGCTTTGGGATTTTTTACCAGGGTCTTCAGCCCGTCCTGCGAAAATTTGGTCCAGGGAATCCGGTCGGAATATTTGTCGTCCGTGGTGTGGAAAAGGACACCGTCATCGTTCGCTGAAATAATGTCTCCGCTCACCGACGTGCCGTCGGCCAGCTGGTATGTTTCCGCATTGGCGATGCAGAGCAATCCGCAAAGCCAAAAACCAAAAGTTATCCAAAGGATTTTACGCACAAGAGTTTCTTAACACACGAAACCGTGTTGCGAAAGTAAATTTCCAATACCGGGCGCCCGTCATTGTTTATCGGGCATTCCCCATTTCGGTAATCAAATCTTCCGTGATCCACGATTTTTCTTTTTCCTGCAAGGCATCCGCCGCGTTTCCGTGCCGCCAGACGGCGAAGCGCACCGCCTGGCCGGCATCCTTTTGCAGCTCCGGCTGCGCGAGCAGGCCGGCGATATATCCGCCCAGTACGTCACCCGTGCCGCCTTGTCCCAGGAACGGGTTGCCGGAGGAATTCACGTAAATATTTCCTTCCTCGTTGCCGACGATTGTTTGATGCCCTTTCAGGACCACCCAGCAGCCGCCAAACCGCTTTGACAGTTCGCGCAACGCGCGCGGCCGGTCCGCCTGGACTTGCGGCGTGGTCCAGTTCAGCATGCGCGCGGCTTCGCCCGGATGCGGCGTGATGACGCGAAGAATGTTTTTAGGCAGCGTGTGCGGCGCCAGCCAGTCCAGCGCGCTGGCATCTACGATCACCGGCAGTGACGAATTGCGCCAGAGCCGTTGCAGGGACTTCCGCATGGCATCGGCCATGCCCGGTGCATGCAATCCCGGCCCAATCAAAACCGCGCTGGCCGCATCTGGAAACTTCATTTCCGGTTTGAAAACGTTCACCATCACCGCCTGTAATTGCGGGGCCACCGCATGATAAACATGCTCGTCGGTAAACAAGGTGACTAATCCCGGTTGCGCGCGTTGGGCCGCCCGGGCAGCCAAAACAGATGCGCCGTGATAACCGAGGCTCCCGGCCACAATTGCCAAATGCCCGTTCGAGCCCTTATGGCTGGCTTCCATGCGCCGGGGCGGGAATCGTTCAAAATCCTCGCGCAGCGTCCACTTGATTTCCGACGTGAGCGGACAGGGGACCAGGCCCACATCCTCCAGCACTTCCAGTCGCCCGACCCATGGCCACGCTGACTGCGCAAGCATCCCGGTTTTTGGCGCGCCAACGGTTAGCGTAATCGTCGCCTCGATCGCCGCGCCCTCCGTCGTTCCCGTTTCGCAATTCAGTCCCGACGGCGTATCTACTGCGACGACGGGAAGTTTGGTTTCGTTGACTGCTGAAATGAATTTTTTCCAATGTTCGTCGAGCGGCCGGTTCAGGCCGATGCCGAACAAGCCGTCAATAATGAGCGCAAATTTTTGCCGCAGCAGTTCTTGCAGTTTTGGTAAGTCGGTTTCCGGGGCGGTGACGTTCAGGATTTCCGTTTTCCGGTCTTCGATCTGTTCATGCGCCGCGCGGGCGTCGTTGCCATTATTGCCTTTGCCGGCCAGGATTAAAATGGCATCGCTCGAGCGGGTGAGCCGGCGCACGCGCTTGGCGATGCGCTTTCCCACGCGCCGAATGACCTCTGCCTCCGTCTGGCCCGTAGCCCACGTGGCCTTTTCCCATTCCCTCATTTGCGTGACCGTGATGACCGGTAAAGACATGGGACTAATTTACTCAAAAACGGGCTTCGTAAAAGCGCTGATTTTCAGCTTTTTCGTTAAAAAATCCTCCGTCACACGACCGTAACAATTCCGTAACACGCTTTTCGCCCGTTTCTGGATTGTGTTACAAACTCGAAAATGATATTTACGGAATTGTGAAGCCGAAGATTTTGGTCGTGGACGACGAACCGGAGGCAGTAGAACTCCTGGAGTTTAATCTCAAGCAGGCCGGTTATGCCGTAAGCGCCGCCGGGGATGGCGCTGCTGCGCTGAAGAAGGCCCGTGCGCAGACGCCTGACATGGTCGTGCTCGACGTCATGTTGCCGGAAATGGACGGCTTTGAAGTGTGCAAATCCCTGCGGCTGGAGCCTTCCACCTCGCGCGTGCCCATTCTCATGTTGACCGCCAAGGCCGCGGAAATCGACCGCGTGCTTGGCCTCGAACTCGGCGCCGATGATTATCTTACCAAACCATTCAGCCCCCGCGAACTGCTGCTGCGCATCAAAAAAATTCTCGGGCGCGGCGTGACTACCGAACGCCCCCGCGAACAAATGCGTTTTGGCGATTTGCTGATTGATTTGCCGCGCCACCTGGCCAGTTGGAAAGGCAAGACCATCGAATTGACCGCTACCGAATTCAAGCTGCTCACCACCCTGGCCCAACGCGCCGGCCGCGTGCAATCCCGTGACCAGCTTTTGCGCGACGTTTGGGAATACGACAGCCTGATCGATACCCGCACGGTAGACACGCACATGCGCCGCCTGCGTGAAAAACTCGGTCCGGCCTCGAAGCATCTGGACACGGTGCGGGGTGTCGGCTATCGCTTTGTGGAGTAAATCAAGCCGCGTCCAGGCGCGCTTTTTCGCATGTGGCCCGTACTGACCATTTTCGCCGTTGCCGCTGCTGTTGCCATTTATTTTTTCTGGCATAGAAAATTTGTGCGCCTGCAACGCCAGGTACAGGTCGAGATGGAGGATTTTCAGCGTCACCAGCAGCAAACCACCATTGACGCCAAGGCCCAGCAGCAGGTCCTCTTCAACTCCATGCTCGAAGGGTTGCTCCTCCTGGACCGCAGCCGGAAAATTTACCTCGCCAATCGCGCCTTCAAAAATCTCTTCGGCGTGAAAGCCGAAATGCGCGGCAAAACCGTCATGGAAGTCCTGCGCCTCCACGAACTGGCCGAACTCGTCGAGCGCGCCGAGGCCGAAAAACAGGTTTTCGATTACGAACTAAGGCTGCCCGAACTCGACGGCCGCTGGCTGCAAGTCAATGCCGCGGTTATTTCCAATTCCGCCGGCGAACGCGAAGGCACCATCCTCGTCTTTCACGATCTCACGCGCCTTAAGCAGCTTGAACGTACGCGCGAGGAATTCGTCGCCAACGTTAGCCATGAACTGCGCACGCCGCTCTCACTTATCAAAGGCTACGTCGAAACCCTGCTCGACGGCGCTGCGAAAAATCCCGAAGTAGCCGAGCATTTTCTTCAAATCATCGAGCGCAATGCCGAACGCCTCGACCTGCTCATCCAGGATTTGCTCACCATTTCCGCGCTCGAATCCGGCCGCGTCCAGCTTAACCTTCAGCCGGTGCATCTCCATGCCGTGGCCGAAAAAGTCCTCGCCGACTTGAAAGCCCGCGCCGATGGCCGGAGTGTCACTCTCAAAAATGAATTGCCGGATCTCACCGCCAATGCCGACGGCAACCGGATGGAACAGGTCCTGGCCAATCTCGTGGACAATGCCATCAAGTATGGCCGTCCGCAAGGAACTGTTGTCGTGGGAGGCGAGAGTTTGAACGGCGATAAGATTGAAGTTTTTGTCCGGGACGACGGCCCGGGCATCCCCGCCGAATCGTTAGACCGCGTTTTTGAGCGTTTTTATCGTGTGGACAAGGCCCGTTCGCGGGAGCAGGGTGGCACTGGTTTGGGTCTTTCCATCGTGAAACACATCGTTCAAAACCACGGCGGCGAGGTTTGGGCTAAAAGCGAGCCCGGCAAAGGCGCCGCCTTCTTCTTCACCCTGCCGGCTTTGCCGGTGAAAGCGGAAAAAGAGTTGCAACCTGCAACCTAATCCGCCGGGACATTGCGGTCTGCAATCCCTTTTCGGCTTCATTTTCCCATGATTCTGCGAATTCATTGGCTTTTTCGCTGATGGCACATTCGGCCTGTTTACTGCTAAATACAAATCTGTCGCCGTTGATAAAACGACGAACAGAAAAAAGAAAAATTTAAAATTTCTGGCGCTCCCAACAAACGCCAGTTACCCCCCAAGGGCCGGAAGTTGCCTGTACTCCGGCCCATCCTCTTTTTAACCACCTATACAATAAAGCATAGGAAGTAACCGCGCCGAATACCGAAGGCGGATAGTGTCATAAATAGCGTTTCTCCCGCACTGTAGCCTGGGCTAACCTCGCGAGGTGATCGCAATTACTTACGTAATGATCTGAAACCTGCGCGAATGTCCTCGGACAAGAGTTCCGGCTGTTCCCAGGCCGCGAAATGTCCCCCTTTGTCGTGCTTTTTGTAGTAGATAAGCTGGGGATATGCACGCTCGGTCCAGCTCCGGGGAGCCGGATAGAGTTCGTCCGGAAAGACGCTAACCGCAACCGGTATGGAGACTCCTTTGGCGTTAAAATACCCCTTTCCCCAATATTCCCAATAAAGACGTGCACCTGAAAGCGCCGTGTTTGTCAACCATGTGACGGTGATATTGTCGAGGATGTCATCACGGGTGAGGCCGGCAGATTCCCCTGCAAAGACGCGTGAGATCAACTCGTAACTGCGCGCGTCATGATCGAGGAAATAAGCCGCCAATCCAATCGGTGAATCTGCGATCCCGTATAATGTTTGCGGCCGCAGGCCCATCTGATATCCATAGGCAATTCCCTTCTGATAAACAAACTGCAAACGTTCATATGCAATTTTCTCTTCTTCAGAAAGCCCTGCCGGCCCCGGCGCACCGGAAAAGGCTGCTTGGTCAATTTCGGCGGGAAAGATACCGGGCATGTTAGTATGAATGCCAAGCAGTTCCAGCGGCGCCTGTAAACCCATCATATCAACGATGACAGCGCCCCAGTCGCCGCCTTGCGCCACAAATTTCGTGTAGCCTAATCGCTTCATCAGGGCAATCCATGCCTTCGCGATGCGGACAGGGCCCCAGCCAGCTTGCGTTGGTTTACCAGAAAAACCATAACCAGGCATTGAGGGGATAATGATATTAAAAGCATCCTCGGCCCTGCCGCCAAACGCAACTGGATCTGTGAGTGGGCCAATGATCTTTAGCTGCTCAATTATTGAGCCGGGCCATCCGTGCGTGACAATGAGCGGCAGCGCGTTCTTCTCCTTCGAGCGAACATGAATGAAATGAATGTCCAGGCCATCGATTTTAGTGATGAAATTGGGTACAGCATTTAGTTTTGCCTCGATCTTCCGCCAATCATATTCCTTCGCCCAATAGTGGGCGAGTCTCTGCATCGTCGCAAATTGCACACCTTGCGTCGCATCGGTAACCGTTTCATGGTCCGGCCACCTTGTCTCGATGATGCGCTTGCGCAATCCGTTTAGTTCCGCATCTGGAATATCAACGCGGAACGGACGGATAGAATTCCATTCTTCGCCAGGATTTATTTTTGGTCCATCACTGTGAGACGCACCGCGTGGAGCAGTTTCAATTTGATCCATTGTTTTCATGTTCATATGTGATTGATGATTTTCATTTCGTTGAATTTGGGCCTACGACTACAGGTCGGTGCTTCTTTTCTTTGGTTGAAGCTTGCCCACACAGAAGACAGCGAGAATTCCGGCCGAAACGGTCAAATAAATAAAAAAAGCTAGTCGCCTTCGATTTCGCGCAGGAGCCAGGCGCGGGAGAAAACCCAATAATTTTTAATGGAAGAAACCGAAATGCTTAAGGCCTGGGCGGCCTCTTCATTGGTCATGCCAACAAAATATCGTAATTTAACCAATTTAGCTTGAAGGGGATATTCCTTTGCGAATTTGGTGAGCGCCTCATTCACAGTCAGGAGTTGCGCATCCTCGGCGGGGGCGGCGAGTTCCAAGTCATCCATGACCACCCGCTCATGATTGCCGCCGTGCCGATGAGTCTGTTTGCGGCGGGCTCGGTCAATCAGAATACGACGCATGGCTTCGCCGGCGGCGCGGAAAAAATGGGTCCGATCATTAAAAGTGGGATTGCGGTTGCCTGCCAGCCTAAGCCAGGCCTCATGCACTAATGCCGTGGGCTGCAACGTTTGGCATGGTGATTCCCGGGACATCTTGTAGGCCGCGAGCCGTCGTAACTCATCGTAGACGACCACCAGTAATTGTTCAGCGGCTTTGGGATTGCCACGTTCAATGTCTGCCAGCATTAGAGTGATATCGCTCACAATAATCGAGATTCCCTGGGCGACTGTTTTTAAATCCGCCACTCGCCTCTAATTGGCCGGATTTTATTTGCCAACGCCATTTGTTAATTTTGTTTGATTCGAGATCAGCGTTGTGGCCTCGTCTAAAAATATTCGCGCATATAACCATTTCAGCCAATCTTCTCCCGGGTCCACTGCGTTCGGAGCCAGCGCGTTTCCCTTCGCCAACGCAGCTTGTGCCTGATCTTTTTGTCCAAGCTGCCAGTTAGCCATCGCCAGTATAGCATAAGCGGGCCCACGGGCATCCATCCGCGGGCCATTGATTGATTTTTGCGCCCATAATGCGGCTTCCGCGAAATTTCCCTGACGATATTCTGAGAGTGCCTTGCAGTATTGATAAAATGGCAGGCCCCCTTCATCCGTGTTTCCGGGTGCGATGGTCAAATCAGCCAAACGGTCAATTGCCGGCAAGTCATTTTTTGGCGGCGGAAGAAACAGGTAGGTTTTCGCGACCTGGTCAGCGATATAAATATTGGTGGTATTTTCAAAACGAATGAAGAACCGCCGGCGAAGCTCTTCGTAGGCGGCCACCTGGTGGGTCCTTACAAGTAATGCCGCCAACGGGCAGTAGCGCCCTGCATCCAGTGGCTGGTTCGTAAAAGCCAGGGCAGCATAGGCCGCGGCTTTGTCCCAATTCCCAGAGCGAGCTTCCAAATTGACCGTTTGATCCAAAAACTCTTCGCTCGCGGGTTGTCTGGCGAATGAGGGCGTGAGAGTTTCTTCCATAATCTGCGCGGCATCAGCAAATTTCTTTTGTATGACGAGAACGCTGGTCAGGCACTTTAGTTCGTACAATCCGTCTGAACTCTGCCTTCGTCCGTTTCTCGTCCAGCCGGCGAGCGCTTCGCGTTGTATTTGTTCGGATTCAGCCAGCTTCCCTTCGTCTTCCAGAGTCAATCCAAGATCACGCAAGGTAAACAGCGTGGCGGGATTATCCTCGCCGAGGACTTTGCGCTGGATCGAAAGCGCAGCGTTAAGGACGGAACATGCCTCCGTAAAATTTCCGCGTTCCCTCATGGTGTCCCCTATGGATCCAAGGGAGGCGGCCACATCGGGATCCTCCGCCGGAAGGAGTTTTTGCCGCATCAAGAGAGCTTCTTTTTGCAGGCTTTCGGCTTCTTCAAGCTTTCCTTCATTGGACGCTGCCCACGCAACATCTTCCAATGCCGATGCTACCCACGGATCTTCCGGCCCAAGCAGAATACGCCGTATGGCCAGGGCTTCCCGGGCCGATTCCTCGGCTCCTGCCCATTCACCTTTGACGCCCAGAATCATGCCTAAATTTCGCAACGAATCTGCCACATCCAAATTCGTCGTTCCGAATATTTTCTGCCTGATAGCCAGCGATTGCCGGATCAATTCTTCCGCCTGCGTAAAATTCCCTTCATCCCGGTAGATGGCTCCTAAATTATTCATGGAAGTGGCCGTGTCAGCGTTCTGTAAACCGAAGGCCTGCTGCCGGATTATAAGTGACTCTTTACCTGCCTCTTCCGCCTCCGGCAATTTGTTCTCAGCTTGAAAATCCAATCCCAACTCGTTCAGCGACTCGGCCACCTTTGGGTCATGAGAGCCAAACAGTCTTCTACGAATGCCAACTGCGGCACGATGCATTTCTTCGGCCTGGTGATAATTTCCGATTCGCCGATAGACCGTTCCCATAACCTCCCTCAATTCAGCTTCGACATCCGGTTGGTTAGTCATTTCTACGCCAATATGTTCGACGGTGTGGTCTAAAATTCCCCTCAACATCGCTGTGTCCTGGCCAAGCGCTACTGAAGGGCCAACACTTTGAAGCATACTTTCCAGAAACCGTGTTTCCTCCTGAGCTTTTAGTTTATCACTATCCGATTCTTTTCGCGCCTCTCGCTCTCGGGCAAAGGACACCGAAATCAATATTAAACCCACCACGAGAAGGAAGGTGATGATGCTAATCGCCGTGAACAAAAGCTTGTTTCGGAGGAATATTTTCCGGAACACATAAAGTTTACTCGGCGGGCGGGCCAAAATGGTTTCGCCCGAAAGATAGCGCCTTGCGTCCATGGCCAGCTCATTTGCTGTGGCGTACCGGCGGTGGGGATCCTTCTCCAGCGCTTTCATCACTATCCAGTCCAGGTCGCCGCGTACTTCCCGTATTAATTTTGAAGGCTCGATTCGCCGGTGTTCAGATTGGATCGTCAACTCTGATGCTAGCATGGTAACCAGCCGGGTCGAAGGACGGACCGGCTCTTCGGTGCAGATGACGCGACGAACTTCATCCAGCCCGGCCTTAAGCAATTCCCTCGTGTCGAACGGCGTTCTACCCGTCAATATTTCGTAAAGCAACACCCCGAGGCTGTAAATGTCTGTTCGGGTATCTACATCCACATTGGTGAGGGCGGCCTGTTCCGGGCTCATGTAGGCGGGTGTCCCAATCAGCATTTCAAAGGCGGTGAACAGCGTTTTATCAGTCAATCGCAGGTCAGTCGTCGCTTTGGCGATCCCAAAATCAATGACCATTGGCAGCGGGCCGCCATCGCCGGTGGTGGTAACCAAAATATTCGAAGGTTTGATGTCGCGATGGGCAATTCCTTTTTGGTGGGCGTGTTGCACAGCATCGCAAACCTGAATGAACAATTCCAGTCGCGCAGGCGTCGTTAAGGAATGATGGTCGCAATAATCCGTGATTTTAATTCCGCGGATTAGTTCCATTACGAAATACGGACGGCCAGTATCAGTAGCGCCGGCATCGAAGACATGGGCAATATTTGGATGATCCATCAATGCCAGTGCCTGACGCTCAGCTTCGAATCTTGCGATAACATTTTTAGTGTCCATTCCCGGCTTGACGACTTTAAGGGCGACTTTACGGCGAACTGGCTCCTGCTGTTCCGCCATGAAAACCACCCCCCAACCCCCTTCGCCGATCTGCTGTAAGAGTTTATACCGCCCAACCCAGTCACCCGGCTTTTCGCCAATTGGCGCTTCCGGGCATATTTCAATTGGCGGTCTGACGAGAGAATTCTCCAAAAAACTTCCCACACGCGCGTTCGCGTTTAGCAGCGTTTCAACTTTACGCCGCAATGAATCATTACCTCCACAGGCTTGAAGAATAAAAGAATCCCGCTGCTCTACCGGAAGCTGAAGAGCCTTGGTAAAGATTGCCATCTCATGCGGGTCCCCATTCATGGGCACATCAGAATGTTCGATTTCCTATAGATTATGAATGCAAATCGCAATGTGTAACTTTAGGCGATAGGCACAGATCCTCGGGCCGGATTGGCCATTTTCTCTATAAAAATCGCCTTTCAATATAAGCGAGAAAAAAGCAAAAAACGGCCAATTTTCAAAAAATATCTGGATGAGGCGGATGAGCCGGTAGTCATTATCTTATCGCTATCTACGACCGCTTGTCGCGCCGTAGCAGGGGGCGCGTCCCTTAGCGAAGGCGGATTGGACATGCCGAACCCTTTTCGGTAATGTGGGCCGACATGAACGGAAACATGGAACCTGATAAAGACGACAAAATGGGGCCGGGGCATAAAGCGCTGCAAATCAACCTCGACGCGACCAAGTATGGCACGTTCGCGGAAATCGGCGCCGGCCAGGAAGTTTGCCGTTGGTTCTTCCATGCGGGCGGCGCGTCCGGCACCGTGGCCAAAACCATTTCTGCCTACGACATGGCCGTAAGCGACGCCATCTATGGTACGTCCGACCGCTATGTCAGCCGCCAGCGCCTCCAGGCCATGCTGGATTACGAGTACAATCTCCTTCTCCAGCGGCTCGATAAAAACCGGGGCGAAAAAACCGCCTTTTTCGTGTTTGCCGACACCGTTGCTACGCACAGCTTTTCCCGCCAGACGGATGGCCACGGCTGGCTGGGCATCAAGTTCCAGGCGCAGCCGCGTGAGGAGCCTTCCCAAATCATCATTCACACCCGGCTGCTTGATAAAATAGTCGTGCGTGAGCAGGAAGCGCTGGGCGTGCTCGGCGCGAACCTCATCCATGCCGCGTTTTATCATTACCATGAGCCGGAAAAAATCATTTCCCTGTTGATGGACGAACTTAATCGCGACCGCATCGAGATTGAGATGATTAAGTTTTCCGGCCCGCGCTTTGCGAAAGTGGACAACCGCCTCATGAGCCTCCAGCTCGTGCAGCAGAACGTTGCCGACGCCGCCATGTTCACGTCCGATGGCGAAGTCGTCATTCCCAGTGAGGTGCTTTACAAAAAAGCCGTGCTCGTGGAACGCGGCAGTTTCCGGCCCATCACCAAGACCACTCTGGATATTTTGGAGCGCGCGCAGGAACAATTTTTGTCTGAGGCCGGCATGAAAGGCCAGACGCCGGTCATCCTCATGGAAATGACCCTCCACAGCGTGCTGGAAGACGCTACGCTCGCGCACAAGGACTTCCTTGATCGCGTGGACCTCTTAAGCACCCTCGGCAAGCCCGTGCTCATCTCCAATTTCGGGCGTTATTATCGCCTGGTCGAATACCTTTCACGCTATACTCAACAGACCAAAGGCATCGCGCTGGGCATCCCCAGCTTGCGCAGCATTTTCGACGAAAAGTTTTATACCGACCTTTCCGGCGGCCTGCTCGAGTCACTGGGCCGGCTCTTCAAAGACCAGACGAGGCTTTACGTTTATCCGTCGCGGGAAACGTCGGCCAGTATTACTGCCGGGAACATCCCCGCCAGCGACAGCAGCAACTGGTTGCGCGAATCCACCGGCAATAAAATCATCACGGTCGATAATCTCAAAGTGGCCGAAAATCTGCGGCATCTTTACGCGCATCTGTTGGAAAACCGGTTCATCGAGGGCATCCAAAATTATAATACCGAATACCTGAGCCTGTTCGCGCCACTATCGCTTTCCAAACTCCAATCCGGCGATGCTTCGTGGGAACAGGACGTGCCGGAACCCATC
>DATJXK010000309.1:0-4623 GCA_035500235.1 Pseudomonadales bacterium | reverse complement strand
CATAGGCGCAACCCATATCCTGCGCGGCATCCGTTCGGAAAGTGATTACGAATATGAGCGGACGATGCGTAATATCAATGGTGATATGGATCCCCAAATTTGCTCGATATTTCTGATGCCGCCGCGCGACATTGCCGAAGTCAGTTCCAGCATGGTGAAAGGATTGGCTGGTCCAAAAGGCTGGCAGAAAGTGGTTCGCAAATACGTGCCCAGCCCCGTATATCGCCGCTTTCAAGAATGGAAAGCATGAACTGGCCCGCTCAAGACCGCTGGGAAAGGCTGATGCAAAAGGCGGGTGCCACCGGCCCCACCTCCGCGTGGTACGATCGGTTAACAAAGGCTTATGCCGAACCGCAGCGGCATTATCACAACCAGGAGCATATTGCGGAATGCCTGGAGGAATTTGACCGCATCCGCCATGAGGCGAAAGAACCTCAAGCAGTGGAACTGGCATTGTGGTTTCATGATGCCATCTATGATCCAAAAGGAGGGAACAACGAGGAATTGAGCGCTGAATTAGCCTCGCAGTGTCTCCGCGAATGCGGGATACCTCATCCGTTCCAGGATCGTATTGCCCGGCTTATTTTGGTCACCAAAAATCATGAGACCGGCGCCGATGCGGACGCCAAAATAATGATAGACGTGGATCTGAGCATCCTTGGGCGGGACGAAAGGCGATTCAACCAATACGAGGAACAAATCCGGCAGGAATACGCATGGGTTACACCGGAAATATTTGGTTCAAAACGGGCTGAGATTTTGGAGCGCTTTCTGGCGCGTGAACATGTCTTTAGCACCGATTGGTTTCGCCGAAGGTTTGAAAAACAAGCCAGAAAAAACCTGGATGCTTCGATTCGGAAATTGAAGCAAATGGCCCAACTTTTGCTTTAATTTCAGTTGGTAAAATTTTATTCTAACCCGATGAAAGGCATCATTCTCGCTGGCGGCGCCGGGTCGCGGCTTTATCCGCTGACGCTGGTTGCCAGTAAACAGCTCCAGCCGGTTTACGATAAGCCGATGGTGTATTATGCGCTGACTACGCTCATTGAGGGTGGCATTCGCGAACTTTGCCTCATTTCTACACCGCACGATCTGCCCCGGTTTAAACAACTTCTCGGTGATGGCTCGCGCTTTGGTATTTCCATCGAGTACCGCGAACAAGCCAAGCCCGCCGGTATCGCCCAGTCTTTCATTATTGCCGAAAGCTTCGTGGGCAAAGACAAGGTGACCCTTATTTTGGGTGATAACATTTTTTACGGCGGCGATTCGTTTTATCGCGCCCTTACGGAATTTAAATCCGGCGCAACTATTTTTGGCTATCACGTCAACGATCCGGAACGTTACGGTGTCGTCGAATTTAGCGATGGCCGGGCTATTTCGATTGAGGAAAAACCAAAAAATCCCAAAAGCAATTACGCCGTTCCCGGCATTTACATTTACGACAACGACGTCATCAATATCGCCAAAAACTTAAAGCCGTCGGCGCGCGGTGAGCTGGAAATCACGGATGTGAATATCGTCTATCTAAAACGCGGTGACCTGAACGTGCATCGCCTTAACCGCGGTTTTGCGTGGCTGGACGCCGGCACGAGCAGCAGCCTGCACGATGCCAGCGCCTATGTGCAGACGATTGAAAAGCGCGCGGGAATTAAAATTGGCTGCCCTGAGGAGGCCGCCTTTCGCCATGGTTTTCTGTCGCTGGAGCAACTGGAAAAGCTTATTGGTGAAATGCCCAAATGCGAGTATCGCGACTATTTGGCTGAAGTTATCAGCGAGGCAAAGCGGTTAAAAAAGTAACTGCGGATTTTATATTACCCGACCATGATTTTATTATTAGGAGCATCCGGTTACATCGGCGAAGCGTTTGCCAAGGAATTGCAGCGGCGGAAAAAGGAATTCTTCCAGGTTTCCCGAAAGCAACTTGATTACACGCGCTTCGGGCCATTGTTGGATCTACTCAAATCCAGGAAACCTGAATTTGTGATTAATTCCGCCGGCTACACGGGGAAGCCGAACGTTGATGCCTGTGAAAATGCCAAGGCGGATACGCTGGCCGGAAATTCTCTTTTGCCCCAAACAATTGCGCATGCCTGTGCCGCGGCAAAAATTCCCTGGGGTCATGTTTCGAGCGGCTGCATTTACAGCGGCGGGAAAATTGTTGAAAACGGCCACGCGAAGGCTGAAAAAGATCTCGCCCGGCCTGATTTGCGTTCTCTGGTGGATAAATCGCCCGAAAAAATCCAGGGCTTTAGTGAGACTGATACCCCTAATTTTTCCTTCCGCGATCCGCCGTGCAGTTTTTATAGCGGTAGCAAAGCGCTCGGGGAAGAGGCTATTTCCGGAGTTGGCCGGAGTTATATCTGGCGACTGAGGATTCCCTTCGATGAATTCGATAACGCGCGAAATTATTTGAGTAAAGTGCAGCGGTATCCCAAAATTTACGATAACGTAAATTCGATTTCCCACCGGGCGGATTTTGTCCGCGCCTGCCTGGATCTATGGGAGAAACAAGCGCCCTTTGGCATTTACAATGTGACCAACCAGGGATTTGTCACGACGCGGCAGGTTGTCGCTTTGCTGGAAAAAATCCTGAAGCCGAACCGGAAATTCGAATTCTGGAAAGATGATAAGGAGTTTTATCAACAGGCGGCCAAAACGCCGCGTTCCAACTGCGTCATGGATATCTCGAAGCTTTTGGGAGCAGGCGTTAAAATGCGCGATGTCAACGAAGCCCTTGAGGATTCACTCAAAAACTGGAAGCCTGAATCACAAAAATGAATCTTCTCATCACCGGCGGCGCAGGATTTATTGGGTCAAACGTAATTCATCACGTCATTGACCGGCCAGAAGTCAAAAAATTGGTTAACCTTGATTGCCTGACCTATGCCGGTCATTTGGCTAATCTGGCAGAAGTATCAAAACATTCTAAATATGTTTTCGAGAAGGTGGACCTGCGCGACAAGGCCGAAACGCTGCGCGTCGTCCGTCAGCACCAAATCACGCATGTCATGCACCTGGCGGCGGAGTCGCATGTGGACCGATCTATTTCCGGGCCGGGCGATTTTATCCATACGAATGTTACCGGCACATTTCATCTGCTTGAAGCTTGTCGCGAGTGCTGGAATTCTACGACCCAGGCGACGCGCTTTCATCATGTCTCCACAGATGAAGTTTTTGGTTCGCTCGGGCCGACGGGCTACTTTACCGAAACCACGCCTTACGCGCCGAATTCCCCGTATTCCGCGAGCAAGGCTGCCAGCGATATGTTGGTGCGGGCTTATCATCATACTTACGGTCTGCCGGCGGTCATTACAAATTGCTCCAACAACTACGGGCCGTTTCAGTTTCCGGAAAAACTTATCCCGGTTGTCATCCAAAGTGCGATTGCCCGGAAACCGATTCCGGTTTATGGCGATGGCATGAACGTGCGCGATTGGCTTTATGTCCGCGACCATGCCGGGGCTCTATGGACTGTCCTCGCAACAGGAAAAATTGGCGAAACCTATAACATCGGCGGCCACAACGAATGGGCGAACATCCGCATCGTAGAAATCATTTGCGATTTGGTTGATGAATTTAAACCGGAACTTGGCGGGCAAACGCGCAAGTTAATCACCTATGTCAAAGACCGGCTCGGCCATGATCGTCGCTATGCCATTGATGCTGAAAAAATCCAACGCGAACTGGGCTGGACGCCCGCGCACAAATTTGAAGACGGCATTAGGGAAACGGTCCGCTGGTATCTGGATAACCAGGGTTGGGTTAAAACCGTGCTGGCGGAAAAAGTTTGAACGACTGGCGCAAAACATCCTCAAAAAGGGGAGGGTTGAAACTTACGGTCATGTGCCTTAGAGTATGGCAAATCGTTAATATGCAGGCTTTTGTAATGCGATGAACGGCCGAATTAAATTGTGCGCCATCCTTTGCTTGTCCACGGCGTTAAGCTTTGGTGCAGTGGCTCAAACCAATTCTTTGGTTTGGCATAAAGCCGATGGGCTGGTGGATGCAAACATTCATCATGAGGCCCTTTTGCCATTATTACGAAGCATCTCGGTCGAGACCGGCTGGCACATTTATGTGGAGCCGGGGACGTCGCATACCGCTTCTACGACGTTTAAAAAACTTCCGGCCGGCGATGCCTTGAAAAGATTACTGGGTGATCTTAATTTTGCCCTCGTTCCAAAAGCAGACGGCGCTTCTGACCTCTACGTTTTTGTTACAGCCATGAAGAACGCCACGCGCCAGGTTGTGGCCCCGGCTGCCGCAAAACACATCCCCAACGAACTGTTAGTGAGGCTTAAACCGGGTACGGACATCGATGCGCTGGCGAAGATCCTGGGCGCAAAAGTCACCGGCAAACTCGATAAATACGGCGTCTATCGCTTGGAATTTGCCGATGCCGACGCCACGGATTCCGCGCTATCCCAGCTGCAGAACAATAGCGATGTCCAGGCGGTGGACTATAATTACTCTTTTGATCCTCCGCCCACGACGCAGTCAGGTTCACCCGGGGGAGGCTCGTCACTATCGTTGCAACTCAGCCCGCCACCTTCTTCGGGTAAAACCATTGTGGGGTTGATTGATACGAGCATGGATGCACAATCCCTTGGTCCTGATGCCGCC
>DATJXK010000308.1:0-18174 GCA_035500235.1 Pseudomonadales bacterium | reverse complement strand
CCACCATGATAAAATGGCCGAATGTCTGATGTATTAAAACATCTTAGCGGTGTCGGCCTGAGGGATTCCACCGTCAGTCTTGTCCGTCCGTTATCCCGGCCCCTGCCGTCTCCTAAAAAAGGTCGAAATTGCGAAACGAACCCAATTTCATTCAAAACATCATGTACTCCAATTACTAACAACGAAATTTTTTCTTTGCGATCAAAAGAATATCTTATGATGTAGACGGTGCTGGGACGTTTCCTCTTTGCGTGAAAAATCCCCGCCAAAGCCTTTTAGGTAAATTAAGCCAAATTAAGCGAAGTTAAGGTAAATTAAGCTAACCATGGAAAAAATATTTTCCAATGATTTAGCCACAGTTTGCGGCCAGCGGCTCACTTGGCGTTGTCCAGTGCAAACCAAGGCAGCCCCACGGGGGGAGCGGTGGCCTGGGCACAAGTCGCTCGTGAAAAATGTCAAAGGGCTATGTCCTGATATTTGCAGTGAATAGCGGTTATTGGTATCGTTTCAAACCGAAATTAATTTATGAAAACCTTTCCTCCTCTCATTTTCACATTTGCGGTCCTGGTGAGCCTTTATTTCTGCGGCTGCGCGACCGATAATTTCAAAAACTATTCGGGCCAGCCGTTTCATGACAATGTTTACCAGGGTGGCGCGCAAAAAATTCCCGGGCGGGTGCAGTGTGCCTATTACGACCTTGGCGGCGAGGGTGTGGCGTATCACGTTTCCGGAACGACGAACCAGGGCAGTGGAAAATTGAATCCCGCCAACGGCACGTACCTAAACGAGTTTCGCATGAACGAGGCGGTGAGCACATCCTATACGAAATTTCACGATACGATTGATAATAATCCTTATGACCGGGTACAGCCGCCTGAGGGGCAGCTATACGTCGGTTGGACGGAGCCGGGGGAATGGTTCAACCTGACTGTGGAAGTGGAGCAGGCGGGAACTTATACGGTGGATCTTTTATATACCTCGAATCGCGGGGGCACGATTTCACTGGAGCGCAACGGCCGGCCATTCGCATCCAATATCCAAATCATTTCCACACGCGACGACAAGGAGCCGGTTGCCTGGCGCCAATGGCATCATTGGAATATCATGACGAATATTGCTGAGGTGGCGTTGCCGAAAGGCAAAAGTGTTTTGACGGTGCGGATCGTTACTGAGGGCAATATGAACCTGGCCTGGCTGGATTTTGAGCCGAAGAAAAAATAGCCCGGGAGTCGCTCTTAGCGATGGACGGCGTAATCAATGACGCAGATGGTTTGCGCAGAATTGGCGGGGCCTTCCAAAATGCCTTCGAGTTTCGGGGATTGAATTGTCAGGCAGGGATAATCGCGGGCGACTTGAGCGGGGACCTTGCCACTTCTTTGCGTTTGAGTGCGGGCGAGTGATGCAGGCTGGCGGTTTTGATCTGCGTACACGGAGACTTCCAGGATGCGGCCGGATTGGGAATCAGCCACCGACATAGAGAATTTGGAAGCGTCCTGCGGAAGAGTATTTTGGACGGCGACGACGGTAACGAAATGGCCGTCCATCCACTTCCAGTAGCGATGAAAGAAATTTTTATGTTCAGTGTAGGCCTGGAGGTTGACGACAGGCGGGAACCCGGCAGTCAGGGAATGGCTTAATTCGTCATAAACGCGGCGCAGGCAGGCAGTGCCGGTTTCATTGGCCTGACGGGTGAGGTGGTCGCCGCGCACAGGCGCGGCACTGTCCGTTTTCAGGCAGTCGTTGATGAAAGAAACGAGGTCGTCTTCCCACATGCCGCCATTGTCAAGGTAACGGGGCTGGTTGCGGGTAACGATGGAGGGTTGGCCGCCGTATTGTTGAATAAGGGCGCGGACTTTATCCGCGGGTGCATGCCCGGGAAGCGCGGCGGCGAGATTATTTAGCGCAGGATCGCCGAACTCGAGGGCGTTAAAGACAGCGCAAGGGCCGCAGGCGCAATCGCCAATATCATGCTGGGAAATAACCCGGGGTCTGGACGATGCCGGGGGCAAAGACAAAAAATCTGCCTGTGCCTTTTCCGCCTGCGAAACAACAACGAACAGACTGAAAAAGGTTATGAGAATGGCGTGAAAGCCGAAAACGTTCCGTCTCACGAAATGCCTATAACCTAAAAACGGTCTTACCTGTGACCATGGTCATTTTCGCACGGAAATTTTTTGAGGCAACCGAAATCTAATTTTTAATTTCCGCCGGTGGCAGGCGGAAGCCGGTTTTAAGTATTTCCTGAAGGGGTAGGCCGTTCTTTGTCCGCCAGAATAGCGGCCTCGACAGCTCTCCTGGGTGAATCGATGAAATTATTTTTAAGGATAGCGAAAATCCTGGCGCTGCCTTTTTCTGTGTTATGCCAGGCGTAACAGGTGCTGGTTTCCTTGTGGCCGGCCAAATCAAACACTTCGACCTGGCCTTTCCACACGGTTTCCGCATCTTTCGTTTGGACATGAACGAAAGCCGTTTCGCGATGAGTCGGCTTGCATTTATGGTTAATCAGAATAGCCGCTTCAAGCGCATCCAGATAATCAGCATGTGATGGCATTGCTCAATAGTTCTACCCCGGTTGTAAGTTGCCAAAAGGCCATATTACTTCTGCTAAGATTCGATACGTTTGGCCGTCACTTCAAGGGCGGCTTCGAGCGATTGGATGCGGACGGGTTTGGTGAGGTGGGCATCAAAGCCCACAGTTTCACTGCGTGCGACATCGTGTTCCATGCCGTAACCGGTCAGGGCAATCCCACGGAGGTGGTTTTTACGGCCCAATTCGTTCATGAGATCGTAGCCGTTGCCGTCGGGCAGGCCGATGTCAGTAATCAGGAGATCGAAACTGCGGGCACCGGCGAGGGCACGGGCTTCAGCGGCGGTGGCGGCGGCAGCCACCTGGTAGCGGCGGCGCAGGAGCAGGCCGGTGAGCGTGGTACGCGTCGGTTCGTGGTCTTCCACCAGTAAAATCCGGATGGTTTTGGGAGTGACTCCGGAAGCCGCATTTTCCGGCTGCCGCGACGGGGCTGAATTTCTTTGGACTTCCTCAGCAGCGGCGAGGGGAAGTTCCACGGTGAAGGTCGAGCCTTTGTTGCGACCATTGCTGGCAGCGACAATTTTTCCAGAATGAAATTCCGCGAGTTTTTGAGAAATGCTCAGGCCCAGGCCGAGACCGCCGAAGCGATGAGAACCCGCAACATGTTCGCCCTGGGAAAAGGCATGGAATATTCCGGCGATTTCATCGGATGTCATCCCAATACCCGTATCGGAAACAATGATGGAAAGTTTTTTGCCGGTGACGCTGGTTTCAACGGTGATTTGGCCGTGTTCCGAGGTGAATTTCACCGCGTTTTTCAAAAGGTTCCAGAAGATTTGCTGAAGGCGGACGGTGTCGGCATAGACAGTGTGTTCGACTGCGTTTAACCGGAGGTCCAGGATAATTTGTTTTTGATTCATTTCTTCGCGCACCTGGGTGATGGCGTCCCGCAGAACGGAGTGAACATTGATGAAATTTTTTTCGAGGATGACCTTGCCGCGGGTAATGCGGGTCAAGTCCAGCAGGTCGTCAATGAGCCGTGCTTCCATCTCGATATTTTTACGGATGGTATTGAAGTCCGCGCGGGCGCGGGGAGGCAGGTCGTGATTATTCATAGCGTCGCTGGCGAGGAGGAGAACCGGGCTCAAGGGAGTACGCAGTTCGTGGGACAAGGTGGCCAGAAAATCATCCTTGGCCCGGGAAGCGGCGAGCACTTCATCGTGAGCATGTTTCAGTTGTTGCATAACGTTTTCGCGTTCAATGGCAAAAGCGATTTGTGAGGCGATAAATTCGGATGGTCGCAGTTCATGATGAGTGAACGCGTGAGGCGCATTGAAATAAATCATGAATTTACCCAGCAACCGTTTTTCATAAATGATGGGGAAAAAGGCGAGCGAGCGGATGCCTTCTTTTTCAATGGTCAGGCGCAGGCCTTCGTCAAATTCGGCGTCAGCGACATCATTGATAAAAATCGGTTCAGGGGTATCGCCGTTTTTCCAGGGGGAATGGCCTTCGACGGCGCGACGGTATTCATCTGAGAGGCCGCGCCAGGCTTTGAAACGCATGGCGCCTTTGGCATCACAGAGGAGAATGGAGGCGCGGTCCACGTTTTGACATTGAATGACTGCTTCGAGCGCAGCATGGCAAATTTCATCCATGGTAGGCGCAGCGTTCATGGTGGAGACCAATTCAAACAGGGCGCGTTGCTGGCGCTCGGTGCGTTTGCGTTCGCTGATATTGCGGGCGATTTTTGACGCGCCCACGATATTTCCATTGGCATCTTTGATGGGTGAAATCGTCAATGAAACGTCAATCAAAGTTCCGTCTTTGCGTTGCCGGATGGTTTCAAAATGTTTGACCTGTTCGCCACGGCGGATGCGCGCAAGAATGCCTTCCTCCTCCGTATGTCGTTCGATGGGAATCAAAACAGTTATCGGTTTACCGACAACTTCGGCGGCTTTATATTTAAAAATCCGCTCGGCGCCCCGGTTCCAACTCATGATGATGCCGTTGGTATCTTTGCCGATGATGGCGTCATCGGAAGATTCGACGATAGCGGCAAAGCGCTGGGCCATTAACTGAGCAAGATTGCGTTCGGTGACATCCAAAAGCAGGTTCACCGCACCGATAATATTGCCGGAAGCATCGCGAATAGGCGTGGGGTAGGGCAAGATGTTGCGCCGCTGCCCATCCGGACGCTCAATAATTATTTCCTGCCCACGGACCGGCTCACCGGTTTTCAGTGTGATAGCGATGGGGCTTTCATCGAGGGACAGCTCAGTTCCGTCCGGTTTGAAAATTTTATAGCAGCCGTGCCATGCTTTTTTCCCGACTTCAGGCCGCTGCCCCCATAATTCGGCGGCGGATTCGTTGTAAAGAGTGATGCGGCCTTCCGCATCCGTGGTGTAAACGGCGACGGGCAAATTGCGGACGACTTGTTTGTAGCGTTCTTCACTCAGGCCCAATTCTGCGGTGCGTTCATGAACGCGTTTTTCCAATTGTTCGTTGGCCAATCGCAATGCGTCCTCAGCGATTTTGCGCTGGCTCACTTCGTTTTCCAGCGCGCGATTGGAGTTGGCGAGAGCGCGAGCCGTGCGGGACAGATCCACAAAGACACCGACTTTGGATTTAAGGATTTCCGGGTTAATGGGCTTGGTCAAATAATCCACCGCCCCGGCGCCGTAGCCCGTGATGGCGTCTTTTTCGTCGAGGAAAAATGCCGTCAGGAAAATGATAGGAATATGCTGGTTGCGCCGCCGGGTTTTAATTTGGCGCGCCAGTTCTATTCCGCTCATGCCGGGCATTTGGATGTCCAGGATGATGCAGGCAAACTCATTTTGGAGAAGAGCCAGAAGGGCATCTTCGGGCCGGAGGGCGCGAACAAGTTGCAGGCCGGGCATGGTTTCCAGAATGCTCTCGAGGGCATCCAGGTTCCTGCTTTCGTCGTCCACGAGTAAAACGTTGACCGGTTCGAGGCCGGTTTTCAGTTCGACAATTTTTCCTTTTTCAACGGAATCCATGATAAATGGTTAAGACATTTCAATTTGCCCCGCCGCCAGTTGCGCGGCGGCGAGGCGTGATAGGCCGTCCTGCCTCTGCGCGCATCAGAGGCTGGGCGGATGGTCCCCACCGAAGTTGAGACAATGATTTCATTAACGATAGAGCCAAACGCGCAATAGTGATACAAGCTGGTCCGTATTGACCGGTTTGGCGATATAATCCGAAGCGCCGGCTTCGAGACATTTTTCACGGTCACCCTTCATAGCCTTGGCCGTGAGGGCAAGAATGGGAAGGGCGCGGAACTCCGGGTTCTTACGGATTTCCCGCAAGGTTTCATAGCCGTCCATTTCCGGCATCATGATGTCCATCAATACGACGCTCAAGTCCGGGGTGCTCTTGATAATTTCAATGGCCTGCCGGCCATTCGTCGCGCTGATCACATTCATCTCGTGATTTTCGAGAACGGTGGTGAGGGCAAAAATGTTGCGCGCATCATCGTCCACGACCAGCGCCTTGCGGCCATGGAGCGATTCATTGGAATTATGGAGGCGGGCGAGCATTTCGCGCTTGGCCTCGGGCAAATTCGCAACGATCCGATGCAGGAACAACGCAGTCTCATCAAAGAGCCGGTCCGGGGACTTTACGTCTTTGAGCACAATGCTCTTGGCGAGAGAACGGAGTTGTTTTTCTTCTGCTGGATCCAATTCCTTGCCCGTAAAGACGACTACCGGGACATCGCGCAAAGCGGGTTCGCCCTGCATCTTTTCCAGGAGGGAATAGCCGCTCATATCAGGCAGGCGCAAGTCCAGCACGCAGCAATCGAACTGATTATCCATTAATTTTTGATAGGCCTCGGCGCCGGTGCCGACCGATTCGATTTCGATATCGTTGTGCGCGAGCAGGGCAATGATGCTGTCACGCTCCGTCTGGTTGTCTTCAACGACCAGGAGCCGTTTCAGGCGCGGGGCGGCAAAGGTCTTAATCCGTTCGAAGCATTGTTCCAAACTTTCGGTAGTGGCAGGTTTGATCATGTATGAGAACGCGCCGTGCGAGAGGCCATGCTGGCGTTCTTCTTCGATGGACAGGACAAGGACGGGAATGTGCCGCGTGGTGGCGTCCAATTTCAAATTATTTAGCACAGTCCAGCCGAGCATATCCGGCAGGAAGATGTCCAGGGTGACGGCGGTGGGCATGAACTGTCGCGCCAGGGCAATGGCTGCGTGGCCACGGGTTGCAGAAATGGCCTTAAACCCCTTGTCGCGGGCCAGACCGATAAGGACACGCGCGTAATGCGGGTCGTCCTCAACGATGAGCAGGACATTGTCACCGGGCTGGATGGCATTACGATCATCCGGGATGTTTTCTTCGCGGGGAGCAGGCAGGACGATAGTTGCCGGCTCAGACTGGGGTACGATTTTGGCGGAGCCTCCGGAGTACGTCAGCGGCAGGAACAGCGTGAAGCTGCTGCCTTCGCCGGGAGAGCTGGCCAGTTTTATTTCACCGCCCAAAAGGCCGGCGAGTTCACGCGAGATGGCCAGGCCGAGGCCGGTACCGCCGTATTTGCGGCTCGTGCCGGCATCCGCCTGCTGGAACGCTTCGAAAATTAGCTTTTGTTTCTCAGGGGCGATGCCGATGCCAGTATCGCTAATTTTGAAGGCGATCACATTTGGAGTTTTGCTCAGGATCTTGTGGTTCGGAGTCCAGCCTGAATGAACGGGCGTTACATTGATGGAGACATGCCCATGCGCTGTAAATTTGAAGGCGTTTGACAACAGGTTTTTGAGAATCTGTTGCAGGCGCTTCGGATCAGTCGTCAACGCACGCGGTAAAGCAGAGTCAAATTCGATGTTGAATGGAAGATTCTTGGCATCGGCCACGTGGCGGAAGTTACGCTCGACGGAATCGCGCACGGAGGCGAAGCCGACTTCTTCGGCTTCCACGGTGACCGTGCCGGATTCGATTTTGGAAAGATCAAGGATGTCCGTAATCAGGTTGAGCAGGTCAGAACCGGAGGAATAGATATTGCGGGCAAATTCGACCTGCTTGTTGGACAAATTGCCGGCGGTGTTTTCCGCCAATTGCTGGCCCAGGATAAGGATGGAATTAAGCGGGGTGCGCAATTCGTGGGACATGTTCGCCAGGAATTCGGATTTGTATTTGGATGTGAGCGCAAGTTCCGCGGCCTTTTCTTCGAGGGCGCGGCGGGCCTGCTCGACTTCGCGGCTTTTGCGTTCCACTTCGACGTTCTGTTCGGCAAGCTGGCGGGCTTTTTGGGCCAATTCTTCGTTGGTTTGCTGCAATTCCTTTTGCTGCGATTGCAATTCCACGGTGAGCTGTTGTGATTGTTGCAACAGACCTTCAGTGCGCATCGTGGCTTCAATCGTGTTAAGCACAACGCCGATGGATTGAGTGAGCTGCTCGAGGAAGGTCAAGTGCGTGACGCTAAACGGTGCCAGTGAGGCGAGTTCGATCACGGCTTTGGTTTGGCCTTCAAACAACACCGGCAGCACGACAATGCTGGCGGGCCGGGCATCGCCGAGGCTGGAAGCAATACGCGCGTAATCGGATTTAACGCCGGTCAGCAAAATACGGTCTTTCTCAAGGGCGCACTGGCCGATGAGCCCTTCGCCTACCAGAATGCGCTGCGGCTGCTCGGGCCGGGTGGCGTATCCGGCGAGAAGGCGCAGCATCCATTTATTATCATCGCCCTGTTCCATCTGATAAATGGCGCCCTGCTGGGCGCCGACGAGCGGGGCCAGTTCGGAAAGGAGCATTCTGCCGACGGTGAACAGGTCGCGTTGCCCCTGCAACATGCCGGTGAATTTCGCGATGTTCGTTTTGAGCCAGCCTTGCTCCTGGTTGCGCTCAGTCGTGACGCGCAGGTTATCAATCATCGTATTGATGTTGTCCTTGAGTTCGGACACTTCACCGCGCGCTTCCACTGTGATGGATCGCGTGAGGTCACCCTTTGTCACGGCCGTGGATACCTCAGCGATGGCGCGCACTTGCGTCGTCAAGTTGGCTGCGAGCAGGTTGACGTTACCGGTCAAATCCTTCCAGGTACCTGCCGCACCCGGCACGTTTGCCTGTCCGCCCAATCGTCCTTCCACGCCCACCTCCCTGGCGACATTGGTGACCTGCTCGGCGAAGATAGCCAGCGTGTCGGTCATATTATTAATGGTTTCGGCCAGGGCGGCGACTTCGCCTTTGGCTTCGACCGTAAGCTTCTGCCGCAAATTTCCGTTGGCGACGGCGGTCACCACTTTCACGATGCCGCGCACCTGGTCAGTAAGGTTGGCGGCCATGAAATTGACGTTGTCGGTGAGATCTCCCCACGTGCCACCGACGCCGGGCACCTGGGCCTGGCCCCCGAGTTTGCCTTCCGTACCGACTTCGCGGGCGACGCGGGTCACTTCGGCAGCGAAGGCGTTTAATTGATCAACCATTGTATTAATGGTGTTCTTCAATTCCAAAATTTCGCCTTTCACGTCCACGGTAATCTTACGGGACAAGTCGCCACGGGCCACGGCGGTAGTCACCTCGGCCACGTTACGGACCTGGGCCGTAAGGTTGGCAGCCATGGCGTTCACCGAATCCGTCAGATCTTTCCAGGTACCGGCGACACCGGGCACGACCGCCTGCACGCCGAGGCGGCCTTCGGTACCGACTTCGCGCGCCACGCGCGTCACTTCCGAGGCGAACGAACGCAACTGTTCGACCATCGTGTTAATTGTTTCCTTGAGCTGCAAAATTTCACCACGAACGTCCACGGTGATTTTGCGGGACAAGTCGCCGTTGGCCACGGCGATGGTCACTTCGGCGATATTGCGGACCTGGCCGGTGAGGTTGGAGGCCATGGAATTGACGTTATCGGTCAAGTCCTTCCACGTGCCACCGACGCCCAGCACCTGGGCCTGGCCTCCGAGCTTGCCTTCGGTGCCTACTTCGCGCGCCACGCGGCTGACTTCAGAGGCGAAGGCATTGAGCTGGTCCACCATGACGTTAATGGTGTTCTTCAATTCGAGGATTTCGCCTTTAACGTCCACCGTGATTTTGCGAGAGAGGTCGCCGCGGGCGACAGCAGTGGTTACTTCAGCAATATTGCGGACCTGGCCGGTAAGGTTGTTCGCCATTGAGTTGACGTTATCGGTCAAATCCTTCCACGTACCGGCCACGCCGGGAACCACGGCCTGGCCGCCGAGTTTGCCTTCGGTACCCACTTCGCGCGCGACGCGGCTGACCTCAGACGCAAAAGAGTTCAACTGGTCCACCATCGTGTTAATGGTGTTTTTGAGTTCCAAAATTTCACCGCGTACGTCCACCGTGATTTTACGGGAAAGGTCACCGCTCGCCACTGCGGTGGTCACTTCGGCGATGTTACGGACCTGGCCGGTGAGGTTGTTGGCCATGAAATTGACGTTGTCGGTCAAATCTTTCCACGTGCCGGCGACACCGGTCACGACGGCCTGGCCGCCGAGGCGTCCATCCGTGCCGACTTCGCGGGCGACACGGCTGACTTCCGAGGCGAAGGCGTTTAGCTGGTCCACCATCGTGTTGATGGTGTTTTTCAAATCGAGAATTTCACCTTTCACGTCCACCGTAATCTTGCGGGACAAGTCACCTTTGGCGACGGCGGTGGTCACTTCAGCGATGTTACGCACCTGGCCGGTGAGATTGTTGGCCATGAAATTGACGTTGTCGGTCAAGTCCTTCCATGTGCCGGCGACGCCGCGGACTTGCGCCTGGCCGCCGAGCTTGCCCTCGGTGCCGACTTCGCGGGCGACACGGCTGACTTCGGAGGCGAAGGCGTTAAGCTGGTCCACCATCGTGTTAATGGTATTTTTTAACTGAAGAATTTCGCCTTTGACGTCCACGGTGATTTTACGGGACAAATCGCCTTTGGCCACGGCGGTGGCCACTTCCGCAATGTTGCGGACTTGCGAGGTCAAATTGGACGCCATGGAGTTGACGTTATCGGTCAAATCCTTCCAGGTACCGGCGACGGCGGGCACGACTGCCTGGCCGCCGAGATTGCCTTCGGTACCGACTTCGCGCGCGACACGAGTCACTTCGGAGGCGAACCCGTTCAATTGGTCCACCATCGTATTGATGGTATTTTTGAGTTCCAAAATTTCACCGCGCACGTCCACCGTGATCTTGCGGGACAAGTCGCCTTTGGCCACGGCGGTGGTTACTTCCGCGATATTACGGACCTGGGCCGTGAGGTTCGTAGCCATGGCGTTCACGGAGTCGGTCAAATCTTTCCACGTACCGGCGACACCGGGCACTTCGGCCTGGCCGCCCAAAATTCCTTCAGTACCGACTTCACGCGCGACACGCGTCACTTCAGCGGCGAAGCCGTTCAACTGGTCCACCATTGTGTTGACCGTATTTTTCAACTCAAGGATTTCGCCTTTGACGTCGACCGTGATTTTGCGGGACAAGTCACCTTTAGCCACAGCGGTGGTCACTTCAGCGATGTTGCGGACTTGCGAGGTCAAATTGGAAGCCATGGAATTGACGTTATCGGTTAAATCCTTCCAGGTGCCGGCAACACCAGGCACGGCGGCCTGACCCCCGAGTTTGCCTTCAGTGCCGACTTCGCGCGCGACGCGTGTTACTTCGGAGGCGAAGGCGTTTAATTGGTCCACCATGACGTTGATGGTGTCCTTGAGTTCGAGAATTTCGCCTTTAACGTCCACCGTGATTTTGCGGGAGAGGTCACCGCGGGCGACGGCGGTGGTTACCTGGGCGATATTACGGACCTGGGCCGTGAGGTTGGAGGCCATGGAATTGACGTTGTCGGTCAAATCTTTCCAGGTGCCGGCGACACCGGGCACGAAGGCCTGGCCGCCGAGCTTACCTTCGGTGCCGACTTCGCGGGCGACGCGAGTCACTTCCGACGCAAACGAACGCAATTGTTCGACCATCGTATTAATGGCTTCCTTGAGCTGGAGGATTTCACCGCGGACGTCCACGGTGATTTTCTTGGAAAGGTCGCCGTTGGCGACGGCGATAGTCACATCGGCGATGTTACGGACTTGCGCCGTCAAGTTACCGGCCATTTGGTTGACCGATTCAGTAAGTTCGCGCCATACACCGGAAACTTTTTTGACCTGCGCCTGGCCGCCGAGCTTACCTTCAATACCGACTTCGCGGACGACGCGGACGACCTCGACGGAGAAATTGGCCAATTGTTCCACCATCCCATTGACGAGCTTGGCGGTGCGCAAATATTCCCCTTGCAGCGGATGCCCGGAAATTTCCATGGAGACGGACTGGGATAAATCACCTTTGGCCACCGCACCGATGACGCGGCCCATTTCGAGCGTTGGCCGGGAGAGGTCATCAACAAGCGAATTGACTGCTTCCGTGGCCTCGGACCAGCCGCCTACGGCGTCCCCGACCGTCAAGCGTTCGTTAAATTTTCCCTTGCGGCCAACTTCATTACGCAACCGGGAAACGGAATTGGTGTATCGTTCGAGCCGGCCGACCACTTCATTGAATTTGTCAGCGATTTTCCCGTCCAGGCCGGTCAGATCCTCTGGCATGCGGGTGGAAAAATCACCCTGCTGGAGGGCCACCAACGAGGCAAGCAACTGGCGTTTAAATAGATCCTCGATACGGTTGTTGCCGTTTGATTTTCCGTTGGCGCGGGACCCGGCTAAAATGGCGCTTTCTTCTTTCATGATATTAATTTCTTGATGCAGCCCATGCTCAATCGTTCCGAAAGAACGCTTTGAAATCCCAGAACTGCCTTTTTGACTTCTGACGTCCGTAGAAACTGATATGTCGGGGTCTTTTGGCAGAAAATGTGCCAGAGGGTGCCAGTGCAGTTTTTTAAAGAATGCTTAAATAATCAAACGATGCCCGTCGCAGGAAAGGAAGGGATTGTGCAAATTGCAAAATGGCACATTGCAAAGTGCATTCGAGCGGAAACGGGAATTTAAGCCCCGTTTCGAGGCAAACGAAAGAAAAAGCATGAACCACCAGGTTTTGGCTCATAACCGCATTCACCGCCTTGAAGCTCAATTAGGCGTTGGGCAATGGACAAGCCAAAGCCGGGGGGGCCATCCGGTTTGTTTAATGAATAGAATGGGCGAAAAAGGACTTTGGGAATTTCCCCAGGCACCCCGCCGCCATGATCGCAAACTTCGAAGCGGTACAGGCTATTTTCCTCCCGCCAGGCTAATTCAATTTGAGGTTTACCAGGGGCATGCTCCAGGGCGTTGGTTAAAAAAATCCACCATACTTCTTCGAGCCAGGGCGCCACGCCGCGGACCTGGGGCCATGAATCCGGCCTGGCAATAACAGCCTGCTTTTTTAAAATGGAATATTCGAGCCGTTGTAACGCCACAGCCACAATACCCTCCATGGGCAGCGATTTTTTCGGGAGCGGTTCGGCTGTGGCGCGGGTGATAAAACTGATCTGCTTAATGAGATGGGTCAATTCATCTGCAGAATCTAGAATTGACTGCGTGAGCGTTTCCGGGACGTTGTGGTCATGGAGGGTTTCACGCAATACTTCGGTGGCGGTGACGATGCCGCCCAAAGGCGTTCGCAAATCATGACACACCCGACTGGCCATAGTCAGAAGGTCGCCACGCAATCGCGCAATCTCGTTTTCGGAGCCGGATTCTTTTTGCATTTTCGAATGTGTGCCTGTAATTAATGTGAACCGCCCAGCAAACTGCAAGCCATTGGCGATATGGTTTACTGGTAACACGCCCTCAATGCAATGTCAGGAATTCAAAAAGCCTTGCCAGGTGTTTAGTTAGAGAGAGTTGGTTGGGCACAGAGGCCAGGCCCAACCATAGAATGATTTTTCAGGAGATATGCCCTGCTTGGGCTTATCGCCGGGATGGTTTGAAGGTCATGACTGCACCGGCAATCGCAGCTCCAATGCCTCCCAATAATAACCACAACGTTTTATTTGTCGGCGTACCACTAAAGGTTCGTGATAGGGCAGAGCCCGCCGAATTTGAGGCGTCTATGCCGTAAACAATCAGCACGACACCGACCACTAGTAATGCTATTCCAATTGCTTTATTCATATATTTAGAGAGTTTGCTAAGGATTTAATTTCTCAACCATTCGTTAACCGAAGCACGAGTGTGGCGAGAAACAGGATGAGAAAAATCGCAAAGAGAATCCGTGCGATTCCCACTGCGGCTCCGGCGATTCCAGTAAACCCGAGCACGCCGGCAATGAGTGCTATAACCAGGAATATAAGTGTCCATCCTAACATATAACCTCCTTTGTTTCGCTTTTGTCTATCCAACGGTCTGACACAGTTAAGCCCGAACCATGCCAGCCATTTTTTAGGCTAAAAGTAGAATTCAGGAGTTTTAATCAATGCAAAATGCAATGTTTGCCTGCTGTATAATGCAAAAATAAAGGGGTTTGGATGGGGTCTCGCGGTGGCGGATTTTTACGCTGGCTGGAGTTCTTCGGTGGCCTTGCGCTTAATTTGTTCACCGATTTTTCCTATGATATCCGCACCCTTTTGCCCATTGCCGTTCCATCGCTGGCCAAAATGTTCATCGTGCACGATTTCGCTGAGGGCAAACCGGCCCGCGTAAGGTTTATCTGGTTCCTGGGCGAATCCAATGGCGAGCAGGGCGATGACTTCGGCATTGCTGGGCAATCCAAATTCATTTGCGACGGCCTTCGGGTCGAATCCTTCCATGGGCGCGGTGTCCAACCCGTACGATTCAGCAACCAGCATCATGGTGGTGACGGCGATCATTGTGTGGCGGTTAAGCCAAATTTCCTGGGGAATGGATTTCTCAAGAAAAGCAGCGGCTTGTTTTTTGATTTCCGGAACCTTTTCCGGCCTGCCGGAGCCTCGCGAAACGCCTTCGTCAAAAACGTCATCGATATAATTTTTCCAGTCGTTTTTCCCGGCGAAGGCAATAATAACCACCGGAGCTTCAATGATTTTTTCCTGGTTGTAGGCCGCTTTTTGCAGGCGCTGGCGGTTTTCTTTTTTGCGAACCACAATAAACCGCCACGGTTGCAGGTTATATCCTGAGGGCGCCTGGCCGGCGAATTGTAATATGGCTTCCAGATATTCATCCGGCACGGGATTGTCTTTGAAGTGCGGTGTGGCGCGGCGATCAAGCAGCACCTGGGTCAAAGGCTTCATGGCTTTTCCGTCCGGACAACGTTGGGGAAATTGCGCCGGTTTATCCTGAAACTTGGTTTTCATTCCATTAATTTAATGAGATGGTTTGTGTAATGCCTCACGCAATTCCTGCCTGGCGCGGTTGAGGACGGTTTTTTGACGACCGGAAAGCCCGGAACCGGCGCGGTTGATGTAAAAGTTCAACATGGACATGGCCGATTGAAATGGCGTGCCTTTGCGGCGATGGCTGCGGACGGCGGAATTTTTTAGTGAGAGTGCCATCCGGTGAGGACCATTCATTTTGAAAACGCCCTTTTTCAAATCAAGCGCATTGCTGCCATGAGTTACGGCGGCTGACCATTTGCGGCCCTGTCGTTTGGCGTTCATTTTGTTCAATGACGTTTAAAGAATTGCACCTGGCGCTCATGACGTTTGGCGGCATCCAGTGTTGAAAACGTTCCCAGGTTCCGGCGTTCGCCGGTCCTTGGATTCCGCTTGCGCGAATATAGCCGGTACTCGCCCGTTTTGAGTTTTTGTATCATAAAATGCTATCGGGACATCCTGGTGCGGGTAGCTTTACGTCCGGCAGCGGCCAATCCCACGCGTCCTTTGGTACGAACCGCTTTCTTCGCGGCGCCGGAACGTTCAGCCGGAGTCCGGCGCAGTGCCGCCTGGTGAGTTTGTCGTGAAATTGCTCGGGATGAGCCGGCTTCGCGTCCTTCGTGCTGTAAGACGTGGAGCGTGGCCCGTGACCGGCGGCGCGAAATATGGGCGTTTCCATCGTGCTGTCCTTTTTCGTAGTCCCGTTCCGCTTGGCGGCGAACTTTGGTTGAAGCTTTGCCACGAGCGGGCGGCGGCAATTTTACGCCGGCACGCCGCGCTTTGGACAAACCGATGGCAATGGCTTGTTGCGGGGATCGTGCACCATGTTTGCCCTCGCGAATGTGATGAAATTCTTCGCGCACAAATTCGCCCGCCTGGGTGGAAGGGGATTTTCCCTCGCGTTTGTCTTCACGCGCCCGCTCGATGGTTTCTTGTTCAGGCATGAATTTGTTTTAGCCCAAACCATGCCAATCAATTCGAAGCGCGAAATAACCAATGCAAATGCAGAATGCAATTTTCAGCGTTTCGCGCCGTGCAAAACATCCACCGAAGGAAGTTTTTGTTTGAGCTTCAAGACCGGCGCGAACAAGTCTCCGTCTTTTTCAATTCGTTTAAGAACCTGGTCGGGTTCAAATATTAATTTTTTCGCGCCCCTCTTTTTTCGCGCGGCTTCTACTTCCTCCCAGGTGACGGGAGTAGAAACACTGGGGCGTTCTTTAGCACGCAATGAGTAGACACAGACGGTAGTCTTATGGCTGTCATTCTGGCTCCAATCGACGAGGACTTTTCCCTTTCGCAAAGCCTTTTGCATGTTAGACACGATGGATTTGGGAGAGGCCGTCTCGAGCTGAATGGCTATGGCATGGGCAAAGGCCTTGGTTTTTTCATAAGTGATGGGGGAATTCAATGGCGCATAAACCTGAAGCCCCTTTGAGCCGGAAGTTTTTACGAAGCTTTTTAATTTCAATTCATCCAGAAGCGCCTTTAATTGCAATGCCGTTTGGCAGCAATCGAGGATGTCCGCCGGTGCGCCGGGATCGAGATCAAAAACGAGTGATGTTGGCTGTTCGATTTTCGGGGCGCGATGCAGGAAAACATGCAGCTCCAGGTCCGCGAGATTGGCGGCCCAGACAAGCGACGGCAAATCGTTCATCAGGCAGTAATGGATTTCACCGCCTTCGGTCCGGGGCACTTCAGCGGTGTCAACCCATTCAGGCCGGTGCGACGGACATTCTTTTTCATAAAAGAAAAAGCCCTCAACCCCATCTGGATAGCGCTTCAGGGAAATCGGGCGGTTTTTTAAGTGCGGCAGCAGAAAGGGCGAAATCCGGATGTAGTAATCGATGATTTGGCCTTTCGTGAAACCAGTTTTCGGATAAAACACCTTGTTGAGATTAGACACTTCAATCGTCCGATTGCCGATTTTGAGTTGTGATTTTTCCGGCATATTATTCGGCTTTCTCACGAATGACTTCCTTTGCATTCTTGTCTTCGCGCAAACCGAGGAAGGCAGGCTGGCGCAGTTTATCATCGCGTGTCCATTCCGAAAAACAAATCTGGCAGACCATTTCCGGTTTCACCCAATGGCATTTGCGCATTTCGGTTAACGTGATGCGCGGGCTGTAGCGGCTGCCGCGTGTTTCGGGCAGATTAACAAAAGGACAGGTGTCACTGGAAATTTTTTTAAACTGCGAATGAAGGTTGTTTAAAAGTTTGGTATTAAACCCGGTCCCGACTTTGCCGCAAAATTTTAATTTTTCATTTTCGTAAAACCCGACCAGGAGCGCCCCGAAATTTGTCCGCGCGCCTTCGGGGTTGGTGTAGCCGCCGATGACAAATTCCTGTTCGCGCCGCAGTTTTAGTTTTATCCAGGCCCCGCTGCGCTTGCCGGCTTCGTAAAGAGAATTCTTTCGTTTCCCAATCAGGCCTTCAAGACCGAGTTTTTCCGCCTGCTTCAGAAGTTTCCCGGCATTGTTTCCGAGTGAGGCGGAAAAGCGAATGGCGGCCGGCGCATTTTTGAGAAGCTGCTCAAGTTGTGCCTTGCGCTCCGATAAGGGTTGCCCGCGCAAGTCATTTCCGTTCAACTGCAACAAATCAAAGGCATAGTAAAAGAGCGGGGGAGGCTTTGAGCCAGTTTCAAAAGCCTGCAAAAGTTGAAAAGATGAAACCCCCCTGGCGTCCAGAGCGACGATTTCCCCGTCAATAATCACATCATCTGCTTCCAATGAGGCGGCTGCATCTGCGATGGCGGGAAATTTTTCGCTGAAATCTTTTTCGTTCCGTGAAAAAAGACGAGCGCCCGAACTGTCTTTGAGGGCGAGCGCCCGATAACCGTCAAATTTGATTTCGTAAATCCAATCGCCCAAAGCGGGCGGCGAATCCAGGACACGCGCCTTCATGGGTTCGATGAACGCGACTGAGGATGACCTTGTTTTGAGCGGCTGCCTGGCGGCCTTCGTTGCAGGCGGTGTTTTCTGTCTGTCCGGCTTGGAGTTCCAAACGTTGTTGCTTTCAGAAAGTTGTCGCATGGTTTTTCCAGAAAGTGCCGAGGTATCATCGGACTTTTTGGAAATGGGCTTGCCGCCTTCGCTTCCTTTGATCAATAACCATTCTGTTCCCCGGCGCAAACGGACCAAATGCCAATCGCCGCGGAGTTTTTTTCCATCCAGGGTGAAATGCAGTTTTCCGGCCTCAAGTTCCTGCAATGGAGATTTGCCGCTGGTTGAAAAAGTTCCTCGATCCCAAACCATGACTGTTCCCCCGCCATACTGGCCTTTGGGAATTATACCTTCGAAGTTAATGTAGGAAACAGGATGATCTTCAACCTGAACCGCAAGATGTTTTTCTGCTTTTACAAAGGGAATCCCTTTTGGCACGGCCCACGACTTGAGAACGCCATCCATTTCGAGCCGAAAAT
>DATJXK010000307.1:0-5461 GCA_035500235.1 Pseudomonadales bacterium | reverse complement strand
GTGAAAAAAACGAATTTAATCGCCACCGGCGAGGGTTGGAATGGAACCAGCTTAAAGATAGAAGCAACCTCCCATGAACCATGATATGGGTTCCCGTCCGTTGTCCGGAAGAATTGCCTCTCAATTCTCAACGAAATCGGTTACATTGGTAAAAAGATCGTGAGACATTCATGACACCAAAATTATTTTCAGAACTGGGTTTGTCCGAAGAGTTGCTCAAAGCCATTGATAAACTTGGGTTCGAGCAGGCCTCACCGATTCAGGCGGCGGCGATTCCTTTGCTGATGGCTGGCAGGGACATCGTGGGCCAATCGCAGACCGGATCGGGTAAGACCGCCGCGTTCGGTATCCCTGCGGTCGAGAAGGTGGATACAGCGCTGCGCGCCGTGCAGGTTTTGGTTCTGTGCCCAACGCGTGAACTGGCGATCCAGGTTTCGGAGGAAATCCATAAGCTCGCGGTCTTCAAGCGCGGCGTGAATGCGCTGCCGATTTACGGCGGTCAATCCTACGAGCGGCAATTCTACGGTCTCAAGCAAGGCGCACAAATTGTCATCGGCACGCCGGGCCGCATTATGGATCACCTGCGCCGCGGGACGTTGCGATTCGAAACCGTGAAACTCGTCATCCTTGACGAGGCCGACGTCATGCTCAACATGGGTTTCCGCGATGACATCGAAACCATTCTCAAAGAGACACCGAAAGAGCGGCAGACGATTTTCTTTTCTGCCACGATGCCGAAGCCGATTCGCGATTTGATCGAGCGATATGGGCGCAGTCCGGAAAATGTGAAGGTCGAGCAGAAGGCGATGACTGTGCCGACCGTCGAGCAGGTGTATTATGAGGTGGATCGGCGCTTCAAAATCGAACTGCTGACGCGACTGATTGACATTCACGACCTCAAACTTGGGATTATTTTCTGCAACACCAAGCGCATGGTGGACGACCTGGTAGACCATCTCGAAGCGCAAGGTTACATGGCCGACCGTTTGCACGGCGACATGACGCAGGCGATGCGCGACCGCGTGATGAATAAGTTCCGCAAGTCCGGGTTGGAATTTCTCGTTGCCACGGATATCGCCGCGCGGGGTATTGACGTGGAAGACGTGCAAGTGGTCTTCAACTACGATTTGCCCTACGATGGCGAGGATTACGTCCATCGCATCGGCCGCACCGGACGGGCCGGCCGTGCGGGACGCGCCATCAGTTTCGTGTCCGGGCGCGAACTCTTTCAGATCCGCGTCATCGAACGTTACACCAATACCCGTATCCAGCGCGCTCGCGTGCCGACCGAAGCCGAAGTCGAAGAAGCGCGCGAAAATGTGTTTCTCGGAAAAATTCGCGACAAACTTCAGTCGGGCCAATTCAAGAGTAATGAATCCTTGATCGAACGGTTGTTGGAGGAAGGGTTTTCCTCGACCGATGTTGCGGCTGCGTGCCTGTCCTTGTTGCAAAGTGGTGAGGGCTCAGCCAAACCGAATGTCGAACAATATGACCGGCCCCAGCGGGAGCAGCCTCCCGAACGCCGCAACTTTCGCGAAGACCGCCGTGGACGCCACGAGGATCGCGGCCCGCGATTCGAGCGGCCCGAACGATTTGAAGATCGATCGCCGCGTTCGGCAATGCCTGTCGCCAGGCCATCGCCTCGTCCGATGACCACGCCTGCGCCGGAGAAAACATTTTCGGACGAAGAGATTCTTGCGTCGGTGCAAACTCCCGGATCGAAGGCGCCAAAATCCTTTTCCCCGAAGCCTGGAGCCCCGTGGAACAAGAAACGGGACGACGCAAAACCAGCCCGCAAACCCAGCCGCCCCACGCCGCCGAATCAAACCCGCCTCTGGATGAACCTCGGTGAAACGACGGGTATCAAGCCGATTGACATCGTCAATGCCGTCTCGGGCGAAACCGGATTGCCGGGCAAAGTCGTCGGTGCCGTGGATGTGCGTGAGCGGCACCTGTTTGTGGATGTCGAGTCCGAACATGCGTCAGGGATCATCGCCAAATTAAATCGCGCGCAGATTAAAGGGCACGCGGTAAAGGTAAAAGTCGCCTGAGCGATGGGCGCAATTCAACAAAAGGATCGGGATGGGACGGTGGGGATTGTGCCCGCCATTCCTCCCCAAGCTGGAGGCGAGGGTCGGAATCGGCCATTTTTCCTCGCCGTTACATAGCCAATATACCTGATTTTATTGGGGATTCAAGCTAATTCGACGTAACCGGATGTAACGGTTTTTAACTCGTTTGGTGTCCGTTTTGGTGTCCGCTGGTGTCCGTGAAATTTGAAGCAAAAAGGGGAAAGAATCAGGCAACGCGAACTACTTTGCCGCCGCCCGCGAAGGCGTAGGCTGACGCGACGAGGGGACTTTTTCCGCTTGGGATGAATTGCCAGATCGGCGGGAATTCTTCTCTACCCAGTGTCCTTGCAAAGTCTTGGTGGCCTCGTGGAGCCATTCAACGTTTTCGCATAATCCCTTAATGACTACTGTAGCAAAGTATTTAACCGAACTTTGCAGCGGTTCGCCCAGGGGCGTTAACAGGCCGTGAGACACCAGAACGGGAATATCGTGCGGGGCCATTCTGAAAAATTTGGCAACTTCTTCGCTGGTCATGCGGGCTGGCAAGTTCCGCATATTGAGATAGCGTTCAAGCTCGGCAAACTTTTCCCGCCGCTCCTTGTTGGCTTGGCCTTGCTCAAAAAGTTTGTTGCTCTCAAAAGCCATATCTCAAATGCTCATTCCGCGTGATTGCTTGACGCTACGGTCAAGGTCTTGCCGTTGCTCCAAGGTTTGAGGATTGTCCACCGCCAAGGCGCAACGCTCGGAAATGGCGTGCATGACCTGGCTTGGGTTATTGTCGGGGTACTTCTCCCAAACAACATCTTGCGCCTGGGCCGTCAGGTTACGAGCCATGAATCGCAATGTGTGATTGGCCTGGCTGGAATATTCGTCAACGACTTCACGGGCAGAGTTGCCCGTCAAAAGGACGGACGCCTCGCCATGGGCCTGCGTATAGCGTCCGGCGGTATTCTGTCGCTGGATAACTGCCCATTGGTCTGCCTTCGGGTCGTGACAAAGCAAAATTTCACTCTTGGGCAGATTCACTAGAGGCGTATGCGCGTTCCAGTCCTTCCCGTCTGCGGTCACGGTTTCCAAAGATTTTGAATCGGATTTCTCCAAGGGGAGCCGGTCAAGCTTTTCAAGCTGGCCTTTAATATCCTCAATTTGCCGAAAATCGCGCTCGATGGTGGCAAAGGCAGCGTTGTAAGCGGCCAATTCGGTTTCGGTCAACCGTTGGGAGGTTCCAGGCGCGTTCTGCCGTTCAACAAATTTGCCGTCACGTTTCAACATGGTGCATCTGCTTTGGCAATGAGTTTGTCCAAATCGGCCTGTGAAACGACAAATTCAGCCGACGGGCCGATAAATGAGGGGATTTCCTCGCGCTGAACCATTGAATAGAAGGTGAACACGTCCACGCCGAGGAAACGGGCAGCATCCGAAAATGAAACCGGCTTGGAATTTTCCGTGCTTTGGTCGTCAGCCATAACAATCACCGCCAAATTAACCCTAAAATGTCACGGTGTCCAGTGGCACGGACGAAAGGGGCAGGACGTGGGAAACCGCAAAAGTGATTGCGTGGGGGTCGTTATTTGGGGCACGCAATCACGGTGCGCCGCGCGGCGCGAGAGCGCAGAAGCAAACAAACATGGCCAAAAGCCGTCCAGCAGCAATCAGCACGTCAAAAGCCAGCTATACGCTCGTCCGAATGCAAACCGCATCACCACCCTAGAAGCAAAAAAGGAAGACGTGAAAAAGTGCTTAGTTGCTAATTCAATTTACGGGAGTATGTACTTAACGCAAATTGAGGAAAATTGAGGCTTTCCACGTGGGTAGTACAAATGTTTGAAAAAACCTTCCAGAAGAAACGTCCTGCCAATGGCTGGCCGAAATAAATTATTTACTGCTTAATGAGTGTCCGAAAGTTCGGACAAATAATTCAGGAGTGGTAACACGAATATGCAAAATATGCAGGCGACAATAATAAAAATAATAAACAGGCGAAATGAGTCCTTGTCCCATTGTCCCGGTAGTTTTGGAGGCGGTTCGTTCACGGTCTATTAATACGCTCTACATTTCTCCTTCAAATCTTCTCAATTTTCAGGCGTTGATTGTGTTAAGTACGTACTCCCGCTAATTTATTTTGACATCTTTACGAAAACACATAAGGAGCCAGCAACAAGATAATACTGCTGGCATAATTGCGAGGAAACCGATTCCGTCCCGAATCGCGCGATAATAAAAGGGCAAAATAATTACATGGGCAATGACACCACCCGACAGCAAAACAAAAAGACTAAACTTGCGAACGCTTGTTACAAAACAAAAACAAAAATAAATAAGTGGCATCAAAACTGGTATCAATGTGAAGTTATTTCCCGATGAGGCATCACTTAACCCCGAACTGGCGAAGCAGACGACAAAGAAAATAATATGGGCGACAGTCCCCAAAACGCTCAAAATTTTAACGGCCGTTCGCACCCTTATTATTGAGCTGGCTCTAAATTACGAGAACCGGAAGGATTGATAACGTACGTGAAGATAGTACCTCGATAAGTTATGTCAGTTTGTACCTGTAACCGTCCGTAAAGGGGAGGGTTGCCAAATTTAATGTAAAAATTAGTGTTTATGCCTGTCGCCCAATTAGAATTGTCTTTTTGGAAATCAAATTTTACAACCGATTCATAACCGTCGGTTGGTGCTTCATATGGATATTCATCATTTTCTCCAATAAATCCACCATCAGGAATTTCCACTTGGAATGACCATTGTGATGCCTGTTGCCAGTCTTTGTATTCAGGCTTATTTTCAGTCACGATTAGTTGGCCTGTGTCCCCGATTTGTCGTTGCATCAAATCGACCTTTGTAGGAATTCCGTCGCGTGGAATATGGACATGAAAATTTGATGCCACCCCATCTTGTGATGTGATCAGAACAACCCCAGGGCCTTTTTTGTGCAAATGGAAAACATAGGGATTATTTTGGTCTGGTCTGAATGGACCGCGATCAGGATTATACCAGAAACTTCCAGTCTTAGGATAATAACCCTGCTTACTCACCGAAACCGAAAGTGGATCACCTTTCTGATTGCGTAGCTCAAAAAGCCCGGATCCATCACTTCTTGTATCAAGTGTTTCGCCGGAGATATTCTCTCCTTTCACCGTATTCCATTCGAAATGGATGTCTGCGCTGGCAATTGGCTCATTGCTATCGTCAACAACCTTGCCAAAGAAATCAATCGGAAGTTTCCATTCATAACTTGGATCTTGCCTCAATTTTTTAATGTATTCCTTGAGTTCGTTGGTCGCATCGCTTTTGGCTGCCGGATTTGATTGCGATTGTTGATTTATTGCGATTAATGAGTTATTAGCATTTTGCACTGTTCTTTGTTGCTGAGCTATTTGAGCGGG
>DATJXK010000306.1:0-10779 GCA_035500235.1 Pseudomonadales bacterium | reverse complement strand
CCAGCCAGTCTTCCAGCGGCGGGTTCGGCACCGGCTGCCAAACGTCATACCGCTTTTCGCGGTGAAAAAATTTCCAATCACGGCCGACGCGCTGGACGTATACCTGCAACTTCACGCCCTCATCGGTCATGCGCTTCCAACTGATTTCAGCCTTGGGCATAAATTATTCCGGCAGGTCCACGCCTGCTACCGCCATCGCGGCAATTCCTTCTTCACGTCCCGCAAATCCCAATCCTTCGTTCGTAGTCGCTTTCACGCCGATTTTCTTTTCCGGCACGCCCAGTGCCGCGGCCAGGTTTTGTTTCATCGCTGCAATATGGGGAAAAACTTTCGGCGCTTGCGCAATGAGCGTCGCATCGATATTCACGATTTTCCCGCCACGCTTAGCCACCTGCCGGGCTGCTTCTTCCAAAAAAACTTTGCTCGGCGCATTTTTCCAGCGCGCGTCTGTGTTGGGGAAAAAGTGTCCGATGTCCACTTCGCCCAGCGCGCCCAGGATCGCATCGCAAATGGCGTGCATCAATGCATCGGCATCCGAATGGCCGTCCAGGCCCTTGGTGTGGGGAATATCAACACCGCCTAAAATCAATTTCCGTCCCGCGACCAGCGCATGGACATCATAACCAATGCCAACGTGAACCATGCGAAAGCTTATCCGTGAAAACGAACCACTGGCAAGTGGAACTGCAACTTTATCCCTTCACTGCTTCACTGGCCGGTTCTTCGTTTTCGGCCTCGGCCACCCCGGCAGTTTTTTCCGCCGGCGATTCCTCCGCCGCCTTTGCCGCACCCGCGAATAGTGCCGTGAATAAAGCCCCGCTCAAAAGCGTATTCCGAAAAAATTCCCAGGATGATGGCCAGCCCGGTAATCCCGTAAACAGGGCCTGGACCCATCCTGCCAGCGTCCTCGTATAGTGCGGGTCCATCAGCCATGCCATTGTGTTTGTGATTAAATAAAAAGCGAGTGCCCCCACCGTGCCGCCTAAAACGAGTTTCCAAAACCCTGCGCGTTTCGTAAACCATTTGCCCATTCCGATCAGCCCCGCATAAACCGCGTAATTCACCAGCAGTTCCGGTTGAAAAGGATTAAGGTGATATTTGAAAACGCTCAAAGCCACATCCGTGACCACCATGACCACCAGGGGCAGCCACCACGCCATCGCGCCTCGCAAGTAAACTCCCGCGCAAAAAGCCAGCGCATACGCCGCGCTGAAGCCCGGCAAATAGGGGTCTGGAATTCGCGATAGCGCAAATACTGCGACAAACAGGATCGGCAGAATAATTTTGGCTTTCACCGCTCCCATCATAATCTGCCATGCCTTTGGCGCAAACGGGATTTTGCCTTGACAAATAAAAAATACTTGTTAATCTGGGCGCATGATCCAGGAGCCTTTTATCAGACGTTTTTGTTTTCTGGCTCTCTTAATTTTTACGAGCCTTTCGGTTCGTGCTGATATTCTCGACAATTGGACCACCAACCAAATCGCTACCAATGATTTTGCCTTCAATCACGTTGTATATGGCAATGGTATTTACGTCGCTGTAGCGGATTATGCTGATTCCGGCGCTTTTTATACCTCGACCGATGGCTTTCAGTGGGTGCGGCAGTATTCAGAGCCGGTTTCATGGGGGGCAACCTTAAACTATTCCGGCGGACATTTTGCCAGCTGCGGTCCTGGCCTGTACGGCGACGGGATTGATGGTGGGGTGGAGAATGTATCGGCCGACGGCACCAATTGGGTGACAACTCTTTCCGTTCCTGTTACTCCGATCGCTATTACATACGGCAAATATTTTTCACCTGGCAAAAGTTTATATGTTCTTGCGGGTTCCACAAACAACGTCGCATCCATTATGAGTTCGCCCGATGGAGTTACCTGGACCTCCCGAACGGTCACCAATCCCGGCGGACCGCTTAACGGCATCGCTTTTGGCAACGGAATATTTGTCGCTATTGGTAACAATGATGGGTCGATTTATGTTTCATCCAGTGGTACTGGTACCTGGTCTAAATTCAGTTTGCCCGGTGGTAATAAAATTAGCTTTGCAAACAATATCTTTTTTGTGCCGCTAAACAACCAAACGAACTTGCTTTCTTTGAACGGCAGTAGCTGGAGCGCCCAGGCCACCGGCCTGACAAATGGGCTGGGCGCGGTCACTTACACGGACGGCGTGTATATGGCGCAATGTGCCATTTCTCCGGCGGGAAGCTACCTGGCAACATCAGCGGACGGAACCAACTGGTTTCAGTATCCCACACGTTTGCCCAATGCTTGTGCAAGTATTGATGCCTTGGACTATGACGTCAATGTCGCCACCGATGGTTCCCGCCTTGTTACGGGCAGTTGCGCTGTGACCAACTTTTTTGCATACAACAGTTACATTTACACGTCTGGCCCGCTGGTGTTTGTTTCCCAAACAAATAATCCGCCTCGAAGAATTCTTATTTCAGGTTTGGTTGGGCGTAGTTACCAGGTCCAATCCGTCGATGCTCTTGGGAACGGGAGTAACTGGCGCACAAACGTTTCGTTTCAATTAACCAATACTCCGTTCATCTGGGTTGATGGCACTGCTACGAATTCCGCCAGGTTTTATCGTGGTGTTTTACTGCCTTGATTTTTTTGCCTCCGGTCCTTCTTGGTCAATTTTTCGTGCCTTTGGCCTCTATCCGGTTTAAATCTGTTCGATGTTCGATATTCCGAAAACTATGCGCGCCGTAGTCTATCGCGGCGCCAATGACCTGCGCCTTGAAACTGTCCCCGTTCCCTCCATCAAGCCAAATGAACTCCTCGTTAAAGTGGCTGTTTGCGGTGTTTGTCCCACGGACATCAAAAAAATTCATTATGGCCTCGTCACGCCCCCGCGTATTTTTGGCCACGAAACCGCCGGTACCATCGTCAAAATCGGCGGCGGAAAATCCAGCCTTGCTGTCCGTTCCCATTCGTCCAAAGTTGTCCTGAAAGTTGGCGATCACGTGGCGTTGCACCATCACATTCCGTGCATGAAATGTCATTTCTGCCGTCATCGCGCCTTTGCGCAATGCGTGACCTACAAACGCACCGGCATCACTGCCGGCTTCGAACCTGCGGGCGGCGGTTATGCTGAGTACGTCCGTGTGATGTCCTTTGTTCTGCCCGGCGTGGTTAAAATTCCCCCTAAAAATACCTTTGAAGAAGCGGCCATGATCGAACCCCTCAACACTGTTCTCAAAGCCGTGAACCGCCTCAACCTCCTGCGTGGCGACCGGGTGCTTGTCGCTGGCCAGGGTCCCATTGGCCTGATGTTTACCAAACTCTTAAAACTTCGCGGCGTCAATGTCCTGGCGACGGACCTTCTCGAATCCCGCCTTAAACTTGCCAAAAAATTTGGCGCCAAATGGACCATGAATTTGAGCGGCAAGAAAAAATCTGCAAATGAATTTGCGAAACTTGCCGGCACCTTCGACGCCGCGATTATTGCCGTTCCATCCGATGACGCTGTTGACCAATCCATCCAGCTCATACGCGGTGGCGGCCAGGTTCTGCTCTTTGCCCATACGAAGCGTGCGGCCAGCGCGGGCGAGGGCAGGGGAAAGGCTGCCTCCGGTTATTTCCCGTTGGATCTCGCCTCCATTTGTTTGGACGAAAAGGACCTCATCGGGAGTTATTCGGCTGATTTCACGATTCAAGACGAGGTGGCACGCCTTATTTTTTCCCGCCAATTCGATATGCGAAAACTCATCACCCACCGTTTTCGCCTGGAAAAAACCGATGAAGCAGTCGCCCTGGCCTCTCGCCCCACCGAAGACTCCCTTAAAATTATTGTAACGAACGTTTAAATTCCAATCTTCGATTGGAGCTTTATTGCGGGCCAGATGGCATCGAAGATGAGGGCGAGCGGAAAAGTCCATTAGCACCACGGCTCACCGGTGCAATGGTCGACGGAGTTGAACTGCCCGTTGGATCTGAGCCTGTTGTAACTCCCGCTTCCTGGTTGGCTTGGTCATCATATTTTGACGGCGGGAATAGGCTGGCGGTTGGGCTACCCTGTGATTGCAACTGTGCATGTTGCGCCGCTATGAGAGCCTGCTCATCATCTGCGGAAAGCAAGGGAGTGGAATTATTGGCATTATTGCCGTTATTATAACTGCTACCACCATAGCCATTATAGCCGCTCTGCCCGGCCGGATTACCATTATTATTACCGGCGGGATTATATCCAGTTTGATTGCCCGTACGCTGCTGTTCCATGCGCTGCCGAAAATTTTGCAGCGAGTTATTATAGCCGGGCCTGCCACCTGCCCCGGATTGCGGCTGCTGAAAACCTCCGCCACCACCACCAGAACCGCCCGAGGCTACCCCGACCATCAGTGGAATATCCTGTACCTGGCCATGGTTATTAAATGTTACGATCGCCTTGGCTACGTCAATATTCTGCACAATGATGTCATCCTGTCCTTCGCCTTCGCGTAAAATATAGGATTGATCCTTCGCCGGTTTTCCCTGCTGGGGCACGCCGGCGACTTTGTACAATGCCTCTGCCGGCCCAAAAATCGTCGTAATCCCAGTCAGCGTAATTTTTGGTGGCGGGGTGGTGTCCGGCTGCACGATGGTCACCGGCGTTGGCGGATTTAACCCAAATACATTCCGTACTGCGATTGATGTATATGGATTACTTGGATCGTTATTCCCGGGAGTATTGCCAGGTGCGGCGTGACTGGAGGGCGCTACATTGGGCTCGGGAACGATAGGGGCGGCGTGACCGGGGGCCGGGACATTGGCCCCAGGATTCCTTCCGTGCATCTTCTTCCTTAAAGACTCAATCCTGTTTTTCATGTCCGCCTTCTGGTGGGCGGCATCCGTATCGGGGCCGGTTGGGACAGGAGCGCTCTCGGCATGTGCGATGGCGCTTAATGCCATCCCGCATGCAAGACAAAGCAAAATTCTTCCGCTGCGTTTCATCGAATATCTGTTGTATAAGGCTATAGCCTTTTAGCCATAATTTCAAACACCAACCCCCGCATTTAGTTGCGCTTTAATCTTTTTGCCACTTTTTGCCTTTCTTCTTTAATTGCCTGATTTTATGGCTATTCTTTGGCCACGCAATGAACAAGGTTCGTCAGGCGCAATTATTGAAATACCTTATCTGTGTTCTGCTGGCAGTAATCACCTTCACTGCCTACGCGTTCGTCGCCAATTGCGTTTATGTGGCCTTTGACGATAGAAACTACATTATTGGAAATTTCGATATCCAAAACGGCTTTTCCTGGCATGCCGTCAAATGGGCGTTTACCTCCTTTTATTCCAATAACTGGCATCCACTTACCTGGTTCTCGCATATTTTGGATTGCCGGCTTTATGGCCTTGATCCCGCCGGGCCTCACCTGACGAACCTGGCCATTCACGTTACCAATACGGTTCTCGTGTTTCTTTTGTTTCAAAACATAACCACTAAACTCTGGCAATCGGCATTCGTCGCCACGCTTTTCGCTATCCATCCCATGCATGTGGAATCAGTCGCGTGGGTTTCCGAGCGCAAAGATGTCCTGAGCACCTTTTTCTTACTACTGACCCTTTTGGCCTATGCCCGGTACGTGGAATTGGCAGCCGCCAAAAAACCGGCCTGCTGGCTTGTGTACGCGCTGTCGCTGTTCCTCTTTATCCTAGGACTGATGTCCAAGCCTATGCTCGTCACGTTGCCGGGCATTTTGTTCCTGTTAGATTTTTGGCCGCTGCGCCGGGTTCAGCTTCCCCTCAAGAACCAGCCTAAAGTTTTACGCGATGTGTTTGTCGAAAAAATTCCTTTCATCATTCTGGCCGGAATTTCCTGTGTCGTTACCTATATTGCACAAAACACCACGGGCGCCGTTAAATCGGTGCAGGATTTTCCGCTCTCACAACGGCTGGCCCATATTCCCGTTTCCTATGAATGGTATCTTTTTAAGATTTTTTGGCCCGCGAATTTGTCGGTGTTTTATCCGTTTCGAACCGGTGATTATGTTCCCGCAGAAGACATTGTTTTCGCGGTATTGTTGCTGGCGGCCCTGACGGCATTTGCCGTGTGGCGCGCCCGCAAGTATCCCTGGTTTATCGTTGGCTGGCTCTGGTTTTTGGGGACGCTGATCCCAGTCATCGGACTGGTGCAAGCCGGCAATCAGGCGTATGCCGACCGCTACGCCTATATTCCTTACATTGGATTGTCGATCATTCTTGCCTGGGGTTTGTCCGAACTTCTTTCCCGATGGCCGGGACAGCAGATCATCCTTTGGGTGATTACCGTTTTCGTTGCCGTTGCCTGTTTTTGGCGGACAACGGTGGAAGTTCGTTATTGGAAGGATGGTTTTACGCTCCTCAACCGGACTATCGCCCTGGATCCAAAAGATGAATTGGCCTGGGCCGTCCTCGGATTGGAATACGAAGTGCGGGGTAACAACAACAAAGCTATTGATTACGAGACCCAGGCCACGACCCTTGACGACCAATTCGGCTGGGCCTGGCTTGACCTCGGGCGTATGCTGATCATCAAAGGCGACTATCCCGCGGCGGAAAATGCCTTCCAGATGGCCCTCCAATCGGATCATTTTGTGCCGGATAGAATTGACAGCTATAACAACCTCGGTGACGTCTATGTAAATACCGGCCAGTTTGCCCAGGCGATTCCCAATTATCAAAGCTCCCTGGACTTGTCCCCGAACCAGCCGTTGGCCCTAAACGGCCTGGGGCTAAGTTATGTTCAGACTCAGCAGCCCGATCTCGCGATTACCGCGTACCAGAACGCCATTAAGTTGAACCCGGATTTTCCCGAGGCGCATTTAAGCGTGGCCATGCTCCTGGCAAAAGCGGGTCGCGATTCTGAGGCCATCTCCCATTACCGCAAAGTTGTCGAGTTGAACACAAATACGGTCATCGCCCTGAACAATCTTGCCTGGCTCCTCGCTGCCGATTCAGATCCCAAGCTGCGCAATGGACCGGAAGCAGTATCTCTGTCACAACATGCCTGTGAGTTAACGCAATATCAGGAAGCCTTTTTGATTGGCACCCTGGCCGTCGCCTATGCCGAAGCTGGACGTTTCAACGAAGCCGTAACCGCCTCCCAAAAAGCCCAGGATGTCGCGCTCGCCCACGGCCAAAAAGTAGTTGCCGAACAAAACCTCAAACTCATGCAGCTCTTTAAGTCCGGTAAACCTTTTCATTTAGACACCGTAGCTCCGCCGTCTCAAAAACCGTCGCCCTGAGTTGTTGCGGCCCAATCTTTTCTGCCTATTGCCAGCCTGCCATGTCCCGGGGATCCGCGCGCACCGGTGAATTCTTCTGGTAATCCGCCATCTCCGCATTCAATGCATTCTCAAGCCCGAAATTCTGCTGCTCGGCCGCTAATTTCAAGGCCTGTTTCGCCGTTTCAATCGCATTGGGGAAATCACCGCTCTCCGCGTAAGCTGCTGCCAGGACACGCAGGATAAGCGGATTGCTCCCGGACGTCACCTGGTTGGCCGCGCGCGCAAATTCCACCGCATTAGTCCCATTCCGCAACCCCGCGTCCGGCGATGTCGCCAGTGCCCAAATCGTGTGCGCAATATTCCGCTGCACCATCACGCTGTCCGGCTTGAGCTTGAGCGCCGCCTGGTACTCCCCGATCGCGGCGTTCACCTGGCCTTTTTGCAGCAGGACATTCCCGAGGTTGTAATGCGCCGGGGCATACTCTGGGTCCATTTTTAATGCCTCCTGGTACTGGACAATCGCTTCATCCAGTTGCCCCTGCCGTCGCAAAGCTGTTCCGAGATTGTTGTGAGTCTTGGCGTCGTCCATTCCACTGTTTACCGCCTGTTGAAATTCCGTCACCCCCTGGTTCACCTGGCCTTTTTTAAGCAAGGCATTGGCCAGGTTGTACTGGGCCTCGGGATAATTAGGCTGGAGTTTTAAAACTTCCTGAAATTGTGCGATCGCCTCGTCGTCCTTCCCTTCCGTTGCAAAGGCCAAACCTAAAGCGTCGTGAATATCCGCTTTCTCTTTTTGCAACTTCCCTGGATCCACATCCGGCAAGTCCGGGCTCAATGATTTTTGTGCACCGCCGTGGGACGAGTTAACCGCCAGTGCCTGCTGATATTCCCCGATGGCCTGCTCCATCAATCCTTTTTTTGCCAAAGCTATCCCCAAATTGTAATAAGCAATGGCATAGTTCGGATCCGCTTTAATGGCATTCTGGTATTGGGTAATGGCTTCATCCGAATTTTCTTCTGCCGCATAAGCCAGGCCCAGGTTATCGTAAGCTGACGCCATCTTGGGATAAATTATAATGGCTTCTTTAAATTGTGCGATCGCATCGTCGTACCGCTTTTCATTATAAAAATAGCTGCCCAGGTCATTGTACGCCCGTATGTCCGTCCGGTCGCAATCCTCCGCATGCCTCCACAACGCCTCGCCGTTGCGCCAATAAGTAACTTGCTCGTGGGCGGAATAAATCAACGCCACCAAAATCACCGTGCCTGCGCCGGCCGCAATCACCCGGCCATGCCGTAGTCGTGCGCACCAATCTGCCGCCAGCCATGTCAGCATTAAACCCAATCCTATTTCGGTAAGGTATGTATACCGGTCGGCGTGGGCCTGTGATCCCACCTGCACAAATCCAATCACCGGCACCAGCATGATGCCGTACCAAAACCACCCCGCCAAAAGGTAAGGCCGTTTCCGCCGCCAAAGAATTACCAGCACCGTAACCGTGGCCAGGAACAAAAATGCCGCCGCGACTTCCCGGAACGGCAAACCTTCAATAGGATACCGATAGAACGGTGCCAGTTGCGCGGGATAAAACAGCTGCGCAATATACGTCACATAAGAAACCATGGCGTTTTCAATCCGCAGCGGCCCCGGAACGAACTCTGATTCTGCCACCACCCGTTTTTGAATGAACATCGTCCCCAGGCACGACAATAGTGAGAGCGCCAGAAAAGGAAGCTTCTCTACGATCAACCGGCGAACACTGGTATGGTTAAATCGCCCCAATGGCCAATAATCGATCAGTAACAGCACAAACGGCAGCGTCACTGCCATGGGCTTGCTCATCAATGCGCAGCCCATAAAAAATAAAGCCGCCAAATACCGCGCCACCGATTTTGGATTGCCGGCATATCCGGCGTAACACCAAAGCGTCAGCATGAAGAAAACCCCGCACAGCACGTCCTTTCGTTCGGACACCCACGCCACTGATTCCGCCCGCAGCGGATGCACCGCAAAAATCGCCGCCACAAACGCACAGCGCAGTATGATTTCCCGGCGGAAAAGTACCTGTTGTTCGGTTGTCATCTCCTCTTTCCTCCCGTTCGACGTGAAAGGGGAGGATGTGACGGCAGTCAGTTTTACTAAAACAAGGAACAGCAAAATCACCGTCACGCCATGCAACGCGATATTCGTCAAATGATGGCCTCCCGCCTTTAAGCCATAGAACTGACAATCTGCCATGTGCGATATAGTGGTCAGTGGCACCCAATTGTCCATCCCGGCCATGCCAAACGCTGCCGCCACCCCCTTGGTTGTCATCCCTCCCGTCACCGACGGGTTGTCCATGATATACTTGCCGTCATCAAAATTGACGAAGTCAAAGTGTCGCGTCTGTCCGAATACCCCCCAGACAACCAAGCACAGAAAAATGCAAATTCCCACGATGAGTCGGCAGTTGTCCGGTTCTTTCACCGGAACTTTTGCGGCATTCTTTTCAGCAGTCGGACGGCTTGGGGACTTTTGTTTCACTGGCGGAAAATTTAAATCAAAATATTAAAAACCGTCGAGCACTTCTGCCGTTTTCTTTGCCTGCTCCTTGTAAAAACTCAAGGGGCTGGCTTTTTAAATACCAATATAAAGTAAGGAGATTTTCGGGTTGCCGTCGCCACCTCGGGTCCCCAACTGGATTCGGTCGTCGCGGGACTGGTAAACTGGACAATCCCTGTGAGTTGCATGTTTTCTTTTACATATTTCTTCGCCCAGTCGGTCAGCGTCGGGTCGGAATTCGGTTTCTGGAGCAAAGAATTATAAATAGAACAATAAACCAAAAACTCCGGCGGGTTCTGCTCCACTTCCGAAATCATTCTCTCTTGCATTTTGCGGGCGTATGGCCGGGGATCCATCGTTTGGCTCGGATAGATCTGGGTGTTGGCAGAAAGGCGATGTGAATAGAAATAAATCTCCGGTTCATCGCCCAGCACGAAGACGCGCTGGTCTTTGCCCGAGTTCTCTTCAATATATTTTGCGATATCAATCGCTTCAGGAAACGGGTTTATTCCGTAAACCGCCCGGCACGCCTCGCGCGGTGAGAGAGAAAAGAGAACCGCCTGGTCTACAACAAGGCTTTGCATGCAGGCCATTGCTCCCAGCAAAAAAAAGACGTGCAACAGCCATGGCCGTTGAAATTTCTGCGCCAGTCGCCTCGAAACCGATGATACCGCCACGCCGGCCAGCAGCGCAATCGCCGGGGCCAGAACGATAAAATAGTGCTTCCGAAAATAAAAATCCGGGCATACGGCGAACGCCGAGAACACCAGGAAACTGCCGAGAAAGATACGCTTGTTTGATTCCGTGCCCTTGAAACAGAGGCACCCCAGCCCGATACCGGCCATGAGATAAATGAGGGACGTGGCATGAAAGATCCCCGCCAAAGTAGTATATGCGTTGCGGACACCATTTCCAAAACCCACGGCCGATGCATATTCGCGGATATACGTGAACGTCCAAAACCAAAACTGCGGAAAAACTCCGGCCATCTTTAGCCACAGGCAAACCGCCAGGAAAGGAACGACACAGCCGGCTGAGT
>DATJXK010000305.1:0-9539 GCA_035500235.1 Pseudomonadales bacterium | reverse complement strand
CACCCCCGCGCAGCTAAAAAAAATGGTCACCGCAATCCACAACAGCGTGGCGGGCACATTGGGAAATTAGCCGGCCATGCCAAGCGATTTACTGATTCAACGCCTTCGCAATATCCGCCACGTGGCGTTGGATATGGACGGGACCATTTATACGGACAAGATATTGTTCCCGACTACCCTGCCCTTTCTTAACCTCCTGAAGGAACTCGGTATATCACACACGTTCCTGACGAATAATCCGTCCAAAAGCGTTGCCGAATATCTGACGCAACTGAGGGATATGGGCGTCCAGGCGACCGCCGACCAGCTTTATACCTCCACCCAGGCCACAATTGATTTCCTGCGAACAAATTTTCCGCAATTACGGCGATTATTTGTGCTGGGAACGCTCGGCCTTTTTCATGAATTAGAGGCCGCTGGATTCGAACTCACCCTGGATGATCCCAACGCTCCGCCCGACGCTGTGCTCGTGGGCTATGACACAACGCTTACTTACGCCCGCCTGTGCCGCGCCGCATGGTGGATTACACAGGGTAAATTATTCTTTGCCACTAATCCGGACCGCGTTTGCCCGACCAATGAGAAGACCGTCCTCGTGGATTGCGGTTCCATTACCGCGGCGCTGGAACGCGCCACTGGCCGCTCTCCGCATGCCGTGCCAGGCAAGCCCAACCCTGCCATGTTGCAAGGTATTTTGACCCGGCATTCTCTCTCCCCGGAAAATCTCGCTATGGTCGGAGACCGGTTATACACGGACATGGAAATGGCGCATCGCACCGGTACCCTGGGCGTGCTTGTTCTGACCGGCGAAGCCACCGCCGCCGAAGCCGAAAAGCACGTTCCCAAACCGGATTTAATCGTCCCCACCCTCGCAGAATTTGGCGAAGTATTAAAACAAACGAAATGAAAGTTTCAATTTTGTAACTGTCCTGTTACCTGCTCACTTATTATCATCACCTCCGATGAAGCGTACATTGTTAGTTTTTTGTTTTCAGTTTGCCCTCATATTGAATCTGGCATCGGGCGCAGATTCGCCCAGGAATCCTTTTGATACCACGACCGCTACTGTCGGCCACATCGGCAAAAACGAAGAAACGCCCGTCAACCAGCTCCTTACGCCTGCAGGTATTTGGATACCGCTGCCCGGCATGAGACCAAACGCCCTCGCGCTGAGTCCGAACGGCAAACTGCTCGTGACTTCAGGCCTGACAAATGAATTGCTCGCATTGGATGCAGCCTCGGGCAAAATCCTTCAATATGTTCCTTTTCCAGAAGAAAAAGGCGAAGAACATCACGGCGCTGTTTCGTCACTAGTCCAGGGTGACGATGAACGGCCCAAACTAAGTTTGACGGGCATCACTTTCTCGCCCGATGGCCAGCGGATTTATCTTTCAGATGTCAATGGCAGTATAAAAGTTTTCGAAGTAGAGAAAGACGATAGAGTCATGCCGCTGCGTTCTCTTAAATTGCCCGGGAATAAGCTGACTGAACACGGAAATGACATTCCTACCGGTATTGCGGTTTCACTTGACAGCAAAACCATCTACGTCGCCCTCAACGTGGCCAACAAAGTCCTTGAATTGGATGCCTCCACAGGAAAAATTCAACGCTCCTGGCGCACCGGCAATGCTCCCTACGGCGTGGTTCTCTGCGGAAACAAACTTTACGTCAGCAATTGGGGCGGCCGGCTTCCCGATGCCCACAGCGTCGTTGGCCCCATCGGCACAAACGGGACCGTTCGCGTGGATGAGCATTCCGTGGCCAGCGAAGGTTCCGTCTCGGTCTTCGATTTGACCGGCGACAATCCCTCCGCCGAAATCATCACCGGCCGCCATGCCTGCGCTTTGGCCCTGTCTCCGGATGAAAAATATCTCGCCGTCGCCAATGCCGCCGAAGATACGATCAGCATTATTGATACCGGCACTGACCAAATCATCGAAACCATTTGCGCCCGGCAAAAGCCCGGCGATGCCTTCGGAGCCCAACCAAACGCGCTGGCATTCGATAAGCGAGGCAAAAAGCTATTTGTCTGTAACGGCACGCAAAACGCCGTGGCGATTTTTAAATTCGAGCCGGGCAACTCGCAAATGCTTGGCCTTATCCCGGTGGGCTGGTTTCCCGGAGCCATCGCTTTTGATTCACACCACGATATGCTCGAGGTCGCTAACATCAAAGATATCTCGACAGTGAAACAGACACCCACGAGAAATCGCGGCAACGGAGAAGGATTCAACACGCGACAATATTGTGGATCGCTCTCGCTCATACGCGTTCCCTGGCAACACCAGCTTAAAAAATATACGCGCACGGCTTTGGATGATTTGCGTTATCCCCTGCTCGCGCAGGCAAAATTGCCGCCGCGTGAAAATCAGCCCGCGCAGCCCGTGCCGGAACGCATCGGCGAGCCCAGCGTCTTCCAGCATGTCATCTACATTATTAAAGAGAACCGTACCTACGACCAGGTGTTGGGAGACATCGCCGAAGGCAATGGGCAAAGCGACCTGTGCATCTTCGGCGAGAAGGTCACGCCCAACGAACACAAATTCGTCAATGATTTCACACTACTGGACAACACCTACTGCTGCTCCATCCTAAGTGCGGACGGCCATAATTGGACGGACAGTGGCATTGCTACGGATTATTTGGAACGCGAATTCGCCGGCTGGCCGCGCAGTTATCCTGCCGGTGGCGGCGGCGCCACCACGGCCGATGCCCTGGCCTATTCGCCCGAAGGCTTTATTTGGAACGACGCCGCGGAACATGGCAAAAGCGTAGCCGACTTCGGTGAGTTCACCAGCGACCGCCACTACTGGAAAAATTCCGACCTGGCGGTAACGAATTGGACCGTGGCTTATCACGATTTTATCAGCGGCTCGAATAATATTGTTTATACTGCCGAGCCAGACATCGAAACGCTGCGGCCTTATGTGGTCACGAATTATATCGGCTTTGACTTAAACGTGCCCGATGTCACCCGGGCAGCGGCATTTGTAAAAGATATGAAACAATATGAAGCCGCCGGCAGTTTTCCAAACTTCGTGCTTATTTGGATTCCCGATGATCACACCAGCGGCACGAAATTCGGTTCACCGACACCGCGCGCACAAGCCGCCGACAACGACCTGGCTTTTGGCCAGATTGTGGAGGCCGTGAGCCATTCGCAATTCTGGAGCAATACCTGTATTTTCGGGATCGAAGACGATCCGCAGGACGGCTGGGACCACGTCAGCGGCTATCGCACTACCGCTTATGTCATCAGCCCCTACACCAAACGGCATGCTGTCGTAAACACTCAGTACAACACCACCAGCCTGCTGCGCACGATCGAATTGATTTTAGGTCTTCCGCCGATGACCCAAATGGATGCCACCGCCACGCCGATGTTTGATTGCTTCACGGACACGCCTGACTTCACGCCTTACGATGCCGTAACCAATAATATTCCGCTGGATGAAATGAATCCAAAGCCAAAAAAGATCCGCAATGAAACATTGCGCAACGACGCCGTGGTTTCCGCGAAGCTCCCGCTGGACAAAGAAGATCAGTGTCCGGAAGACCTGTTCAACCACATCCTCTGGCGCGCCGCCAAAGGCCCGCAAACGCCCTACCCCGCGCAATTCGTCAAACAGGTAGATGACGACGATTGACCCTGCGCCCCTGCATTTCATTTAAATAAATCATTAAAGCACCGATATTTACCTGTGATATTGGTGTGCCAAAGGGCATGAAAATCGCTGACAAATGGTCGCCCAATGAAAAAATTTGTCCCATGGATTATCGCGCTTGTGCTGTTGTTTCGCTCAACAGCTCTGTGCCAATCTATCTTGGGAATCTCTTACGATGGCGGTTACGTTACCCTGACGCAGACCAACGACTTCATCGGTGAGTTGAATGGTTCTCCCGTACTATTACTCCCGCAAACGACAACCAACTTATCGCGTCCGACAATCTGGGCCGACCTCACAAATTTTTGGTCGTATAACGGGTCATATGATTGGCTTCGCTTGCCGGCTTCAAATCCTCAACAATACTTTCGCTTCACTCCAGAAATGCCGCTTTTCGAATTTGCCATTTTTTATAATCTGAATTTGGAATTTGCCGCAGCGCAAACTTTAAACATTAGAGGCCCAGTCTTCTCCAACGGCGGCCTTTGGAGTGGGTCAACGTCCATTACATTTGCCTCAACCGTTTCCGCCGTCGGAATGGCCACCAATTCTACCAGGGATCCCTTTTGCCCCGGATATACCGGCAGCGGACTATCGACTTACTCCCTGCCCAATCAACCCACCTCCGGCAACGCTCCGTTGGCAATCCTTCTTGCCGGCACAAACTCAGCTTCCGCCTATGCTGAAAGCCTCATTAATATTCCGCCCGTCAATTATGCCATGGGCACAGCACCAGCCTATTCGCTATCCGGGTCGGTCTATTTTGCGAATAGAGCCGACCTGTATTTGACTAATACTCCGACCGGCACCAATTGGGGCGGCGTGCCAACCGGTACTAACCTGTTCCTCTATTATCAAGATCCTTTGAATGCGCCAAATTATCTGACATGGATCACCAACGACTTTTACACCTTAAAGACTGGAGGCTGGACCAATTGCATCGCATACGCTACTGGAGTTTATAGCATTACCAATGTCAAATACGCCGGTTATTCCTTTGTAACGAACGTTCTGTTTTGGGACTGGCGCGAGGGCTGGCATGGAGGCTCTGGTCCGCCAAAGGCCGTTCAGGCCGTCCAACTGGACCTCGTAAAACTCAATAAATGGCTTACCAATTCAGCGGTCAATGGCGGCAGTGCTTATAATTACTTGAGCCAGGTTCACAACGGGCGTCCTATAGACAGCATCTATATTTACAATGCGGTTCCGCAGACATCCACGATTCTCCCCGCTATACGAGTCGTGAATGGCGCACGCATGCTGCCGTCATCAGAGCCTTACGGTTTTACCCTTGCTACTGCCCAACCCTTGTATATCCAGGGCGACTATAATGTCATGAACGCCTTTGGCTCATCCATTGATTCTCCAAGCGTCGTTTACACCGAACCTGCAGCGCTTATAGCAGACTCGATTTCTGTTTTATCTGATAACTGGGCTGACGCCAATAGCTCGACTTCACATACCAGTACCGATACCAGCGGAGGCCCGACGGTTACGACTACAGAAATTAATGCCGCCTGCATCGCAGGTATTGTCCCATCAACAAATAATGCGGCAAGCACTGCCAATGGTTATAGCGGCGGTGTGGAAAATTATTTTCGTCTGCTGGAAAACTGGAGCAGTGCTACGTTCTGGTACAATGGCTCAATCGTCGCCCTCTTTCCAAGCAAATACGCAACGAATTGCTGGCAGCAAACTGGAAATTATTACACCGCGCCGACGCGCAAATGGGCATTCGATACCAATTTTGCCGGAGGATTCAACCTGCCACCGCTGACGCCAACCGTGGCCAATTACGTGACGCCGTGATCGCGGTTGAATTTTACGCAATCCTCGTATTTCACACCGCTTCCGCCAAAGATATCCAGCGCCGAGCCGATGGTTAGATCCACCCTGCCCTCGCCTAATTTAGTGACCTCGGCCAAATCAGAAATCGAGCTCGCGCCGCCGGCATAGGTCATTGGAATTGGCGTCCATTTCCCCAACTTGGCCACCAGGTCACGGTCAATGCCGTTGCACAAACCTTCTACATCCACGGCATGGACCAAAAACTCCGCGCAGTATCCGGAAAATTTCTGGAGCGTTTCCTCGTTCACGATCAGCTCGGTAAACTTCTGCCAACGGTCGGTAACGACAAAGTAATTTTCCCCGCGCTTGCGACAGCTCAAATCCATTACCAGTTTGTCTATGCCGATGGCCTTGACCAGTTCCTCAAGCCGTTCCCAATCCACGCGTCCTTCGCGAAAGACCCAACTCGTGACAATCACGTGGGATGCGCCCGCATCCAGCCAGCCCCGGGCGTTTTGGGAATTGATTCCGCCCCCGACATGCATGCCTCCGCGAAACGCCCCCAGCGCCGAACGCGCCGCATTTTCATTTCCCGGCCCAAGCATAATCACGTGGCCGCCAGCCAGCCCGTCCCGCTTGTACAGTTCCGCGAACCACGCTGACGGTTTCTCCGACACAAAGTTCGTGCGCAAATCCGACGGCGCACCAAGCGTGCCGCCGACAATCTGCTTCACCTTGCCTTCGTGTAAATCAATGCAGGGGCGAAACATGGCTCGGGGGAAGTCTATTCGGTGGCGTGGACGGATGCAAAACCGGAGGCGCCATCGCTTTCTGGTAAGCCAGCACGCCCTTCACAATCGCCGCCGCCAATTCGCTGCGGTAGGTAGAATCAAAAATCTTTTTGCCTTCCACCGGGTGCGTCATATAACCACCTTCAATCAAAATCGCCGGCATTGTCGCATCGCGCAGCACGGCGAACCGGGCGCGCCGCACTCCGCGGTCGTTCGCATGCAGGTTCAGCACGAGCGATTTCTCCATGACATAAGCCAGCAACAGGCTCTTGTTCTCATCACGATTGGCCGTCGTCGGCCCCAGGCCCGCCGTGGCGCTAAACTCTCCGCTCTCGCCGTGGGCATTCGATGACGGCGCGCCAACGGGGGTGATGCAATACGTCTCCGGCCCGGAAATATCCGCCTTGTCCACCGGCGTAGCGTTGAAATGCAAACTGATGAACAAATCCGCCCCTGCGCTGTTCGCAGTGGCCGGGCGCGCCGGCAAATCCACATAAGCATCCCGGCTGCGCGTCAGGATCACGCGAAAACCCGCGCGTTGCAGTTGCTTTTGCAATTCCATCGCCAGCGCCAGCGTGTAGGTCTTTTCGCTGTGGCCCCAAATGCCGCCGCCCACGCGGTTGCCCGGGTCCTTCCCGCCGTGGCCCGGGTCGATGCAGATGGTCGTAATTCTTCGGGCTGAAGGCTTCTGCGCATAAATCAACGGGCGAAGTGCCGTATCAATGTCGAGTTGCGAGACGAGCAATTGCCCGTGGTCGGCGGCTACCGGAAATGACAGCCGCACATTCACTCCCGCGATTTGCGCCTGGGCGGAATTGACGTCGAAAACCAGGCGCGCACCGCCTTTGCTCACCAAAACCACCTCTTCGCCGCGCCTCACGCTCGCCATGGAAAATCCATTAGCCCGCGCAAACTCCGCCAGCGGCACATAATACTGGCCGTTGAAAGACACCGCTTTCACCACCGGCAATCCCACAGCGAGGACGGCGGCCATGACGGTCAGGCGGATCAAAAACAAAATTGCGCGCATTGCGTTTACAATTGTTGCAACCTAACAGACGCTGAAACAGCGGCAAAGGTTCAATTCAAAAATTGTTGGCCGCCTGCCTCTGAGTCCATCGTCCGGTCATACTTGACGCAACACGCAACACGAAACAAATACAGGCTCAGGTTATATTCCGGGCTAAAAATCTTGTTGTGTTCGCCGCCTTGCACATTAAAATCTTCTGAGGCAATGGAGTTTGCCATCCCGCAAGGGAGAACCGCCGTCACGCACACGTGTTCATCTTCGGCTGATAACTCCTACCGGAACAAAAATTGTCGGTAGGAATTTTATGCCAACATTTCTCACATATCTTTGGCTCGGTTTAGGCGGCGCACTGGGAACCATGATGCGATATTGGTTGAATGGAGTGATATCCACCTGGTTTGTCACGTTTCCCATGGGCACGCTCGTCATTAACGTCACCGGGTCTTTTCTCATTGCCTTTTTTGGCACCCTCACGGCCACGGAGGGACGATGGCTGGTTTCACCCAATGCCCGGCTCTTTTTTATGACTGGCATTTGCGGCGGATATACCACCTTTTCGTCGTTCAGTTTGCAAACCTTGAACCTGATGCGCGACGGTGAGTGGCGCTATGCGGCCTTCAATATTGTCGGCTCGTTCGTCCTGTGCCTGCTGGCCGCGTGGCTGGGTTATATTGCCGCCATGTGTTTGAATTCAACGAAAGGAAATTGATATGGAACTCCCGCACGAAGCCATGTTGCTGCGGATTTTTATCGGCGAAAGCGATCGCTGGCAGCACAAACCTCTCTACGAAGCCATCGTCCTCAAGGCGCGCGAGATGCACCTGGCCGGCGCCACGGTCCTGCGCGGGCCGATGGGCTTCGGCAAATCCAGCCACCTGCACACGACGAAAATCCTTCGGCTCTCCTACGATTTGCCGCTGGTCATTGAGATCGTGGATACCGAGGAAAAAATCAACAGCCTCCTCCCCGTCCTGGATGAAATGATTAAGGGCGGTCTGGTGACGCTGGAAAAGGTCCGCGTCATACAGTATCGCTCAAATCCAGTAACGGATGAACCACCGACGAAGGCGTAGGAATGGCGGAGTGGTTAGAAGAGAAGCATAATAGTATATTCATGCAGGGGCTACTTTAACGATAAGAGGGATTTGGGTAGTTGAAGCGTACTATTTCTTACATGGGGGACCCCTTCCGTAGCCTTCCGAAACCACAAATTACAGGGGTTTTCGCATGGTGCAAAATAAGATAGAGTGTGATCTCCGGGCACGCTGCACCCCCGGGGGGAGGTCTTTGCCTAGGCTTGCATAGCCTTGCCTAAGGTTGCCTGGGCTTGTACTCGTTTGCCACTCGTCCAGCCACGTGGAACGTGGCGAACCTAGCAATGGCTTGGGATCTTTTACGCGAATGGCACGCGTGTCTTTCGCCAATTAACGCAAAAAAGTTTTTACAGAAGCAAACGAAGGCAACAAAGCTATTATGGCATTATCTCCTACATCAACGGACCGCATGTCAAAGAACGTCAGGCCACCACAGCGGTAGCAACGGTCATTTTAACATGTCTTTGACGATGATGTTAGGGAAACTTGACTCCTAGTTGTTCACGCGCCTTTGCTGAAGCGAGGATGGCAGGCGCGCCAATGGATACCATGAGGTTGGCCTTGGTTCTTTCCATGAACCGGCACAATTGCTGATAACAAAATGGGCCGCAAATCAGATTCGCGCTTACGCGCAGCTTCGCAATCAGCGGCTTATTTGTGGGTGACGTTACCCGGGGTGGCGCGCTCGCAGACTCGCGCTTACCCCGGGCTAATATCCTGTGCCCTTTCAGGGCACTCAGTTGGCGGCTGCGCCGGACAAAAAAGTTTACTGCCCCAATGCGCTTCCCATTTTTTGAGAGGCTACAAACATGTAGCTCCTACTGAGCTGGCTGCGGCGTCTATCTTCTGAAACGGACATCGCAGGACACGCGTGTCGTGCGATGTCCCTACCTTAGTTAGCCTTTCATCACCGTGGCTGGGGAGACTGTCACTTGGCAGTCCGTGTAGGTTTTTTTCAGGAACTGCACCAGTGAAGATTCAATCAATTCCAAAACTTTTTTCTTCTCTTCCTCTTCGGGCAATGGCTTCTCTGATTTGTGCGTAAAGCCTGACAGACGCAGAACGCTGCTGGCAAAAAAGCCTTCGATTTCGACATGGCCGGACGCGCGCGAATCGCTCCACAAACGAATGTGCGGTTTCACCGTCAGATTGCGCGCATGAGGTTTGATGG
>DATJXK010000304.1:0-23244 GCA_035500235.1 Pseudomonadales bacterium | reverse complement strand
AGCGGTGCGCCGTTTCCGGCGCACCGCTATGCGAGGCACTCTGTGCCTAGTTCTGTTTCGGCTCTTGCTGGCCGCTATGCTGACCGTTGTTCTGGCCGCGCAGCATCACGCCGAGCAGGCCGTCCACCAGGCCGGTATTGCCGTTCTGGCCGGTCACTGCCACATCCGGCACGATGCGCACGTTGCGCTCGCCAACGATCTGCATGAGCTGCATGACCGTATAGCCCTGCGCGCCGAGCGATTCAACGCCTGCGCGGTAGGCCTGGGCCTTGGCCTGGCCGGTGGCGCGGATGGCTTCCGCCTCACCGAGCGCCCGCAGGCGCATCGCCTCGGCTTCGCCGGTGGCCTTTTTCACGCCGGCATTGGCCGTGAGCTCGGCGATGTTCACGCCTTGCTCCGCACCGACGACCTGTTGCTGGATGTCAGCAATGGCCGTTTGGCGCACGAGCTGTTGGCGCTGCCGCTGCGCCAGTTCCTGCGCCTCGAACATTTTCTTTTGTTCTTCGGCGATCTTCCGGTCGGTCTGCGTCGTCATCAGTTGTGCCGGCGGATTGATATCGCCTATGAGCGTGTCAATCGCCTGCACGTCGTACGCCCCGATGGCCTTGCGGATGTGCTCGGTGGCCTCAATCTGCCGCTGGGTGCGTGCGCTCAAAAAGTCGAGCACCGTATAACCCTGCGCCGAGTTGCGGAAATAATTCCCGACAATCGGTTGCAGCACGTGGTCCACCAGGTTCTGCATCGAGCCGACGCGCGAGATGACCTTGGGCGCGTCGAGCGCGCCCACGTGGATGATCTGCGCCACGTCCAGGTTGAACGCGAAGCCGTCTTTCGAACGCACCGTGATGGACGAGAGTTTCTCGTCATAATGATGCGCTTCAGTGCGGCTGGCCCAGTTCAACACGATGTTTGTCGTGGGCACGAGCTCGACTTTCATCACCCGGGTGTTGATCGGATGTTTGCCGGGATACAAGGGCGTTACCCAAACGCCTTTGTGGCCGGCATTCACCAGGTCGCCGTGCTTAAACTCGAGGCCGCTCACATCCACGTGCGCGCCGCCGACGTATGAGATCACGACGCCGACATAGCCAATCGGTATCTGCACCATGGACGCCTGCTCCACCTGGACAAACCAGGGGTTCAGGTTCCACGTGCCGGACAACAGGATTTGTTCCTGCAACCCGCGTCGTCCGCCGCCATTTAGGAACGCCTGCGCGTTCTGGAAGTTGTCGTGGCTGGGGATGGCCGGGCCGGCGATTTCACCCGCTTCGATGGGCTGGCCATCCAGCGTGGTGACGATGCCGACCATGTCCGGCTCGACGCGTTTCAACTCGAGTTGCTCCGGCATCATGCTGTGCAAGTGCGCTGTTTCCGACGTAATGACGGTGAACAGCGCCGTGTTGATGCGGTACGTTCCTGCGGTCAGGATCCCGAGCTGGCGGCCTTTCTCGCCGCCGTGGGCCAGGAATTTCCGCGCGTCCTGGTAGTTGTCGCTGTCCACGACTTTGGCTAGGATGCGTCCCGCGGGGATCGCGTTGCCATCCGCCGCCAGCACGAGGGCGATTTCGCCCTGCGGCACTACCGTGACGCGCGCCTTGAAGACGCGGTATTGCCACGGCCAGTAACCGAAATGCAGGCCCGGGGCGAGCGTATCCGCCTGGTAACCCGCTTCGCCCTCGAGCGCCACCAGGCGCCCGGGTTTCAGCGAGTTTTTGGCGAACCGTTTTACGACGATGCCCACCTGGCGTTCGCGAATCAGCACGCAGCCTGACGCGATGATGACCAGCACCACCACCGGCGAGAACCAATACCACGGAATCTCAGGCACACTCTGCCCAAACATATAATTCATGTTCATAACTCATCTCCGATGTGGTCGTGACGCGGGCGCGGATACTTGCCTCGCCGTAGCTTTAGCGAAGGCGGGTCGCCGCACCGGGACACGACGCGTGTTTCGCCCGTAACCAACTAAATGGGCTCGGGCCGTATGGGGATCGTGGTTTTCCCGCATCCGCGGGGACTAGAGGATCGCCCTTCCAGATGCCGACGAGGTTAGCTGACGGGCTGAGTCCTGAAAGTGACCCCGCGATGGGTTTGCCACCGCGTACGCCCCGTCCCGGTTGTTACCCGGGATTTGGGTTCCCCGCGCTGACTTGCAGGAAGGCAAGTGAGCTTAGGCTGCTGACAAATCCGATATTACGTTAAGCGGGGAGAGTGTCAAATGGAGCAGGCGTAAGTGGTTGTAAATGAGCGTGAATATAATTGTAATAGTAATGATTGTATTACTCCCCATTGATACTATTAGAAGGCTCATCTCCCGACAACGGTCTGTCGTTAGCTATAAAAGGCAGAGTGCAAGCGGCGACGACGATGCAAAGCAATAAAATCGTCGCCACTAAGACTGTGCTTTGAAAAAGCAGCATCCTTTTACGGCTCAACTCATGGTGCCGGGACAAAAGCGCGGTATAAATCAGCCATGGAACGGGGCAAAATAGAATCCACGTATTGGGGAAAAGAACGAGCCTGGTAAATGCCTGTGGTTCCCTGGATAAATCGCGCATGCCAAAATGAACCAGCAACGACGAAAGAATCCAGCTAATGAGACATATCGCCAGAAACTCAAAAGTCAAAAACCACACTGAAGTTCTCATTGAGGTACCCACATATTATTTGACCAGGCTGGCGGGAATCTGTTTCGTGAAGTGAATGAGGATAAGTGAAATATAATTATATCCGAAAATATATGGTTACCGGCCAGCTCCGTTCGTAGCGGCTCCCGGCTCCCCCTCCTTCCCCACCTCTCTCCCCGTCCACTTGTGCCCAAACAAATGATGCCCCAGCAACTCTATCTTCTCGGCGTTATCAATATCAGAGTCTTGGATTTCTTTGGCTATCACATCATTCAGCACCCGCTGGGCAGTTGCCACACAATCACGCAAATGTATGTCCCACGACAACACCAGCCGTTCGTTCCCCTGGTACACTCGCGTTTTCTCATTCTTCAGCCGCTCGTTATTTTGTTCCGCTTGGACCAGGCCTGTTATCGCAAAGGCAATCTTGATGAGTTCGTCCGGGGTGCAGCTATCTGGTGGTATCGCGTGAAGCATTTTCATAATCTTGGCCGCCGCAATACTCGCCGTTCCTCGCGCCAGTTGAACGCCTGCCGCCTTCGAAAAATCCGTGGCATCCTCCCCTAGTGATTTCAACTCGCTTACAAACTCCTGCTTCTCCTGCCACCGCTTGTATCCAGTCGTCCGCCAGCTAGAAAGATTCCGATCCGTAATCGCTACGCCGCCAAAATATGCTGCCAATATCTTCTTAACGACCGGAAGCCCGTTGAGCCATGGCAGAATCGCCGATCCCCGTTCACCATTGTTAATACGACGATTTATCTTTTCCCGTATTGCATTAGGCAGCCGCGCAATCTTCCCGACCATCGTCCGCGCTGTTTTTTGCTTCGTTGACTTCGGTTGGCTCTCGCCACCCGCGCCGGTCTGAACCACTTTTTCGTCAGTCATGACCGCATTTTACCATCCCCTCTCCGAAATCTATAGTTAGCCACTACCGCTATTTTTTGAATTCGGTTCAAGCTCCAGCTTGTTGTATCTGTTAATGTTAACTGCAAACGGCATCTGTTTTGCGGATGGATTAATTCAAGATCTTTTCAAAATAAATTCGCCACTGTGTTATCATCCCTATCGCTCTGTAAAAAACAGAGAAGGGCAGGATCACCTGCCTCTGCCGGTTCTTTGACATAGACGGTTATTCATGAGCTGTTCGAGTTTGTGGTGCGTCGGCCCCGCTATTCTCCTTCTCCTGGGGGAGAAGGCCGGGATGAGGGCGAGCTATATCTTCGCGGGCTTTAGCCCGCGCTGAATTCATTCTGGCTTCTGAGTTCCGGACTCGAACATTCTGCCACTTCGGTTTCGGAAGCCTGCGGAAGGCTATTGTAAGCTATTGTAGGCTACGGAATCCCCCCGGGGGGGCGGGGGGTTCAATCCAAAATACTTCCCGGCGAATCTTTCATGCTGATTTGTGTTCCGCCGCGGAACATTTCTTTGACGCCGCCGTTCTGCCATTTTTTGATCCAGTAAAGCGTGGCGAAAACGAAATCAGGCGCGGTGGCACCCTTGCCGCCGACCAGTTCCGAGCCGCGGCGCACATTGTCCTGCAACCACGATGGTAGGCGCAGATGATACGGGTTACGTTTCATCTCGCCGGTATGATGTGAAAGCGCGGCGAGCAAATCGGCGACGTCGTGAGGGCTCAGTTCGACCATTAAATTGGGCGTGAGCAGTTGGCCCCAGAATTCGGTTTCGATGAGGATAGTCTTGAAGTCCAATGGCAGGCGCCGCAACGCATCCATGACCAGTAAATGCGTGCCGATGTGGGTGGGGTGCCAATCGCGCTCGTGCGGAAAGACAATGGCGCGCGGTTTATGTTTCGTAATTAGCGCGGCGATGGTTTTGATGGCGGAGCTCCAGGTTTGCGCATCAAATTGGCGCGTCGCCGGGAGGATGCGTTCCAGGCCGGTCTCTTCCAGTTCGAAGCCAATCCACTCGCAGGCGTTTTTTAGTTCGGTCAAGCGGGCTGTCCGGCGGTTTTCATTGCTGCCCAGGGTGACGGCCACGTTGACGATGCGCATTCCAGATTCGCGCATGAGCCGCAGTGGCAGGCCGCCGGTAATGCACTCATCGTCAGGGTGTGGTGAAACGAGCATGACGACCGGCGCGTTAGCATCCGGCGTTTTATGTTTCGGCTTGATAATTCCGCCCAGCGGCAGCGAATGGCCACGGGTAGCAGCTTCGGCAATGGCGGAAACAAATTTTTGGTATGGGTTAATCACGGCGCGTGCCCTAAGTTTTTCAGGAAATTTCTTTCATGCAATCCCGAAGTTGGCAGAGTAAAATTTCACGCATGACGAAACCAACCTTGCTTGTTTTGGCCGCCGGCATGGGCAGCCGCTATGGTGGCCTCAAACAAATTGATCCCGTGGGACCGAATGGCGAAACCATTATTGACTATTCCATCTATGACGCGATGCGCGCGGGCTTCGGGAAAGTGGTCTTCGTCATCCGTCGCGACATTGAGGAGCAGTTTAAGACCATCATTGGCGCGCGGTTCGAGAAAAAGGTCGCGGTCGAATACGTCTTCCAGGAACTGGACAAATTGCCGCCGGGATTTTCCGTGCCACCCAATCGAACAAAGCCCTGGGGCACCGGCCAGGCGATTCTCATGGCAGCGGACGTCATTCGCGAGCCGTTCGCAGCCATCAATGCCGACGATTTTTACGGCGCGAATTCCTTTCGCGTGCTGGCGGAGCATCTGAGTTCCGGAACACCCGACTTTGCAATGGTCGGATTCGTTCTGAGGAATACGCTTTCGGAGTTTGGCAGTGTGGCACGCGGTGTCTGCAAAACCGACGCCGACAGCTTTTTGGAAAGCGTGACCGAGATGACGAAGATTGAGCGTGATGTAGATGTACATGGAGGAGCGAAGACGGTCGGGGCAGATGGAAAAGCGCTGGCGCTGACCGGTGATGAGACCGTCTCCATGAATATGTGGGGATTCACCACGGAACTGTTCGATTGTTTGCGCAAGCTATTCACGAAGTTTCTGGAGCAGCATGGCAAAGAGGAAAAATCGGAGTTTTATATCCCTTCGGCCGTGAACGAGGCTGTCCGCATTAAATGCGCCCGGGTAAAAGTTCTGCGCACCCCGGACCCATGGTTCGGTGTTACTTATCGTGAAGACAGGCCGTTAGTCGTCGAGGAGATTCGCAAGCTGATTGCGCGCGGGGATTATCCGGAAAAATTGTGACGAAGGCGGGAGCATTTTCCCGTCCTTGCCGTCGAATGAGGCTGTGGAATATGCCATGAGAGACATTTTGTTGTCCGCCTGAGTCCTATGAAAACAATTATTTGCCGTCGTTTTACGGCCTTTGCGGGAATACCAATACTCGCCATTTTCTTCGCCTTTACAGGCCTCACCCTGGGCCAGTCATCCGATTATGTCGCCAATAAAGCCGCTGCCGAGAAGTTTTATGCCGATGGTTCCTACGCCAAAGCCCATGAAATTTATGCGGGCATGGATGCAGCGTCGTTACCTGCGGGTGAGGCGCGCTGGGTGGCTTTCCGGCTGGCTGACACACAATGGCGTTCCGCTGCCCAGAGCAGAAATCCTGATACGACGGACCTGGACGAAGCCCGTAACAGCCTGGAAAAACAAGTTCGCGACCTGACGCGCGATGACCAGCATGATCGTATTTGGGCGGAAGCCGAGGAATCGCTGGGAGATTATTATTGGATGCGACGTTACAATAATGATTGGAGCACGGCATGGCCCTATTATCTGGCAGCGCTGGATTGGTGGGCGGGGCAAAGCGACATAGATACGGCGCGCACCCGCTATCTGGACATCGTTTGGAAAATGTCGCAACCGCCAAACGAATCCGGAAACCGTTACTACTGGGGCTGGGGCAATAACATCCCGATAGACATTCTTGATAATGCGGCGCGGATTGCGCAGACCGGCCAGGACAAGGCCCACGTGCATTATCTGATTGCGAAGTCGCTGCAACAGCAAGGCGGGGATTGGAACCGGATGGCCCGCATTCCGGAGGAATATGAAGCCGCCATCCACGCGGGTAAAACGAGCGGGTTTTATGATGATGCCCTCTACAATTATGGACAATGGATGATGCAAAGTGGATACGCGATGATGGATAAGGACGGCAACTGGTCATGGCGGCCTGATTATGTGAAAGCCCTCGTTTTGTTTCGGCAGATCACCAACAGTTATTCAGAGGGCGAATCGCGGTATTGGAACCAGGCGGAAGCTCAAATCGAAAACATCACCACCCCGCAAATCGGCGTCAACGTCGGAAGTATTTTTCTGCCGGACTCAGAAATCCAATATTCCATGAATTGGCGGAACGTGAAACGCATCGAGCTGTCGCTTTATCCGGTGGATTTGAACCCGGCGGTGGATCTTCCCGTGGATTCGCAAGGCCAGCGCGATTGGCTCCAGAGCATCGATCTGGAAAAACTGAAAGCGCTCAAGACCTGGACGCGCAAGGTGTTCGATGCCGGAGATTATATGCCGAGCAACGACGTGGTGCGCCTGGACAAAAAATTATCTCCGGGGGCCTACGTGCTTGAAGCCCAGGCCGGCGGCAAAAGCACGCGGGAATTGATCCTGGTAACGGATGCGGCGCTGGTCCTGAGAAATTCCGGGCACCAGGCGCTGGTCTATTTTTGTAACGCGCTTAACAGCGTGCCCATTCCGAATGCGACGGTGAAGCTTTGGCAAGGGTGGTGGGACAATAATCGCTGGCATAACCGATCCTACGACGCGACGACCGGGACAAACGGCGCGGTGGTCATTTCCGTTGAGCAAAAACCCGGCGAAGTGCTTTTTGCGACAGCGCGAGCGGCCGACCAACAGGCATTTAGCGGGGGGTATGGGGGCTGGTACGGCGGTAATGGAATCAGTTTAGGCGATTACCACTTTTACGCATTCACCGACCGTCCGGCGTATCGGCCAAAAGAGACAGCCAACTGGAAGTTCATTGTGCGGACTTACGATGGCTCAGTTTATTCGACGCCGGCCAATCTAACGATTCAATACGAGATCACCGACCCGCGTGGCACAAAAGTGAAATCGGACACGATCAAATTGAACGAATTTGGCAGCGCCTGGGGTTCCTTTGATTTGACGGAACAAATGCCATTGGGCGAGTACCAGGTACAATTCTGGGACCAAGGCCACACGACGCAACTTGGCAGCGCGACGTTGTTTCGCCTGGAAGAATATAAGTTGCCGGAGTTCAAGGTGGCGGTGCAGACGCCGGAGGAAAATGGGAAGAAGAAAACATTTCGTCTCGGCGATACCGTGGAGGTCTCCATCCAGGCGGATTATTATTTTGGCGGCCCGGTGGCGAATGCCGATGTGAACGTCATCGTTCATCAGAAACCGTACTGGCATTTCTGGCATCAGCCGCGCGATTATCCGTGGTTTTACGATGATATGGATACTGCCTCGCCTTATGGGCGCGGGGGCTGGTACGGTGGCGACCAGGTCATCACTAACGCCGTGCTCAAAACCGATGCGACAGGAAAAGCCACGCTCACGTTCGATACGCCGCAAAATTCCGGACAGGATTATGAATACGACATCGAAGCGCGCGTGACGGACGCTTCGCGCCGCGAAATCGTCGGCAACGGCTCGGTGCGCGTCACGCAGCAGCCGTATTACATTTATGCTGATCCAGCGCATAACCTCTATCGTCCGGAAGACAAAGTGACGGTGAATTTTAAGGCGCTCGATGCCAACGACCAGCCAGTGCAAACGGAGGGCGATGTCCGGCTCACGCGCGATTATTGGTATGAAATCTGGCTTGCGCCGGATGGTCATGAAGTGAAGGGGGATGAACTCAAACGGTTGCAGGCGCGCAATAATATCTGGCCGCCGGCGCCGGCGCGCCCGGATCAAAAAGACTGGCAATTGAAATTCCGCGGTTATGAGCATGATGACGTCCTTACGCGGCATTTAAAAACCGATACCAATGGCGAGGTGGAACTGAATTTTACGCCGGAGCGTGAGGGCTATTATCGAGTCGCGTGGGCCGGTCGTGATATGGCTACGAACCGTCCGGCTCAGCCGATTAGTGCCGAAACGACCGTCTGGGTGGCGAACAATCGTACCACGGATTTGGGCTATCGCAGTGGTGGCGTGGAAATCATCGCAGACAAGGATACCTTCCGCGTCGGCGGAACTACGCCGGTCATGCTCGCAACTGTGAGCTCTGACCAGTATGTGCTGTTCACTGTGGAAGGGCAGGATCTCTATGATTACCAGGTCGTGCATGTGGATGGCATGGTCAAGCTGGTGAATTTGTTCGTGGAGGAAAAATATGTTCCCAATATTTTCCTGGGCGCAACGCTCGTGAGTGGCCGGCAGATTTTCAGCGACCAAAAGCAAATTGTCGTGCCGCCGATAAAGAATTTCCTGACGGTGGATGTGAAGTCTGACCGCAACGAATACGAACCGCGCGAGGAAGGCACGTTGACGGTCACGACGCGCAATGACGAAGGCAAGCCCGTCTCCGCTGAAGTGGCGCTGAGCCTGGTGGATGAATCCGTTTTCTACATCCAGAATGATTACGCCGGCGATCCGCGGCAGTTTTTCTTTGGAACCAAGCGCGGCCAGCAAATCCAGACGCAGTCTACGTTGAATCAAAAACCTTACGTAAATCTCATCGAATGGAACAACCAATTGATCAACGACAAGGACAAGGAACGGATGGAGGAGATTGAAAAAGCTGACAAAGATAGGTTTATCAGTCGCGATCTGCACCAAGGTTTTGGTTTTGGAGGGGCAGGCGGTGGTGGCGCCGGCGGTTTGAGTTATTTCAGCTCGGCTAATGGAATGGCGGAAGACAGACTCGACTATTCGAGACGTGCCGTTGCGGTTACGGCAATGCCTGGCGCGGCTCCGATGGCTTCTGCGGCTGAGGCACCCGTACTGGGGGATGTCCCTGCCATGGGTGCATTAACCCAGGCAAAAATGCCCGAGGGCCAGTTCCCGGCGGTCCAGCCACCCGGCGTCGTCACTCCAAATGTCGTTGTCCGCAGTGATTTTCGTTCTACAGTTTTTTGGCAGCCGGACATTATCACCGACGAGCACGGCCAGGCGACGGTGAAAGTGAAATATCCCGATTCGCTCACGAGCTGGCGGGCCACAGCGCGCGCGGTCACGACGGTCAATCAATTTGGTATCGCCACGGCTACGACCCAGACGCGCCAGCCGCTCATCATCCGACTCGAAGGGCCGCGCTTTTTTGTCGTCGGTGATACGGTGACGATTTCGGCCGTGGCGAACAACAATACCGACAAGCCAATGGAAGCCAAAGTATCACTCGACGTCACCGGCCTGGATGTGGAACACGCGGATAGCCCGGTGACTTTAACCGTTCCTGCCAACGGCGAAGCGCGGGCCGATTGGACGGCAACGGTAAAATCGCCTGGTAATGTGAAATTAAAAACCACCGCGCAGAGTGGCGAATATGGCGATGCGATGGAGAAGACGTTTACCGCCTATGAGCATGGCATTGAGAAATTCATTTCTAACTCTGGCAAGACGCGCGGTGACGACACGACTGTGATGCTGGTTCTGCCGCAGGAACGCAAGCCGGATTCCACGTCGCTCACAGTGCAAGTCACGCCGAGCATGGCGGTGACAATGCTCGATGCGCTGCCATATCTCATCAATTACCCCTACGGTTGCACCGAACAGACCATGAGCCGGTTTTTGCCGACCGTGGTGACGGAGAAAACCCTGCACGATCTCGGACTGAAACCGGAAGACATCGCGGGCCGGGTGTTTGGCGGCATTGAAACGAACAGCGCCTCCGTCACGCATCCAGATGGCAAGCATAGTCTTGATGAAATGGATAAAATGACGCAGGCCAGCTTGAATCGTCTTTATGATTTTCAGCATGACGATGGCGGCTGGGGTTGGTGGAAGGAGGATGACAGCGACCATTGGATGACGGCCTATGTCGTATGGGGCCTCTCGCTGGCACGGGATGCCGGCGGCGTGGGACTCAAGAGCGGCGTTTTACGGCGTGGACAAGGTTATCTTGAAAAGCATCTCGTGGAGGAGAAGGACGATTACGATATGCAGGCATTCATGCTGCATGCGCTGGCGACGTCGAAAAATCCCAAAACAAAAATCAACAAATTCCAGCAAGCCGCCTTCAATAATCTTTGGCAAAACCGTGACCAGCTTAATGCCTATACGCGCGCCTTACTGGCCTTGAGCGCGCATGATTACGGTTTCGATGGTAAAGCCCATATCCTCATCGAAAATCTGGAGAACGGCGTTATTCGCGATGATCGCCCCGATCAATCTATCCTGATGGGGAATAATGGAGCAGCAGCAGCTCCGACGGTCATGGGCACGGCGCATTGGGGTGAGGATGGTTTTTATTGGCGCTGGTCGGACAGCGGTGTGGAGGCGACGGCCTTTGCTTTGCGCGCCTTAATGGCTATTGACCCGACGAACCAACTAGTGGAACCCGTCTCCAACTGGCTCATCAAAAATCGCCGGGGCGCGCAATGGAACAATACGCGTGATACCGCTATCGCCGTGCTGGCGCTGAATGATTACCTGCGGGCGAGCGGTGAATTGCAAACCGACGAGGCATTTCAGATTTTTGTGAATGGCAGTCAGGTAGCTGAGCGCAAAATCAGCGGCGCGGATATTTTCAGCGCGCCCAGCCAGTTCGCGATTGATGCTAAACTTATCCAGGACACAAACGAAATTCGCATCGTTCGCACCAGTGGCAGTTGCCCGCTTTATTTTTCAGCGAACGGAAAATTCTTCAGCACTGAGGAACCTATCACGCCTGCCGGAAACGAAATTTTTGTGAAGCGCGAGTATTACAAACTCGTTCCGCGTCCGACGCTGCTCAAGGGCTTCGTGGAGGACCGCGAACCGCTGGGCGATGGCGATTCGGTAACCAGCGGCGAGCGCGTCGAAACTATCCTAACCATCGAGGCCAAGAATGATTATGACTACCTGATGTTTGAGGATCTGAAGCCGGCGGGTTTTGAAGCGGTGGAAGTACGCAGCGGCGATAATCTTGTAGCCCGCCAGCTCAAATCCGGCGCAGTAAAACGAAATTTTGGCACCAACACTGTCCACGAAATCAAACCCGGCGAGTCGTTCTCTTCCATCGCGAAGGCTTTCGGTGTTTCCATTGGCGCCCTCGAAAGAGCCAATAACGGCATTAGCCCGCGCCGCTTGCCGATTGGCGCTACTATTATTATTCCGCCCAGGCCCTCATCGGGTGATGATTCCGATTATACGGGGGAGGAACGTGAGGTTTACCAGGAATTGCGCGACCGCCAGGTGGCGCTGTTTATTGACCATCTGCCGCAGGGAATTTGGGAAATCCGATATAACTTCCGTGCCGAGACCCCCGGACAATTTCATGCCTTGCCAGTCGTTGGCGGTGCGATGTATGTGCCGGAAATCCGCTGCAACAGCGCCGAAGAACGAATTAAGGTTGAAGACAAAGCACAGTAATCCGAACGAGGGAGTTTGAAAAAGTTGGTGCGGATAACAGGACTTGAACCTGTACGGGTTACCCCACTACCACCTCAAAGTAGCGTGTCTGCCAATTCCACCATATCCGCGCCAATCCAATAATAAAAAAATCTCCGCCCAATGCAAGGCGTTTTGAGCCATTAATCGTTAAAGGGTCTTAAATCCAGCATCCTTTGGAATCCCTGCCAGAGCGAAGGTTCGGTCAGATGGAACAACTTGCCCGGCGAGCCGAGGTCCACCTGCAGGAGAACGCCGATGCTGTTGGAGCCACGTTCCTGGCCGTTATCACGGACAGCGTTAATGCCGCGGGCATAATCAACGATGATTTTCCAGTGGTCTTCCTTCGAATGCCACATGATGCCGCCAGCCACGCCGGTGAGCGAATTGCCCGGTTGTCCTGTGCCGGGCAAATAGTCCACTACGGCGGTGGATGCATTGAACGCCAGGTCCCAGCGGTTGCTCTTGTCGAGTGGAATAATGTAATTCGCGTTCAGCAGGACAAACTGCCGGGCGCTAATTTCCTGGTAATAAAATCCCGGCAGCGACAGCGGAAATTCCGCCACCAACGGTAGGAAAGCCCCCAGGCGATAAGCGCTGAAACGGTCCGCGTCTATACTCGTGCCGGCGGTGACACGGACGTAGAAATTTTGATGGTTATGGAATGTGTAGGACAAAGCCGCTTCACTCCAGAATAGCTGCGATTGCGGGTTCAATTGGTAAGGATCACTGGCGAAACCATAACTACCCGGGGCACTGCGCCAGTCGCCTTCGTACCAAATAGACAACTCCATTGCGAGCGAAGGAAACAGGGTTGGCTCTACGCCGCCGAAACGCAGGCCCGCGCGGATGCTGCCGTCAAAATGGTCATTGGGCAGTTGGAAATCGGAGGCGGTGTCACTGCCTTTATCATAGGTGGAATAATGCACTGTGCCGCGCACGACCAAATACAGCGGGATCAGGCGGCCAGGATCAAAAAGATGGTAAAGGGCCATGGATCCTTCACCGCCAAAGCCATCGAAAGATTGCTGGGGGATATAGGTGCCGTCTTCAAATTCATTGTAGCTATCGGCAAACGCACCGCCGGCCACGCCGATGCCAATGTCGGTATTTGGTCCCAGCGCGTTGGCGATGCCCAGTTCATTGTCCGTATAGGTTGGCGAGATGGCCAGCCGCAGCGTCAAATTCGTTTCCTTAAGAAAATCCGGCTCGTTGTGATAATAGAAAGCGTAGCCGGAAAAAGGCTGGCGGCCTTCAAAAGCTCCATTATAACCGATTTGAATCAGGTCACGTTTAACTGGATCAATTTGAGCTAAAGACACCAAGGGAGCGAACAAGATTAGATACCATATAACGCTCCTTAGACGTTTCATTAGTACTTGTAAATAACTCACCATTACCGTTTCGGCAAGTGGCAACATGCATATTTTTGAGTTATGACCGGCATTCCTTTACCCGGGCCTTTGTCGAATTAGCTTGCCTCGCCAAACGGCGGATTTGCACATTGACGGTTGAAATGGGTGGTGAATCTTCAGCCGGTTCGATTTTCCCTCGAACAGATTGGGCCGAATTAGGCAGGGCGGCGGACGCGGAACAGGCGCCCCTGGACCGGCTTATCCGGCTCTATTGGCATCCGCTCAAAATATTCCTCATCGCCACGTTTCCCGGCCTCTCTAGCCAGGCGGATGAACTGCTCCAGGATTTTGCCGGCGATAAATTGCTGCGCGAGGGCTGGCTCAAAAAAGCCGACCAGTCGCGCGGGCGCTTCCGTGATTTTCTTAAAGCCAGTTTGCGGAATTTTGTATTGGACCGTTTGAGCAAAGCGGACGTCAAGAACCCGCCGGTTTCACTCGAAGAGCTAGAGCAGGAGATCCCGGAATCTCCGGCTTCGGCGGAAGAGTTTGATTTGGCATGGACGCGGGCCGTGCTCTCAGAAACGTTGCGCCGGATGGAAACGGATTGCCGCAAACCCGGCAAAGACCAGCCGCGCCGTTCGCAAATCTGGGAAATGTTTCGTATCCGTTTGCTTGATCCGCTTTTCAATGACGCACCCCAAATGCCCTACGACCAACTGGTCGAACGCTTTGGATTGAAGTCGCCGCTGGAGGCATCCAACACACTCCTGAGCGGCAAGCGCATTTTCAAGGCGCATCTGGATGATGTCATCCAGGATTATGCCGGGCGGGACGCCGCCACGGCGGTGGAAGTGCAGGCATTGAAGGATTTCCTGCACCGATTGTCAAAGAACGGATAAAACCATGCAAGATTCGGGCGGACAGTACGTATCAGATAAGCAGAAGGCTGCTATGTCTGAGTTCGATACGTCGGCGGCGCTCACCAAAAGCCGCGCGCGCGAGCTGGCTGCGCTCATTCATACCGGCGATGAGAGCAGCCCGCTCTGGGGCGCCAACGAACTGGCGGCGCTTTTCCGGCACCAAATGTCCGCGCCGATGTTGATGGACCTGGGCAGTTTGGATCCGCGCACGGCGGAACAATTAAAAACCATGGCTGCAGCACAAGGGCTTCTGCTATCCAGTTTCGCCGACCTCTTGAATCATCCCACGCCTCCGCTCCCGCTTTTGCAAATGGTCAAAGACTTCGCCAAGGCGAACATGGAGCATCCGGAGAGCGGCCTGCCGCGCGAAATTGCCACGGCGCTTTATTACAGCAGCATCGCCGCCGCGCTGGTCCGGCTGGATGCGCGGATTTCCCAATTGCCGGACGCTGATTTGCAGCGCGGCTTGCGCAAGACGCAGGGGCAAAAATGGCTGGATGCGCAAACGAAAGCGCTGCTCGACGGAGCCCTGAAAAAACTTTCTAATAAGGGAGGGGCCAAGGCGTGAGCATGTCCCAGGACCCATCGGAATTTAACGCCCCCGTATCCGCTTTTGTTGGTCCGGTGGGTGAATTGATCGCGCAGCGGATGCTGGCGCCACCGACGCGGCCGGGTTTGCTCGCTGTCGTGGACCACTTTGAAGTCCTCCGCATTCTTGGCGGGGGTGGCATGGGCATTGTGTTGCTGGCGCGCGATTCGCGAAACGGCCGTGAGGCCGCCGTCAAGCTCGTGAAGTCCGGACTGGTGACCAACCAGGAAGTCGTTCGCCGCTTTCTCAAAGAGGCCGGCCATTTGAAAAAATTGCGGCACACGAACATCGTGCCGGTAGACGAAATTTCCGAGAGGCCGGAGGCGCCGTATTTCGTGATGCCATATTTTGAAAAGGGCAGCCTGGCCAATCGCATCAAGCCGGGCCAAGCCCTTGATACGGAAACCATCCTCGACATTGCCACGCAGGTGGCAGAGGGACTGAGTTTCGCGCATCGCAGCGGCATCATTCATCGCGACCTTAAGCCGGCGAACATTCTCGTGGGTGCGAACGGCACGGTTTGTCTCGCGGACTTCGGCCTCGCGCGCACGCTGTTCAACGACACGATTGTGGACGTGGAAGGCCGCCAGCTCGAAGGCACGGCGCCATATATGTCTCCGGCAGTAGCAGCGGGCGATGCCGAAGATACGCGCTGCGATATTTATTCCTTCGGCGCACTCCTTTACGAAATGCTCACCGGCGAGCCGCCGTACAAAGGGCAGAGCACGAAGGAAATCCTGAACAAGATTATCGCCGGACCGCCGAAACCGATTACGAGCGTGAACCCCGCCGCCGACCACCGGCTGGTAGCTGTGGCCGAACAGGCCATGGCGCGCGAACTGCGCGATCGCTATGCAGACATGCGGGATGTCCTCAAAGATTTGCATGATATCAGGGATGGTAAAGATCCTGCTGGCGCTCCCTTGCCTAAGACCTTTGTAATTGTCCCGGTGGTTATCGTATTTTTTATATCTTTATTTTTGTTGTTTTGGGCAGGCTGGAAAGTTCGCAAGCCGCAGGTCGCAGCCGCTCAACCGCCGCCAGCCACGACCAACCCCGTCGTGACACCGCCGGTTGTTTCTCAACCGCCAATTCCCGGGATTGTGCCGGTCATCAGCACCTTTGCCGGCAAACCGGGCGTCAAGGGCTATACGAATGGACCGGTAGCGAAGGCTGAGTTTCATTTGCCCAATAATGTGGTGGTGGACTATTCGGGCAATGTGTTTGTGGCTGACACGGCGAACGATGTCATCCGGAAAATCACGCCGGACGGCATGGTCACGACGCTGGCGGGTTCGGCACGGGAACGCGGCAGCGCGGATGGCAAGGGTGCGAAGGCGCGCTTCTGGGCGCCGTTTGGCATCGCCGTGGACAGCGGCGGCAATGTTTACGTGGCTGATACGGCCAACAATACCATTCGCAAAATCACGCCAGATGGGATGGTTTCGACGCTGGCCGGGCTGGCGGCGCACCCGGGCGCGAATGATGGCAACGGTTCCAAGGCCCGTTTTCGCAATCCCTGGAGCGTGGCCGTGGATAACTCGGATGGCGACATCTTTGTGGCAGACATGAGCAATAACGCGATCCGCCGGATCACGCCTGCGGGGGACGTCTATACGTTTGCCGGGCAGGCGGGATCGGCCGGTAATGCCGACGGCTTCGGCAACGATGCTCGGTTTGATAATCCCTTTGCCGTGGCGGTGGACGCTGCGGGCGACGTGTATGTTTCGGACAGCGCCAATAACGCGATTCGCAAGATTACCCATCGCGTGGTCACCACGCTGGCGGGCTTGCCGGGCAATGCCGGCAATGTAGATGGCCAGGGCGCCAATGCGCGTTTTTGGAATCCCCAGGGCCTGGCCATGGACAGCGCGGGGAATATTTACGTGGCTGACACGGGCAATAATGTTATCCGAAAGATCACGCCTATGGGGGTGGTCACGACTATTCCGGAACCGGGCGATGCGACGAACAGCGCCAGCGTCAAACTCAACAGCCCGGGCGGCGTGGCCGTGGATGGTTCCGGGAATATTTATATCGCGGACACGAATGACCATTGCATCCGGAAAATAAAGGCGGGGAAATAACTCCGGGTTCAGATGGCTCCAGGTTTTTCGCGCGAGGCATTCTCCATTGGTTTGGCTTTGACAATTTAAAGCTACTCTGGGAGATTGACAGCATTAGGAAAAGGAAACCGTTTCTTGTCAAACGCTTATGAAGACGAAACCCTTGGATTGTCTTTGGCGCATTGCTGCCTGAACCAATCATTCGTAACCGGAAACCAAACTAAAACCATGAAAATGAAACTCACCCTTATCGCGCTGGTATCGCTGACGCTTTTGACTTTCAACTCGTTGTGCCCGGCTTTTTCGCTGGCGGGCACGGCCTTTACTTATCAGGGCCGGCTTGATGACAGTATTGGCCCGGTTACCGGGACGTATGACCTAACCTTTTCGGTTTACGATTCCTCGGACGTTTCCGGAAGCCTTATCGCCGGGCCGTTCACCAATTCCGCCACGGCGGTCAGCAACGGCCTGTTCACCGTCACGCTGGACTTCGGTGCGAGTGTTTTCAATCTCTCCGACCGGTGGCTGGAGATCGGTGTTCGCACCAACGGCACAACTGCCTTTGCCACGCTGGCGCCGCGGCAGCATGTCACTCCAGTGCCCTATGCGATTACCGCGTTTAATGCCGCCGTGCTCCTGGGCCAGTTGCCGGCGTCGCAATTGAGCGGCACGCTTTCCACGGCGCAGTTGCCCTCGACCGTCGCCCTGCTCAACAGCAACCAGGTATTCTCCGGGGCCGTGACTTTTAACAATCTTTCGAATTCGTTTGCCGGCAGCGGCGCGGGATTGAGCGGAGTGCTCTTCAGCGCGCTCAACGGAACGGGGATCGAATCGCTTAACTTCGGCAATCTCGTTTTTGGAAATTACTATTTTCCTACGTCGGCACCCGTCGCAGTAGGAGATATGAATGGCGACGGTAAAATGGATTTAATCACCGTTGATCATTTGGGCACGGTCCTGGTACTCACGAACAATGGAAATTCGGGTTTCAGCCTGTTGTCATCCAATAGCACCGCCCCTTCGATTCAGGTCGCGAGCGTTACCGATGTCAACGGTGACGGAAAACAGGATGTCGTCACGGTCAGCAGCAACGCCGTTGCGGTCTTTACCAATTCGGGCAGCGGACGAATCGTCCTCGCTTCCTTTACTCCCACCGGCATTGGGGTCCAGACTCTCGCCACAGCTGATTTCAACGGCGACGGCAAACCGGATGTGGTCGTCATCGGCGGCTCATCCGTGATCGTGATGACGAACAATGGGAACGCCGGTTTCGGATTTTTTGCCACGTTGCCCGGAACGGGCCCGAATGACTGGGGCGTCATTGCCGCGGATGTGAATGGTGACAACCGGATGGATATCATCTGCTCCCAACTCTCCGCAAGCCCGTCCACCGGCAATCTCACGGTGTTCACCAACAATAACGGGACCGGTTTTGTGCTCTGCTCAACTCCGGTCACGGGCGCCAACCCGCTTTCGATTGCGGCGGCAGACTTTAACGGAGATGGACGTATTGATCTGGCCACCGCGGATTATGGTGCCTTTGGCGCCGGCCAGTCGATTTCGGTCCTGCTCAACGACGGTACGGGAAATTTCGCCACCTCGACCGCGTTGATCAATGCGGCCGGCCCGGCCCAGGTCGTCACTGCGGACATCAACGGTGATAAAAAAACGGACATCCTCGTGGCCAGCGCGGGAGCAAACAGCGAGGGACCGAGGGCGATTTCTGTGCTGACCAATGACGGTAGCGGGAACGTGACCCTGTCATTCGTTTTGTCCAACCAGGTCTCCGTCCTCACGGCGGATGTGAACGGAGATGGCCGCGCAGACGTCATCAGCAGTATTTTTGCTACCAATGGCAACGCCATCGTGTCCATTCCGGACACCTGGCTCAACAGTCCTTCGGCCCTGACGTTTCTTGTGCCCGTAGTCACCCAGAACGGGTTCACGGCCAATGGCGTGGCCGTTTTCAACAATCCTGCCAGTGTTTTCAACGGCACGTTTAGCGGGAATGGCAGCGGGTTGACGTCGCTCAATGCCAGCAGTATTACCAGCGGCACACTGGCCGATGCACGGCTCTCAGTCAATGTGGCACTTCTCAACGCTAACCAGACTTTCACCGGCACCAATACGTACAACAACGCCCTGAACATTAACAGCAACGTATTTTTTGGGACTGGGGCAGGCCGCCAGATGCTTAACCTCTGGGGCACGCAATACGGCATCGGCGTGCAGTCCTACACCACTTACTTCCGCACAGACAATTCGTTCCCGGGCGGTGATTTCGCCTGGTATCAGGGCGGCATTCATAATGATGCCCAACTCAATCCCGGCGGTGGAAAAACGCTGATGGTGCTGGACAACGCCGGCAATTTGCGGGTGACCAACAATGTCTATGCCGCCGGCGTGCAACTCACCAGCGACCGCAATGCCAAGGAGAACTTCACGCCGATTGACCCGGTAGCCGCGCTGAGCCGGGTGATTTCACTGCCGGTGACGGAATGGAATTACAAGAATGAGGGAGCGGAGACAAAACACATTGGCCCGGTAGCGCAGGATTTCCATGCGGCCTTCGGCTTGAACGGCGGGGATGATAAACATATCTCCAGTGTGGATGAAGGCGGCGTGGCGCTGGCGGCCATCCAGGGATTGAATGAGAAGCTGCAAGCCGACAATGCGTCGTTGAGGCAGGAAAATGATTTGCTGGCAAAGCGCCTTGACACATTGGAAGCTGAAGTCAAAGCCCTGGCGCGGAATAACCGCTAAAGGAGGAGGGGGATTCCCCCGTATCTCTTAGATTCATCCGCGTGACGGGAACTGCGGACTTTCAATCTATTTTCCACCGAAGCTTAGGCTGCCAGGAGCGGAGGCGGCCTTTTTTATTTCTCTGAACTGCGGGAGGCTTTTCCTGTCAAATCCGTCTGAATCCTGAGTGCGGTGGTCATACAAGTTTTATGAAAACTATAATGCCCGTTCTGGTTTCGGTTATTTCTTTAGTCCTGGTGCCGGTCATTGGCCGGGCCGACGGCGTATTCGTTGCGCCTAAGTTTGTCTGGGACAAGCACAAGGACATCAACGAGCCCACGCAAAAGGCCATCATCGTTTTTGATGCGGGCCAGGAGGATCTGATTTTGCAGGTTAAATATGAAGGGCCGGTGGGCCAGTTTGGCTGGCTGATTCCGGTACCAAACCTGCCGACGATCCAGGAAGGTTCGATGAAATGTTTCTACGAATTGAGCAAGTTCACGCAGAAGAAGAAATTAGACGCGCAGTGGGAACAGTATAAGTCCGCAGCTTTAGGCACAGCAGATGATCAGCCTGCCGAGCCTTCGGTCAAAGTTCTTGAAATCAAAACTGTGGGTGCCTACGAAACGGCCGTGCTTGAGGCGAACGATTCCAGCGCATTGGAAAAATGGCTGAATGACAATCATTTTTATATCCCACCGGACAAATTCGATGTCATCGCTGGCTATATCAAAGAGCACTACTATTTCGTGGCGGTTAAAATTAACTTCAGTAAATGGTTTCCGGGTTTACCTTCGACCCCGGATAAACTGGCTGCGGGCGAATTGAATCCGCTCCAAATCCATTTTGCGAGTGACCGTTGCGTCTTTCCGTTGCGCATTTCATCCATTAACGGCACGCCCTCGGAAGTCCAGTTCTATGTCCTTGCATCGGAACCGTTGCTGGAACAGGTGCTGTATGAGAAACAATTACCGCTGATATACAGCAACGACATGGCCCGTGCGGAAAGTTACGCGCAAAAGCGGGAGCAATTATTGGCGCAAATGGATGCGAAAACTGAGGAGATGCGCAAAAAGAGGGGTTTGCCATCTATACCGCCCAGTCTCTATGACAACGACCAGGAACAATTGAATCAAAGCATAAGAGAAACTCCCATCCTTGACCCGGATGAAGCGTTGCAATTTGCCAAAGCTACCGACGTGGACTTGCCTGAATGTACCAGGGAAATTCCGCGGCTTGCACGCCGGTCATGGTGGATTGCCAAAGACACATGGACGTTCCAGCCTGCGGACATGTATGACCTGGATTTCGGACCGGCACTGCCGGTTTTTGCCGAAACATTGGGTTCCAAATACGGTTATATTGCCCTCGGTGCCATGAATTCTGTTGGCGTAGACGCCATTCCGATATTGATCGCCGCCATGCAGAGCCCAAATCGTATGGCTCGGGCAGATGCCGCTTCAATTTTAGACCAGCAAATTTATACCTCCGACCCCCAGATTCAAGCGGTGGCACTTTCGTGGCTAACGAATGCGGAACCCAAAGTAAGGAGGATGGCGATTTATGTACTAGCTGATAAGCCGGGCAAAAAACCGGTTGATATCATGCCGCTGGTTCCATTGTTGTCAGACAAAGATGCGGACGTGCGCGAAGCAGCGGCCTGGGTCATTTCACATTCCCCGGATGCGGGGAAAAATGCCCCGATATTCCACAAAATGCTCCTGGACCCAAATCCAGCCGTGCGTATATCCGCCCTTCGGGTGATCCAATTAACCAGCTTGCCTATTGACCATAGTGAATTGCTTCCTTTTTTCAAAATACCAGACCGCCGGGCCATCGGCATATCGACGGCATATTTTGGAAATGCCAATGGTCACTATGACCTTACGGACGAACAGGCGATTCCGTTGCTGCAAAATGCCGAGCCCGTGGGAAGATTGATTGGACTACGCATCCTTGGCCAGCATGCAGATGCGCGAGCGATTGAGCTGGCCTGTCCGCTCCTTAACGACACCAATCCGGCTGTTAAATACGCCGCTAAAGAGACGATGCAAAAAATGACCGGGCAAGATTTCATGAATTATTTGCCGACGCAATAAGCGACACATTCTACTCTCTATGACCATGACCCATGACATCCAGCAAGCGGCTGAAGCGATTCGCGCGGCGGATGCGCTGTTGATTACCGCGGGCGCGGGCATTGGGGTGGATTCGGGGTTGCCGGATTTTCGCGGCAATGAAGGTTTTTGGAAGGCTTATCCAGTGGTGGCGAAGCTGGGTTTGTGCTTTGCGGAAATCGCTAATCCAGAATGGTTCGAGCGCGACCCACATTTAGCGTGGGCATTTTACGGTCATCGGTTGAATCTTTACCGCAAGACCGTACCCCATGATGGTTTTGCGACGCTGCTTCAATGGGCCGTGAAGAAGCCGGAAGGGTATTTTGTTTTTACTTCGAACGTGGACGGGCATTTCCAAAGGGCGGGGTTTGACCCGGAGCGCGTGGTCGAATGCCACGGCTCAATCCATCATTTTCAATGTGCTGGACCGTGCCACCAGGCCATTTGGGAGGCGGCGGAAGCGCAGGTGAGTGTGGATGAAAATATTTTTCGCGCGCTGCGCCCGCTGCCACAGTGCGATCATTGTGGGGGAATAGCTCGACCAAATATCATGATGTTCGGTGACTTTACATGGATCGCTGACCGTAGCAATGGCCAGTACACGCGCTTAAACCAATGGCTTGGTGGCTTGCAAAAAAGATCGGCGCGGGTGGCCGTGGTTGAACTGGGGGCGGGCACAGCCATTCCCACGGTGCGTCACCTGTCGGAAGACGTGACGGAGCGGCTTGGAGGCACGCTCATTCGCATTAACCCGCGCGAAGCAAAGGTGCCGGAACATCTGCGCGAGCGGTGTTTTAGTATCGAATCAGGGGCGTTACAGGGTATTGAGAAACTTCTATCGGAAATCCAGGTGTCAAACGGAAGGTAAAGGCGCCTATAATAAAAAAAGCGGGCCGATGAAATCATCGGCCCGCTTTTGTTTTAATTCTTTTAAGCTTTTAGCTCTGCTTGACAGCAGTCATGCGGCGCAGGGCGCTCACACCGAGCGGCACGAGCAAAAGGGCGCCGGCAAACACGGTGCTGGTTTCCGGTACGGGCGTGGGTATTTGAACCAGCTCAGGCTGCACGTAGGATTGGTCCAGGCTCCGGCTGGGTGAACCTGAGTACATATTCAGCGCATAGACGCCAAAGGCACCGGCTGCATCGCTGGTGTCGGTTGTGCCGGCCAGGGTTGCCGCCGCAATCGCGTCATTGATGAACATGGTAACATCGGCGGTGTTTAAAGGTCCGCTAAAGGTAATATTGTTCAAGGACTGGCCTTGCAATTGCCAAATGGCTGCCTGGAGCGCATCGTTTAAGGCATTTCCCGGAGTTGAGATCGAGCCATTGCCACCGATGCCAATG
>DATJXK010000303.1:0-24248 GCA_035500235.1 Pseudomonadales bacterium | reverse complement strand
CGTACAATTTCGCCCCACTCCCAACGTGCTGTTCGCCGCCCAATGCCAGAACAAACTGGATCCCAACGCCCTCACCCTGCGGTTGCAGCCAAACGAGGGAATCTCGTTGCGCTTTAACGGCAAGGTGCCCGGCATGAGCCTGGGCGTGCGCCCGGTGCGTATGCATTTCAGCTATGACTCGGAATTCGGCGCATACACCCCGGAAGCGTACGAGCGGCTGTTGCTGGAAGCCATCGCCGGCGATGCCACGTTGTTCATCCGCCGCGATGAAGTGGAGACGGCGTGGGAGATCGTAGATTCCATCCGCGCCGGCTGGGAAAACAAGCCTCTCACGAACCGCGAATTTTACGCCGCCGGAACTTGGGGACCGATTGCCGCTGACGATTTACTGGCGCAAAGCGGCCATGCCTGGCGCGAGCCGCTGGTGATAAAATAAAAACGTGCATTTTCTCTATCCAAGCGACCCGCTTCGAACGAAAAAATGCGACGAGTTTTACGCTGCAGAATGTGCCGCTGTGCAAGCCGCTGGATTTGAAGCGTCTATTTTCCCTCTGGAAGACTTCCAAGGTGGGTCGTTCCGTCCATTTCCTGCTTTACCGACGAATGCCACAATTATTTATCGCGGCTGGATGTTGTCATCTACTGAATATGAAGCGCTTGTCTTGGCAATAACCCAAGTTGGCGCATGCCCGTTAAGTGATGTCAAAACCTACCTTTCGACGCACTACCTTCCGAATTGGTATTCCTTAATTACCGAATTTACTCCAGAGACCCGAATCTTTCCCGCTGATGCAGACCTTGGAGCCGAGCTTCGCGCGCTCGGTTGGAAGGGATATTTCATAAAGGATTATGTAAAATCGTTGAAAACTTCCGTTGGCTCGCGTATTTCCACGCCGGAACAAGCTGTCACAGTTGCGGCTGAAATGCTCCAATTCCGTGGTAAGATTGAAGGCGGCTTTTGCGTTCGGCAGGTTGAAGATTTTTTACCGCAAACCGAAAAGCGGTTTTTTGTCTTAGATTCAGTTCCATGTTCGATGAATGATGAAATCTCAGGCATCGTTTCAGAATGTGCGCGGCGGATTAAAAGCCGGTTTTTCTCAGTTGATATCGTTCAGCGGGCGGACGGTAAATTACGAGTGGTTGAGATTGGCGATGGGCAGGTTTCGGATATCGTTGGCTGGACGCCTGAATGTTTTGCAAAAAACCTCGCAAAGTGCTTCAGTAGTAAGAATTGAAGTTAAAAATTTATGTCCGAATACAAAGCAACTATCAAATGGACGCGAAACTCGCCTGACTTTCTGAAAGGCAAATATTCGCGCGAACATACCTGGACCTTCGACGGTGGTGTTATCGTGCCGGCCACATCGTCGCAACATGTAGTACCCGTGCCGTACTCCAACCCGGCCAATGTGGACCCGGAAGAAGCGTTCGTAGCGTCGCTTTCAAGCTGCCACATGTTGACGTTTCTTTTCCTGGCGCAAAAGCAGGGCTTCCAAATTGATTCCTACGAAGACGAAGCCGTCGGCGTCGTGGCCAAAAATGAAGCGGGCAGAATGTGGGTCAGCACTGTCACGCTGAATCCCAAAATTGCGTTCAGCGGGGACAAGACCCCAGCCCCGGCAGATCTGGAAAAACTGCATCACTCGGCGCATGACTATTGTTTTATCGCCAATTCGGTCAAAACTGAGGTCGTTGTTAACCATTAATTATTGCCATGCAAAACGTTGAGTTGCTCCAGTTTCCAAATCCTGACGCGCTGGCTGCTGCGGCGGCCAGTGCATGGCTGGACGAAATCGAATCCACCAGCCGTTCGGGCAGGCCTTATTGCGTTGCGCTGTCTGGTGGCCGCATCACGGAAAAGTTTTTCCTTTTGACGGCAGAAAAGGGATTGGCACGAAAGACGCCGTTTGAGCACGTACACTTTTTTTGGGCAGATGAGCGTTGCGTTCCGCCTGATGATCCCGAGAGCAATTTCAAATTGGCGGATGATCTTTTGTTCCAGCCGCTGGGTATCTCCGAATCACAAATCTATCGTCTTCGCGGTGAGCTGGCGCCGGAAGCTGCTGTCGCCCAGGCTAATGAAGAGATCGCACGCGTCGCGCCAAGTGAGAACGGCCAACCCATTCTGGACCTGGTTCATCTTGGCATGGGGGAGGACGGCCATGTGGCTTCACTCTTTCAAAATGCACGATTGGAAACCGAAAAAAGTGCGAATTGCAATGGTCCGTTTATCTTCGTGTCGGACTCTCCGAAGCCCCCACCGCATCGAATCTCCTTGAATTTCAAGGCAATTGCGGCGGCTCGGCGCGTTTGGGCCCTGGTTTCCGGATTGGGCAAAGAAGCTGCTTTAAAAAATACGTTAAACGCGGAAGGCAAAACGTCATTGGGTCAGGTAATCAAACTTCGCACGAATACAAAAATTTTTGTAGACATCAGGGTCTGAATTTAGTAACTAAATGGTTATTACTTTGGTCATCCCTGTAAGCGGGCTTAAAAAAGAGCGGGTCTTTTTGGAAAAGATTTTGGATTTTTTGAACCGTAATTGGGTTGCAGGCGTCTGAGTAAATAGGATGAATTTGATTTTTAAATTTCGCTGTCCGTTTAGGGTTGGCAGAGAGGTTTTGCTCGCGGTGCGGCTCGGACAGCGACCCCCAAGTTAGCCGTGCCGCCCTTCTGAGCGCCGTAGTGACGGCGTATAAACCTCATCACTATGAGAGGCCGGACGAAAGTCCGGCCTTTCGATTTTTACCCTCAAAATATGGCCGAAAATTGCCTCGAAAAATAATTTGCTTTTTTTTGAACCCGGTGGAAGGTTCAGGCGTCTGAGAAAATAGAAGATTTCGCTGTCCGTTTAGGGTTGGCATAGAGGTTTTGCTCGCGGCGCGGCTCGGACAGCGACCCCAAGTTGGTCGCGCCGCCCTTCTGAGCGCCGTGGTGACGGCGTGTAAACCTCGTCACTATGAGTGGCCGGACGAAAGTCCGGCCCTTTTTTTGTGATCTATCGGATTACGGATTACGCATTGCCTGAAATTTGAAAATCAGTTACACATTCATGGTATGAAACATCAGCTCGATTTCGAAAAACCGATCATCGAACTGCAACACAAGCTGGAAGACCTGCGCCAGCACCCGGAGAAACATTCCCTGGGCATCAGTTTTGAAGAAGAAATCCAGCTCATCGAAAAGAAAATCGAGGAGACGCGCCGGCACATCTTTTCCAACCTGTCGCCCTGGCAGCGCGTGCAATTGGCCCGGCATCCTCACCGGCCTTACACGCTGGACTATCTCAAGACCATTTTCACCGGGTTCACCGAGTTGCATGGCGATCGGTTGTTCGCCGAAGACCATGCCATGGTGGGCGGATTTGCCCAATTGGGTGAACATCGCGTCGTCGTCATTGGCATTCAAAAAGGCCGCGATACCAAAGAAAATATCCTGCGCAATTTCGGCATGGCGCATCCCGAAGGCTACCGCAAGGCGCTGCGCCTGATGCGGATGGCCAATAAATTCAACCTGCCCATCATTTCGTTTATAGATACGCCGGGCGCTTATCCTGGGGTCGCCGCCGAGGAACGCCACATTTCCGAGGCGATTGCCGTTAATCTGCGCGAAATGACTTTGTTCGAAGTGCCCATTATCGCCGCGGTCATCGGCGAAGGCGGCAGCGGCGGAGCCTTGGGCATTGGTGTGGCCGATCGTGTTCTCATCATGGAAAACGCGTATTACTCCGTCATTAGCCCGGAAGGTTGCGCGGCCATTTTGTGGAAGGATCGCGCGGCAGCGGCCAAGGCCGCGGCAGCCCTCAAAATCACCGCCAAAGACTTGCTCGAGCTCAAGCTGGTGGATGAAATTGTTCCCGAGCCGCTGGGCGGCGCCCATACGGATGCGACACTCACCGCCGAAAATTTAAAGGTGCACCTGCGTAAACAGCTCGAGGAAGTACTGGCGTTACCGGTGTCGGAACGGCTGCAAAAACGTTACGAGAAACTGCGCGCCCATGGGCGCTTTATCGAAAAGTTGAATGCGGAGGCCGATGCGGTGCCGCAGGCTGCTGTCGCCAGATAAAGTGTTTTATCCCCTCGTTTTCCATCCTCTTTTCAAAGAACGCGTCTGGGGTGGACGCGAACTCGAAACGCTTTTCAGGAAGGCATTGCCGTCGGGCAAGCTCATCGGCGAATCCTGGGAGATTTCCGACCGCCCCAACGATGAAAGCGTGGTTGCTAATGGCAAATTCGCCGGGCAAACCCTGCACCAGCTCATGGAAAAATTCCCGCAGGAAATCCTGGGTGATGCCCGTCCCGCCGCCGGGAACCGTTTTCCCATCCTTTGCAAAATCCTGGATGCCAGGGAAAAGCTGTCCCTCCAGGTTCATCCCCCCGCGCACAAAGCCGCCGAGCTTAAGGGAGAACCGAAAACGGAAATGTGGTACATCGCCGACGCCGCGCCCGGGGCGGAATTGTACGTGGGCTTGAAGCGCGGAATGAAGCGTTCCGAATTTGAAAAGCGAATTGCGGACGGCACGGTCGCGGAGTGCTTTCACCGCGTTCCCGTACGCGCGGGCGACACGATGTTTCTGCCGAGCGGACGTGTCCATGCCATTGGCGCGGGCCTCGTGATTTTTGAGATCCAGCAAAACTCTGATACCACTTACCGTGTCTTTGACTGGAACCGCGTAGGACTGGACGGCAAACCGCGTGAGTTGCACGTGCCGCAATCCCTTGCCAGCATTGATTTTAATGACTTTGAGCCGCCCCTGGTCCAAACCAAATTTTCCGGCGATGAACGTCACAAATCACGCGAGTTGGTACGCCATGACTTGTTCCATGTTGATCATGTCGAATTGAAATCCGGCGCACAAAGCCCGTTCAAGCCAAACAAATTGCAAATCCTCGCTATTGTTCGTGGGAAGATCGGAATTCAAAGCGAATCGGATACTGTGAACCTGGAAGCTGGCCAATTTTGTTTAATCCCGGCTCAATTGAAGGATGTAAAAATGACTGCCAATTCAGACGCCAGCTTGCTGCGCGTCGAAGCCAATTGATTCACCACAGCGATGCGGCGGACGGCTTATGGTTTTTCTGCCGGTTATACTCGTCCCATATCCGTTGATAAACTTCTCCTTTTTGATGCGGCGCAGCGGCAGCGAGCTCTTTAGCGTATTTTTTCTCGAAGGATTCCAGCGTCAGTCTCTTTTGGCCTTTTTGAAGCCGTCGAAAGCCACCATTGGCAATACCATTTCCCATATCAATTCCACGACAGGTTTTCCGGCATTTGCGAGAGCAGTTTATTTTTCCAACCGCCTTTGGCCTGCAAAATTTTACGCCAAAGCTGTTCTGACGGTGTCTCGAAAACCAGGTCCAGTGTAGCGGGGAAGGTAATCCACGATTTCCGTTTCATTTCGTCTTCAAGCTGGCCGGGCGACCAACCGGCATAACCGGCAAACATTTTCACTTTCTTTCCCGATGAAAACGATTCCCCGATTTCCACCAAATCGTCAAGCGAATGGCCAAGGTTCAGGTTTGGGAAAACGTTCGCGTCCGGGATAAAATTGTCCGAGTGCAAAAAGCTCAATGCCGCCGGCTGTACTGGTCCGCCGAGATAAAGTTGCGCATCCTTGAGCGCCTCCGGCAAATCCGCGACGATCACATCGCCCACCTTGTTTCCCGTTGACCGGTTCAATACCAGGCCGAAAGCGCCTTCCGAGTCATGCTGGCAGATCAACACCACTGTTCGTTGGAAAAATGACCCGGACAATTGCCCGCTATCCAGAAGCAACTGGCCTTTCAAGTATTTTACTTTTGGCGAGTCAGCCATAGTCTGCGCTTCAATCTTGCTCAATTCTGCCGTTTTGGCAACTGCCACCGAAGAAATCATTTCCCTAACAGATGCAAATCCTCTTCTTTGCCCGTGTCAACGTACTGAATCCGGACGGCGTTTTGCGCAATATTGACGCAGCGAATGCCCACTTTGCCCTGGCCAACGGTTACTTTGGCCTCATCGCCCGAAAAAAATGAATGCCCGTTGATGATGGCCGAGGGCATGCCGCCCCACATGATGCCCTGGAGTTGGATCGTAGCCGGTGCGGTTGGCGGCGGTGATGCCTTGGCTATGAAAGTAGCCGGACGTGGCGCACTGCCTGACGCGGGCATTTTCACATTACGGATTTCGTCTAAATGCCCTGCTTCCAACCGGCTCGCCACTCCGTATTGCATCCAGTCCAAAATTTCATCAAAACCATATTCTTGTTCTGCGTCAATAAACAGCTCCACCTGGCCGCGCGTGTAGGTGTTCGCCAGAACGCGCCTTTTTTCCTCTTCATTTCCTTTTGAAACCACATAGAGATATCCCATCATTTCGCAAAAGCCTTCCTCTGTGTCGCGTTCGATGCGCGCATGACGTTCTGCCGATACGTTTTCACCCACCCAGGCGTGCGACAATTCATGCGCGCAGACTTCTTCCAGTTGCCCCTGGCTTTGGCCGGTTAACAGCCCAATTTTATATCGCTTTTGGCCGCTGTCGGCCGATGGTTGCGTATAACCCAGCACATCTGAGTTTTCGACCGAGCCATTGCCGCCGCCCATGACCGAATCCACGTTAATCTGGTCAATGACGGAGACATCCACATTGGTCGGAAACGATGTATAACGGGAATACATCTTGTCCAAATCATCCTGTACGGTGCTGAACGTTTGCTGGATATCGTCCGGGTTCAGCATGGCCGTTTTCGCATCACGGGCGCATAGCCAGCGGCCATCCGGCAACTGCGTGCCGTCTTTGACCGGCAGGCCACAAATGTAGCAGCGGGGCAATTGCTCGCAATTGGAGCAAACCTCCACTTGCTGGCCGGTCTCTTTGTCCGTGATAAAATAAGCCGTGCCGTGAATTTCCTCGCCGCAAATCGCGCAGACATCCGCCCTTGCCGCGAATGCGAAACAAATGAGTAAAATCGCAAAAAAAGTTGTCGAACTTCGGTGCATGTAAGATTTAAACCTGCCCGGGAGGTAGCCTATACCGTGCCAAAAGTAGGGAGTCCAGCCCCCTTCCTGCCTGCCTGGCTTGTGTTTATTGGCTTTTACAGCATATGAAATTGAGCCGGCGCAAATTTATCATGACCGCGTTGCTGGCAACGCCCTTCGCCATTGCCGCCGATGCCCGGGTGGTTGAGCCGGAATGGGTAAAAATTACCCGGCTGCGTTTGACGGATGGCACGCCTGCGCACCGCTTTGTTCATTTCAGTGATCTGCATCACAAAGGCGATCGCGCCCATACCCGTTCCGTTATTGAAATGATCAATTCGCTCTCGCCGGATTTTGTTTGTTTCACCGGCGACTTGATAGAACAAGCGAAGTATTTGCCGGAAGCTCTCAAGCTGCTTTCCGGTATCAAATCGCCCTTATACGGTGTGCCCGGAAACCATGACTATACCGCCGGAGTTTCCTTTATCGACATTGCCCGGTGCTTTGCCGCCACCGGCGGCGCGTGGCTGATGAACGAACAAGCCACCATCGCCAACGGAAAGCTCAACCTCATCGGCATCGCGCAGATCACGCCGTGGTACCCTCCGCCTAAGGCCAAGCCGGGGATGACCAACCTCCTGCTGTTTCACTACCCTGTGTGGGCTAATAGGATGGGTGACGAAAAATTTGATTTGATGCTGGCCGGCCATTCGCATGGCTGCCAGGTGCGCATTCCTTTTTATGGGCCGATCGTCAGGCCATTTGCCGTGGGCGAATATGACCTCGGGTTGTATCAAACAAAATCCGGCCCGCTTTATGTAACTTCCGGCATTGGGTGGTTTCCGCTGCCCGTGCGATTTAATTGTCGGCCAGAGATTGCTGTGATTGAAATTTAGGCAGTCCTGGATAAAGCAAAAACCGGCTGGATCTTTCGACTCAGCCGGTTTTGTGTAAAACCTACGACCGCCTTACAGGCTCTTGACCTTCTTGACGATGCCTGCCGCATTAATGCCGTACCATGCAAGCAATTCGTCCGGCTTGCCGGAACGGGCCAGATGAGTCACGGCCAGCTTGTGGACTTTGACTCCCTCCACGCTCAATTCACCAGCCACAGCGTCGCCCAAACCGCCTTCGGTGTAATGGTCTTCCACCGTGATGACGGTGTTGTTTGTCTTTTGCGCGGCGGCGAGAATTTCCTTTTTGCCCAACGGCTTGATGCTGTAAGCGTCAATGACGGTGATGCCAATGCCTTCGCCCTTCAACTGGTCGGCGGCCTTCAACGCTTCATACAGCGTTACGCCCGCGGCTACCACGGTGACCTTGTCCCCGGAATTTTGCCGCAGCACTTTCGCGCCACCAATGGGGAACGACTCGTCATTGTTATAAATGACCGCTGTCTTCGGGCGCGAGGTGCGCAAATAAAAGATGCCTTTGGCCAGCGCCATTTGCTCGGCGAGCCTTTCGGCGCTGACTGCATCGGCCGGATAAAGCACCGTTGCGCCGACGACTGCGCGCATCATGGCTAAATCTTCGAGACCCATTTGCGACGGACCGTCTTCGCCGATGCTCACGCCCACGTGCGAGCCCACGATTTTCACATTGGACTGCGAAATGCCCGCCACGCGGATATGGTCATAGGCGCGGCTGAAAAAGCACGCGAATGTCGAAGCGAAAGGCACTTTACCACGCGCGGCGAAACCCATGGAAACGCCCACCATGTTTTGCTCCGCAATGAAACACTCGAAGCCGCGTTCCGGATCTTTCTTGATAAATTTTTCGGCAAACGTGGAATTTTTCGTATCGCCATCCAGCGCGACCACCCGCTTGTCCGCATCACCAATGCGCAACAGCGCATTGCCATAGGCTTCACGCGTCGCCACCGAATCACCAATCTTATAATTAATCGGCGGATAGCTAGCCGGCGCGACGTTTTGGGGCTCCGGCAGAGAAGTTGGTTTGGCGATTTCCACGCCTAATCCTGATTTCGCCGAGGGTTGGAGTTCCGCCACCGCTTTGGCGGCTTCCTCTTTATTCAACGGCTTGCCATGCCAGCCTTCTTTATCCTGCAGGAAGGAAACGCCAGCGCCTTTGTAGGTCTTGGCGATAATAGCCAGGGGCTTGTCATCCAGGCCCACGCCGCTCAACACTTCGAGGATTTCCTCAATGTCATGACCGTCAATATCTTCCACGCGCCAGCCGAAAGCTTCAAAGCGGTCGCGGTAAACACCGATGTTATGTCCAAACGCCGTCTCCTGGCTTTGGCCGAGGCGATTGGCATCTACAATCGCGATTAAATTGTTCAGCTTGTAATATCCTGCCAGCGACGCCGCTTCCCAGACGGAGCCTTCCGCGATTTCGCCGTCACCCATCAGGACGTAAGTATTATAATCCAGTTTGTCGAGACGTCCGCAAAGTGCCATGCCCACGCCTACACCCAGGCCCTGGCCGAGTGAGCCGGTGGCGACATCAGCAAACGCCAGGCGCGGCGTCGGATGGCCTTCCAGTTCGCTGGTAAATTCGCGGAGCGTGACCAATTCGCTCACGGGTACGAAACCGTTTTCGGCCCAGGCTGCGTACAGCAACGGCGCGGCGTGGCCTTTGGAAAGCACGAAGCGGTCGTTGTTGTAATAGCGCGGGTTCTTCGGGTCATACTTCATGTGCCCGAAAAATAAAGCGGCGACAAGATCCGCCGCCGAGCAGCATGACGTGGGATGGCCGCTGCCCGCCGCAGTCGTGGCGTTGATGGAGTGAATTCGCAACTGGTTTGCGATGCCCTTTAAAAGTTCGGTATCTATCTCAATCATGGAGCGCATAACTTATGCTAGAAATCCAGAAAGCCAAATCAAAAATGATGGATAAAATGTCACTTCACCCTTTAAAAAGTGAATATGTGAATAACTCGCAGAAAGGCAATGACTACTGTGGCGGAAGGACATGCCCCGAAATCGAGCAGGTGGGTAACTGTCCGACGGCCCCAATCGTATAGGTCCCACCCGCCGGACAGACGGGGAAAACGCCCTTTAAGTAAGGCAACAGATCCTGTTCGGTGGGCACATCTGAATCGGTTTTGTTCTTCTCCAGGGCCCAGGCCTGTTTCGCGGCATAAATCAACCGGAGATTGGCGATGCAGGTATTCCGTTCCCGGGCCTCCGTTTGCGCCACAGCTTGTTCCACCGCCTGCGCCTGGGCCTGCTGGTTTTGGGCATCCTCTTCAGTTTGCATTTGTATCTCTTGCAATTGCTCCTGCCGCTCTCCCAGCGCTTCCCGGGCTGTATTCAGCTCCTGCAAAATTTTCGTATTGTCTGCCTGCAGTTGTTCGATCTGGCTCCTCAGTCGTGGCAAATCCTTGTTCTCGGCCCGCATGCGAATCACCTCTTCACTCTGGTTGGCGATGATGGAATTGGTAAATTGAATGAAATCAGTTTCTAAACTGGAAAGCTCCCGTTGGGCTTCGTTCAGTTTGGTCTGTGCCACGCTTTTTTGCCGGTTCGCAGAGAAGAGGAGGATTTCGCTGATGATCAACAGCACCACGCAGATGACTGGAAACACGTCTTTGAATTTCACGTCTGCCCCCATTTCTCTCGCTTTTGCAAGCCCGCGTCAAACATAAAGCGCTGGCGTTTTGTATATTTCATCATCCGGTGCCGGGAATCCTCCCTGGCCCTGCGTGAACAACTAGGAGTCAAGTTCCCGTTGGTGAATTGAACCGTCTATGGGATATTCGCCTCCTGCGCAGCCGGCGCCCACACCAGGGAGGCGCCGGCCAACTGAAACGTAAGACAATAAAACATCATGAACGACGAAAACATCCTTATCATCGGCGATGATCTCGCCATCGAAGAACCAACCCATACCATTCCGCTCGAGGAAACTGCCGCGAATGACCAAAGCTGGCTCGGCACCCGGGAGAATGCCTTAGCCGGGCATTTCCTGGAAAAACACAAAACAGAGTTCCAGGATTTCCAGCGCCTGGAACGCGAGAAGCTCTCATGCGCTGAACAGTTCCGTGCTTTGGAAACCGAACTCGCCGGCCGGCGCCAATGGCTCGAAAATCTCCAAAACGAAATTGCTGAATATCAGGCCATTGATCTGGCCGCCGACCTTTTCAAAAACATGGAACTCACCGGCCGGCCATTGCTCGAAATCGCGCAAAACCCATTATTCGCCGGTGCCGCTTTAATCCAACAACATGGAAAAAAGATTTTGCAACTGGCGGAAAATCACATGGCCGCGCTGCAAAATAAATTCGACGCCTTCAAATCAGACAAGCGGGAGACGTTGGGAGAATTAAAATTGATCTGATGTGTAAGAATTATTTGCTATCCTGTGCCCGCTTCAAATAACATCCGCGTCCGCGGGTAATTTGCCCGCGAAGGGACAGAACTATGAATGAGGCGGGAACATCACTGTCAAACCGTGTCCTGGCGCTTGAGGCCCGTGTCCAGGTGCTGGAAAAAATGGCCGCTAATTTGCCGGAAAAATCCCGGCAGGTAAAATCGTGGGCCAGGGATGTGTCCGATTCACACCTGAAATTTCACATGGATATGCTCTCCCTCATTGAAGACCATGTGGAAGTCCTCAAATTGATTCACAGCACGGTGGGCCCCATTGATCGCAAAAAAAACAAGCTGGTCCACGGTTACATCCGCCGCGCTGAATTCAAACTCGGCCAATTCCAGGAGCGGTTTGCGCAACTGGAGGAAATGCAAAAGCGCTTTGAAAATGGCGCACCCCAAAATTCTCCTCCCCCGCCCGTTGAACCGCGTGAAATTTCCCTGCCCAAACCCTCCGCGCTGAACCGCCTGCTCCGTACCGCCTCCTGGTGGAATATGTGAGCCTGCTGGCAGCGCCTTCTTAAACTGACAGCTTCAGTATTCTTTGGGTTTTGACCCATTTTCCCAACGACCTTAAGAAGCCCGATAGAGTCGTGATTTACTTCATAGACTTTGATTTCACTCAATATTTACTTGAGAACCCAAATCTTGAAGTGGCTTGCCGAGCCGGAGCTTTAGCGAAGCATGGTGCGCGCGGCGGGAGTTGAACCCACAACCTTTGGCTCCGGAGGCCGACGCTCTATCCAATTGAGCTACGCGCGCAAGGCGAGCAACAGAATACCTGCACGCCAGTATCTTCTCAAACTAAATTCCGCAATAGCGGACGCATGTCTGCCTGGCTGAAAATTCATCATTCATCATTTTGCATTCTTCATTTAAATAGTCTTGGCATTCTGCCGTTCCCTTTCAAAATCTCCGCCGTGAACGTTGTTTCATCCTGCCGGGGGCGGTTTTTTGCGTGCGCATTTCTGGTCATCGCTACTCTGGCCGTATACTGGCCGGCGCGTCATTACCAATTCGTCGCGTACGACGACGACGATTACGTTTACCAAAACCCTGTCGTCCAAAAAGGTCTAACGTGGCAGGGCTTGGAATGGGCGTTTGTGGATCGGCAGGCAAACAACTGGCATCCGCTCACGTGGCTCTCCCACATGGCCGATTGCCAGGTCTTCGGCCTGGATGCCGGCGGACCGCACATGGTTAATGTCGCCCTTCACTGCGCCAATGCTGTCCTCCTCTTTCTGCTGCTGGAAACGCTCATGCGGCGTAGTAATGAAAAATCACCCCAGCCATGTTCCTTCTGGCGAAATTTTTTTGTCGCCACACTCTTCGCGCTCCATCCCTTGCGTGTGGAATCCGTTGCGTGGATCTCGGAACGTAAGGACGTTTTGAGCGGCTTCTTCGGACTATTGGCGCTGCTCTGTTACGCCAAATACGCCAGCGTGGATAACAAATCTAAAATATCCTGGCCGTACCGGCTCGCCGTCATGTTCTTTGCCTGCAGTCTCCTCGCCAAGCCGATGCTCGTGACACTGCCATTCGTCATGCTGTTGTTCGATTATTGGCCATTGCAACGTCTCAGCCTTTCATCGCTAAAACCGTTACTCAAAGAGAAACTGCCTTTCTTTTCCCTGTCTGTCGCTTTCGCCATTATCACGCTGTTTGCACAACAGCCCGGTTTGCCATCCCAGCATACGGGTTTACTTGATCGTATCGAAAGCATCGCCGTGAACTATCTCGGTTACATCGAGAAGCTTCTCTGGCCGGAAAATCTTTCTTTTCTCTACTTGCGCCCGGCCACGATTCCATACGAACAATTCCTCCTTGCCGTGATTGTCTTGCTGGGTATTTCCGCCCTCGCTTGCGCCTGCTGGCGCCGCTGCCCGGCGGTAACCGTCGGCTGGTTATGGTTTCTGATCGTCTTGCTTCCCGTATGTGGCGTTGTCTCGCTTGGCCGCCTGTCCATTGCCGATCGCTACACCTACCTCGCCAGCATCGGATTTTATATAATGGTGATATGGGGGCTGGTGGATCTGGCCGGCAAAGTTCTTCCGGTGCGAGCGAAGGAATTGTTATTGGGAATTGCTGCCGTGATTGTCCTGGCCGCTTGCGCATTTGCCTCGCGTCAGCAGCTTGGTTATTGGCAAAACAGCCAGACCCTCTTTGATCACGCCCTTAAAGTGGATCCAAATAATTACGTGGCGAAACAAAACCTCCACATTTATCGGTTTGAAAAAGCGAATCCCGGCGCCCGTAAACCCCCGCCGGAATAGGCAGGGACGACACAAGCGTGTGTCAAATCTGGAAATCCACCGTGGTCTTTTTATCCGCCTTATTCAATACGCGCATGTCCAGGCCGTCGTAAATGACCAGTGAATTTGGCGCGACGCTGTCCATGATAAATACGTTGCCGCCAATCGTGCTACCCGCGCCAATGACGGTCTCGCCGCCCAGAATCGTTGCGCCCGGATAAATCGTCACTTTGTCCTCGATCGTCGGATGCCGTTTCTTCCCGCGCAACGCCTGTCCGCCACTCGTGGACTTCGCCCCCAGCGTTACGCCGTGATACATCTTTACGTGATTGCCAATGATGGCCGTTTCGCCCACCACAGTGCCCGTGCAATGGTCTACAAAAAAGTGCGAACCGATCGTCGCGCCCGGATGAATTTCCATGCCCGAACGGGAATGCGCCCACTCGGTCATAATGCGCGGAATCAGGCCCACGTTTTTCAAATAAAGCTCGTGCGCCAGGCGTTGCACGGCGATGGCTTCGATGAATGGGTAGGATACAATAATTTCATCCTTGCTGGCCGCTGCGGGATCTCCGTCAAACGCGGCGCTGACGTCTGTGCATAGGATTTCGCGGATGGCCGGCAACGTGCCGAGAAACTCAACGGTCAACGCATGCGCCGCCTTCGGGATATCTTTTTTTGGCAAATCTTTGGGAGTGATGAAGGCGAAGCTTTTGCGGATTTCATCTTCCAGCCTGCCTAAGATCGAGTCCAGCAGCGCCGCCGTTTCCATCTTGATCTCCGATGAGTGGATCGGCTTCTCGTCAAAAAATCCCGGGAACAGCAGCCGCAACAAATCCTGCGTAATGGCCACAATGGCGCGCTTGGACGGCAGATTTTTGCCGTCCAAATGGTTGATGCCGCCTACCTGCGCGTAGGACTCCACCAGTTCATTCGTCAGTTTTGTGACCGTTTCCACCGGTAAGCCTTAGCAAATTTGGCTGAAACGTTAAAGCCTTAAAGTTTTACAGTTTCAACCACTCGTTGAATCACGCGACTTGCTTCGATTCCGTTCATGCATCGAAAATCAATCGGACATTCGCGCAGGAAACAAGGTGAGCACGGCGCATCCGAAGTCAAAATGGAATGATGCAAGTCGCCGGAAGAAAGCGGGCCGGTCAATTCCGGTGAGGTGCTGCCGAAAATGGCCACGACCGGCACGCCCAGCGCGGCGGCCACATGCATCGGGCCGGTATCATTCGTCAAAAAAACACGGCAAAGATTCATCAGCGCCATCAACTCACGTAACGACGTTTTTCCGGCCAGATTATGAACGGCTGCGCCATTGCCTAGGGCCGATTGAATTTGAGCCGTAATTGCCGCATCACTTTTCCCCCCAAACAAAATCCACGTGCAGTTCGTGCGTTGCTGGATTTCTTTTGCTGCGGCGATAAATTTTTCGACCGGCCAGCGTTTGGCCGGGCCATATTCCGCGCCCGGGTTCAGGCCAAAAATCGGACCAGCGCTGCGCTCCAGCCCAAACTTTTTTCCAATGACCTCAACTTCTTCTACCATAACAAACAACCTGGGTGGCAATGGTTCCGGGTTCGCGTCCAGCGCCGCCGCCAAATGCAGATACTCGTAAGATTGATGTGCCGATTTCGGGATCTCTGGCCTCCGGCTTCGCGTTTCCGGTTTCTGCGCGATGAGCTGATTGATTTCCTCCACCGTCCGCTTATGCATTTTCACGGCGTCCGTGCGAGTAGCGATAGTTCGCGTTAGAAAAAAATTCCGCCAGGGGCGCGCATAACCAATCCGCTCCGGAATTCCCGCCAAAAAAACTTCCAGCGCCGACCGCGGTGAATTGGGCAGCACCAGCGCCGTCTCGAATTTCCTCGCACGCAATTTTTTTGCAACGGCAAAAATACCTTCGCCAGATGAGAAGGAAATTACTTCATTCACCGCCGGATGGTTTTGCCAAAGCTCACTCAATTTCTCCGGCGCCAGCAGGGCGATATGCGAATCAGGAAATTTTTCGCGTAGTCTCAGTAGCGCCGGCGTGGTCATCACCGCATCGCCGAGCCAATTAACTCCCCGCACCAGAATTCGGGGAGGAGAGGGGAAGGACGGGGATACTCCCATTCCTTATCCTTCCTCTCCGGTTTTCACGGGAGTTTTTTGCGCTTTCCATCGCCGGTGCACCCAGAACCAGTTGGCCGGGTCGCGGCGCACTGCTTTTTCAAAAGACCGGTTCACATCGCGCATGATGTCTTCGCTCGAGCGTGGCTCGCCGTTTTCATGCGTTTCAATTTTTTCGCCCAGGTCCAGCTCCCACTTGGCCAGGGCCACGCGGAAGCAAAACGCCGTGTACAGTTCGCAATTATAACGTAAGGCAAACACTGCCGGCGCCAGCCCGGTATCACAATCACGCCCAAGGAACGGTCCGTGCAGGCCGCGCGAACTTTGGTCGGCGAGCAGCCCCAACATCATATTATTGTTGTGCATAGCCGCGCGAAGCAGCGGGCCGTCAGTGCGGCGTTCAAAATACAGGCAGCCCGATTTTTCGCGCAGCGATTGCATGAGCAAATTCAACTCCGGCTGTTTCAACGCGCGATAAGTCGTGGCGCACTGGTAACCGGGCGTAAGGTTCTGGAATCGCGCGTATAATTCAAAATTCCCAAAATGCCCGATCGCCATGACCATGCGGCGCGGCGGCTGGATGCGTTCCGGTCCGATAAATTTGACATGCGGCTTCAATTCCTCCGCGCTCATCGAGGCGGTTTTTACCGCACAGCAATAATTTTCCCCGAGCCGGCGAAAATTCTCTTTGGCCAGCGTCAGGATTTCCGCCTCCGATTTTTCCCTGCCAAAACATTGTTGAAGATTGTCCAGTGTTACCCGCCGGTGCCGCGCGTCCACATGGAACGCCACCGCGCCGCCGAACCGGCCCAGGCGCGCCACCGTTGTCAACGGCAGCCATTGGAGCAGCGCGATCAGGCCGCGCGCAAAATAGTAAGCGATGATCATTTGAAACAGATTTTCCGGACGCAATCCTGGAAGTCGTTAGCGCCGCTCAGGATTTTAATTTCCACGCGCATGAAGTAAATCGGGATGTCGCGCCGGTCAATTTTCGGGAAACGCACCGCGTCCTTCTGCGTCGTAATAATGACTTCCGCCTGTCGCTTCTTGCTGCGGTTGATGGCATTCAGGACTTCCTGTTGTGTGAACCGGTGATGGTCCGCAAAACGCTTGCTATAAACCAGCTCCGCCCCGAGCGAAACCAGGCTGTGCTCAAAGCTCTCCGGCTGCGCGATGCCGCTCAGTGACGCCACTTTTTTCCCTTGCAAAAGATCCAGTGCTTTCCGTTCCCCCGTGAAAATGTCCTCCAGGTAAAGCGGGCTGTGAATGCACTCAATAATCGCAGCTTCCGAATTTAATTCCTCAATGCGTTTGCGCAACTCCGCCGTTTTGCCGTCGCTCTTCGTAATGAAAATCGTCTGCGCGCGCGCCAGATGCGAGGGCGGTTCGCGCAACGTCCCGCGCGGGAGCAGGTGCTCGTTGCTAAACGGTTGCTGGCGGTCAATCAAAACCACGTCGTGCCGGCGTCCCCGCAGGTCCCAATACTGGAAACCATCGTCCAGCACCAGCGTATCGCAGCCAAATTTTTCAATCGCGTAACGCCCGCTTTTCACGCGGTCTTTGTCCACCAGCACGACGACGTCGCGCAGGTTGGACGCCAGCATGTACGGCTCATCGCCCGCCATGTCGGAATCCAGCAGCAGCGATTTGCCGTCCGACACCACACGCGGGGGCGTCTGGTCTTCCCGAAAGAAAATCTTATCAAAAAACCACACGGCAAATGGCTTGGGTTTGGAGCGATAACCGCGCGAAAGAATCGCGACGTTGCGCCCGGCGTCGCGCAATTCACGGGCGAATTTCTCTACCACCGGCGTTTTCCCCGTCCCTCCCACCGTGAGATTTCCAATGGCAATCACCTGCACCCCCAGGGTTTTGTCCCGAAAAATCCGCATGTTGTAAAGCCACTGGCGAATGTTGATGCCCACATGGAACACTTTTGAAAGCAAAAAAAACAAACCTCGCGCCAGCTTTGCTTTGAAATCCTGCCGCCCCTCGAAATTGACCTCCAAAAAAAAGGTTTCGAGGTTTTCCCCCCATGCCTGGAATGTTTCGCGCATCTCCGGGAGATTGTGCCAAGCAGGTTAAACCGGGGCAATTTATCATTTTTTTCGTGCCATTCGCTGCGTTCGCGGTTACAAAGTCAGTGTGGCACAGCATCGCATCGGCATCATCGGCGGCACCGGACTCTACAATATCGAGGGTTTCACCGGCCAGAAATGGGTCAAAGTCAAAACGCCCTTCGGCCCGCCATCGGATGATTTTCTTTCCGGCAAACTCGCCGGGCGCGACGTCGTTTTCCTGGCGCGGCACGGCCGTGGCCATCGCATCCTGCCCAGTGAACTCAACCATCGCGCCAATATCTGGGCGATGAAGAAACTCGGCGTGCAGTGGATTCTCAGCGTCAGCGCCGTGGGTTCCCTCCAGGAAAAGTACAAGCCGTGCGATATCGTCCTCATTAACCAGTTTTTCGACCGCACCAAGCAATCTCTCAATCACACGTTTTTCGGCCGCGGCATTGTTGCGCACGTGGCGTTCGCCCAGCCGATTTGTGAAGAGCTGCGCAAAATTCTCCTGCAAACCGCTCGCGACTGCGGCGCTACCGCGCATAACGGGGGCACTTACGTCTGCATGGAAGGCCCCGCTTTCAGCACCCGTGCCGAATCCCTTACCAACCATCGCGCCGGTTACGACGTCATCGGTATGACCAATCTCGGCGAAGCCAAGTGCGCCCGCGAAGCGGAAATCGCCTACGCCACGCTCGCCATGTCCACCGATTATGATTGTTGGAAAGAAGACGAACACGTCACTCTCGAAATGATCATCGGCAATCTCCATCGCAATGCCGATATGAGTAAAAAAATCGTCACTGCCGCGATATCTAAAATTCCTTCCGCGCCCAACTGGCCGTGCCATTCTTCGTTGAAGCATGCCATCATGACCGATAAAAAATTCTGGCCGAAGAAAACCGTAGCCGACTTGAAGCCGCTCATTGGGAAATATCTTTAAAGTTCGCGCCGCCAATGGCGGGTCTTATGAACAAAGTCCTCTTCCTGTTGGCCCTTTTATTTCTTACCTGCATTCCGGCCTTCTGCGACGAGAATGAAGATTTGATGTCTGTCACGGGGAAAGCGCGCGAGGGTGATTTTGCAGGCGCGCTGGCGGATTGTAATAAGGTCATCAAATCTAACCCAAGTTCTGCCCGCGCCTACCTGCTTCGAGGCACCATCAGGCGCAATATTGGAGATTTGGACGGCGCTTTGTTTGATTACAACTATGCCATTAAATTGCAGCCAGGCAATGCAATCGGCTACACATATCGCGGGAATTTAGAAGCTCAAAAAGGCGATTCTACTAATGCACTGGCCGATTTTAATACAGCGATTGATCTCTCCGTCAAGTATGCCCCAGTTACTGACATACCGGGTAATCAGGAGCGGAGCCCTGATTATAACGCATCGTCCGATTTCTCACCTCGTGCGGAGGCCTATCTTAACCGCGCTCAGTTACGTTTTGCGAAAGGCGATTGGGATGGCGCACTGGCCGATTGTCATGAAGCCCTCCAAATAAATCCTAATTTTGCACGGGCTTACGCCTTCCGAAGCATTCTGGAGCAGGGTCGCGGTGATTATGATGATGCCCTCACCGATTGCAACCGTGCCATCAAACTGGGGCCAAGATATAGTTATAGTTATCTCAGCCGCGCTTTTCTCGAACGGAGAACCGGGGATTTTCAATTCGCACTGGCTGATTATAATACGGCCATCTGGCTGGATCCCAGAAACTGCGTGCTCTATGTTGATCGCGGCCTGTTTGAATTCCAAAAGCACGATTGGGATGACGCATCCATCGATTATAATAAGGCGATTCAATTAAACCCATCATATGCCGAGGCTTATTCCGTCCGCGGTGATCTGGAACGCCGTGAAGGTCAATTGCCCGAGGCATTGGCTGATTGTAACAAGGCCATCAAATTAAATCCGGAAAATGTCGATGCTTATTCTATTCGTGGCCTGACTAAACGGGCCATGGGTAATTTGGATGACGCCCTGGCAGATGCTAATACCGCAGTAAAACTGAACTCCAAAGATGTGCGGGCTCTCATTGATCGGAGCGTGATAAAATATAACAAGGGTGATGGGGAAGGAGCTTTTGCGGATTGCCAGGAGGTCCTTCGGATCAATTCAAAAAATACGCGAGCTGACTATGTTATGGGCTGTTTCTATTCTAATTCGCATCAATTCACTAATGCGCTGGCGGTTTTCCGCCAGGTCAATGAATTCGATCCAGAAACAAAGGATTATGCGGAATTTCGCCTTTGGCTGATTCAGGCGCGATTAGGCCGGCAGGAAAAGGCCACGGAAGAGCTCCAGAATTATTGGAAGAATCAAAACAACGGGATCAAAATGGAATGGCTGCCAATAATCTGTCAATTCCTGACAGGAGAAATAACCGAACAAAACTTTTTGAAAGCGGCCGAAAGTACTGACCGCCAGAAAGATACGGATCAGCATTGCGAAGCTTTTTTTTATGCCGCATCGAAACGTCTGATTGCAGGTGACAAAACGGGCGCAACGATTTATTTCCAGAAGTGCCTTGCCACCAACGACAAGAGCTTTTTGGAATATCAAAGCGCAAAGGCCGAATTGAAATTCCTTCAAAGCACAAACTCATAAGGGGTGGCCAGAAAATTCTATTTTTGTTCCGTAGAGGCAATGGCGTGATCGCGTCATTTTTACAAGAATATGACAATTTTGTAATTAGATTGAATTTGTTTTTACTTCCTGTGCTCTTAGATTGATATGGTCATGACACGAAAAGAGTTCGGCTATCTTCTTCTCTGGCTGCTGGCCGGAGCGTTGGCTGTTGCTCTGTCGTTTTCATTGGACGGCCCGGTGGACGACGCGCTCAAAGTTCATAGTCACCTGCAGCATACCTATGCTTTGATATTTACCAAGTTTGGCGAAGGATGGGTGCCGGCGTTGGTGGGCATCCTCCTAGTCATTTTGTTTGTGCGACGTCATCGCCCCGGCATAGCCGCGAAGATTTTTTTTGTCATACTTACCGGCGAACTCGCTGGCGTGGCTGCCATTATTGTGCGCCTGTTCGCCGGGCGGACCCGGCCCTCCGCGCATGTGCCGCAGGGGTTTTATGGCGTCTGGCATGATGGCCATTGGGTCATCGGCCGATACGATTTTAGCGCGTTTCCTTCCGGCCATGCGGCTATGGCCATCGGGCTGGCGGCAGGAGCGTGGTTGTTGCACCGCCGCTGGGGGATTGCGCTTGCGCTCTTTGCCGCTGGAGTTTCGTGGTCGCGTATCGCTTTCCAATCCCATCACTTCTCGGATGTCGTGGCTTCCGTTGTGCTGGCGGTTCCCCTGGCAGTGATCATGAAAAAAAACCTTCTGCCGTACCTGGAGCTCCGGTTTGCCAAATTTGACTATCCCCGCCAGAAAGAAAAACGTTTCGTTCCCGCCGATCAGCCAAAAGATAAGCCGGCCCCGGCTGCCTATCCTGTTCCCCCGAATTAATCCACGTATGGCTTGCGCCCTTTTTTGGCCGTTATATAGTCAAAAGAGAACATAAGCCAAAGAGTGGAAAGTCCCGATACCAGTAATAAACCATCCGAGGTGGCTCATGTGGTGGAGCATCTTTTCCGGCATGAAGCCGGAAAGTTGGTCGCTATCCTGACAGGCATCTTTGGCCTCGACCATCTTACGCTCGCGGAGGATGTCGTGCAGGAGGCATTGGCGCGGGCGCTGCAAACCTGGCCGTTCTATGGTGTTCCCGAAAATCCGTCGGCGTGGATTATGCGCACGTCCCGGAACCTGGCGCTGGACGTCGTCCGCCGGGAAAAAGTTTTTCGTGACAAAGAATCTGAAATCATCCGGCTAATCGAAAGCGCGCCGCAAGAAGCCGGTGTTTCCGAACAGGAAATCGCCGATGACCGGTTGCGCATGATGTTCGTTTGTTGTCATCCGGCTATTCCGCCTGAAGCCCAGGTCGCGCTCGCGTTGAAAACACTCGGCGGTTTTAGCCCCAGGGAAATCGGCAGCGCCTTTCTCACTTCCGAGGCCGCCATTGCCAAACGGTTGACCCGGGCGAAGCAAAAAATCCGTGAAGCCAAAATCCCGTTTGAAATCCCTTCCGGCCAGGAACTCACCCGTCGGCTCGACGGTGTCCTGCAATCGGTCTATCTGCTCTTTAATGAAGGTTATAAAGCCTCCAGCGGGGATAAACTGGTTCGGGAAGACGTTTGCTCGGAGGCTATCCGCCTCGCAAGCCTGCTGGCACAACATCCTGCCGGGAACCAACCTAAAACGCATGCCCTCCTCGCTCTCATGCTGCTCAACACTGCTCGTCTCCCTGCGCGGATTGACGGCGAAGGTAACCTCCTCCGCCTTCAGGAACAAGATCGCTCCCAATGGAATCAGCCAATAATCGCTCAAGGCATGCTCCATTTCGCTAAATCAGCGGCGGGGAATCAAATTACGGAATATCATCTGCAAGCCGGCATTTCGGCCTGCCATTGCACCGCTAAGGATTATGTTTCCACGGAGTGGCGGCAAATCCTGGCCCTCTATGATCGCCTGATGGAGTTTGATGACTCACCGGTCGTCGCCTTGAACCGCGCCGTCGCCGTGGCCGAAGTCGAAGGTCCCCGCGCCGGTATTGAAGCCGTCCAGGGTATCAAAAATCTTTCCTCGCTCGAATCCTACCATTTGCTGCACGCGGTACTCGGTGAATTCGAGTTGCGCGCGAATCACGCGTCAGCCGCTGCCAGGCATTTCCAAAAAGCGCTGGAATTGGCGGAAATCAAATCCGAGCAGGCCTTTCTCTCCAAAAGACTTTTGGCGTGTGAACGAAATTCCGAAAAAATGTTCTCATCTATGTCCTGAATCATATCGCCCGTTCGTCTTATTCATGAACGCACGATATTAACCATCAACAAAACCAAGGAAATATGAGCAAAGCAAAGAAAACCCCTCCCGCCATCGTCTGGTTTGAAGTCCCGGCCGATGACACCGCCCGCGCTAAGAACTTTTATAATAAGCTGTTCGGCTGGAAAATAAATCCCATCCCCAACATGCCGGAGTATCTGCACATGGATACCGGCGGTGCTGACGCCGCCCCGGATGGCGCCATCATGAAGCGCATGCACCCCGACCATTCCATCACCAGCTATGTCAGCGTGCCTTCCGTGGCTAAATTCGCAGCTAAAATCGAGAAACTCGGCGGCAGCGTTTGCAAACCCAAAACTGCCGTGCCGGGAATGGGCTATTTTGCCATTGTCAATGACACCGAAAAGAACACCTTTGCTATTTGGGAAATGAATCCCAAGGCAAAATAGATGTCCTGAATACGGCTGCCCGTTCGTCATATCATTGAAAGACCAAAAGCCATTAACCAAAGGATCATTATGAAATCTCAAACCGATAGCACCCCGGACAAAAACCAATATCTTCTCCTTTTCCGTGGTACGGACTGGTCAAAAACGCTGTCCCCGGAAGAAATGCAACAGGTTGCCAGCCAATGGATGGCCTGGTTTAAACGCCTGTCTGAACAGGGCAAAGTCCTCGGCGGCAGCCCGCTGGATATCGAAGGCCGGGTTGTTTCTGGTAAGAATGGCCGTACTATCTCGGACGGTCCGTTTGCCGAGTCCAAGGAAGCCATTGGCGGTTACTTCCTGCTGCAAGTGGAAACGATGGATGAAGCCGTCGCCATTGCCCAGCAATGCCCCGGCCTGCCCCATGGCGCTAAAGTGGAAGTCCGCCACATTATCGGCCAATGCCCTGTCTCGGGAGTGCCTGTTCCTCAAATAGAATTATCTGCCACTCACGCATAATTTAACCATATAGTTAAATATTTATTGCAGTATTGACTGTGCGCGAAAAATAACATATAACCATTTAGTTTAATATTATGAATGCATCCAGTTATGTCGGTCTGGTTCAGCCGTACCTCTATTTCGAAGGGCGTTGTGAAGAGGCCATCGAATTCTATAAAAAAGCTCTCGGGGCGGAGGTAATGGTATTGCTCCGGTTTAAAGATAGTCCTGTTGGATCGCCACCGGGTTTGCCGCCCGGCAGTGAAAATAAAGTGATGCATGCCCAGCTCCGCATCGGACAGACAGTTATCATGCTGGGCGATGCACGTAACTCGGGTAAGCCCAACTTCCAGGGCTTTGGCCTTTCATTATCCTTGGTCAACGAGGCCGAAGTGGAAAAGGCCTTCAAGGCATTAGCTGAGGGTGGTCAGGTGGTAATGCCGCTGGAAAAGACCTTCTTTTCACCCCGCTTTGGCATGATCACCGATCGTTTCGGTGTGATGTGGATGGTTCTCATCCAGCAACCGCATAAACCATAACCGCAATAACCGCGAGTCCAACTAAAAGTATCCTCCTTAACCCATTCCTCCCGCTGGAAGAGAACCAGCGGGAGGAAATTAGCTATGCAAAAAATTACGACTTTCCTTTGGTTAAACGATAAGGCCGAAGAAGCCGCGAAATTCTATACCTCCATTTTCAAGAAATCGAAAATTCTGAAAGTGTCCCGTTATCCTGAAGTGGCGGCGAAACAGACCGGCCGCCC